>NZ_CP101655.1:2941381-3231128 GCF_028830055.1 Pseudomonas serboccidentalis
AGAGCGAATACCAACCGAAAGTGAGGTTGCAGGGTTCCCCTGCAACATAGAATCTCCCACAATGGAATGCTTTTCAAATGTGGGAGCGAGCTTGCTCGCGAATGGTTTTCAGACCGAATCGGGATAATGGCATTCAGCCAATTCTCCAGTGAACGAATCCCCTCAAACCAGCGTCATACCCCTCCTTGAGCTAGCGTAGGAAAACTACCGCTTGGCCGTGCGATTAGTCCTTAGCGCCCTATCCATGTTTAACTTGAACGTTCATTCAAGTTAAACCGGTGGTTCGCTGCCCGCTCACAACAGGAGGCTTGCCTTTGCTGAGTCCGATCATTTCAGCCACGTTTCAACCCCTCGAGGTGCACCGTTCATGAGTGCATCGTCCACCCCCGCCAGCGGTCTGGTACGCATGAATCCGCCGGTGTTCTACTTCGCCGCGACGGTCATTCTGCTGTTTGGTCTCGTTGTCATCGCCATGCCGGAGCAGGCTGGAGCCTGGTTGCTGGCGGCACAAAACTGGGCGGCCAATACGGTCGGCTGGTACTACATGCTCGCGATGACGCTGTATCTGGTCTTCGTGGTGGTCACCGCGTTATCGGGCTACGGCAAGATTAAACTCGGTGCCGACCACGACGAACCCGAATTCAGTTACCTGTCCTGGGCCGGCATGCTGTTTGCCGCCGGGATCAGCATCACCCTGTTTTTCTTCTGTGTGTCCGAGCCGCTGACGCATTTGGCCCAACCGCCGCAAGGCGAGGCCGGTACTGCCGATGCGGCGCGCCAGGCCATGCAGATCCTGTTTCTGCACTGGGGCCTGCACGGCTGGGGCGTGTTCGCCTTCGTCGGTATGGCCCTGGCGTACTTCGCCTACCGGCATAACCTGCCGCTGGCGCTGCGTTCGGCGCTCTACCCGCTGATCGGCAAGCGCATCAACGGCCCCATCGGTTATGCGGTGGACGGCTTCGGCATCATCGCCACGGTGTTCGGTCTGGGCGCCGATATGGGCTTCGGTGTGCTGCACCTCAACTCCGGTCTCGACTATCTGTTCGGCATCGCCCACACCCAGTGGATTCAGGTCGGCCTGATCACGCTGATGATGGGTGCGGCGATCATTGTCGCCGTCTCCGGCGTCGATAAAGGCGTGCGGGTGATGTCCGACATCAACATGCTGCTGGCCTGTGCGTTGCTGCTGTTCGTGTTGTTCGCCGGTCCTACCCAGCATCTGCTCAACACCCTGATCCAGAACCTTGGCGACTACCTCGGCGCCTTGCCGATGAAGAGTTTCGACCTCTATGCCTACGACAAGCCAAGCGACTGGCTCGGTGGCTGGACGGTGTTCTACTGGGCCTGGTGGATCGCATGGTCGCCGTTCGTGGGCCTGTTCATCGCACGGATTTCCCGTGGCCGGACCATCCGTGAGTTCGTCTTCGGTGTGTTGCTGATTCCGCTGGGTTTCACCTTGGCGTGGATGTCGATCTTCGGCAACAGCGCCATCGATCAGGTGCTCAACCACGGCATGTCGGCACTGGGCATGTCGGCCCTCGACAATCCGTCGATGAGCCTTTACCTGCTGCTGGAAACCTACCCATGGAGCAAGACCGTCATCGCTGTGACGGTGTTCATCAGCTTCGTGTTCTTCGTCACCTCGGCCGACTCCGGCACCGTGGTGCTCTCGACCCTGTCGGCCAAGGGTGGCAGCCCGGACGAAGACGGGCCGAAGTGGCTGCGGGTGTTCTGGGGCGCGATGACCGCGCTGATCACCAGTGCGCTGCTGTTCTCCGGCAGCATCGATGCGCTTAAGTCGGCGGTGGTGCTGACCTCGCTGCCGTTCTCTTTGATTTTGTTGCTGATGATGTGGGGGCTGCACAAGGCGTTCTATCTGGAGTCGCAGAAACAGATCGCGCAACTGCATTCGCTGGCCCCGGTGTCCGGCTCACGCCGCGGCAAGGGTGGCTGGCGTCAGCGCCTGAGCCAGGCCGTGCACTTCCCGTCGCGCGACGAGGTGTACCGCTTCATGGACACCACGGTGCGTCCGGCGATCGAAGAAGTGACGGCAGTGTTTGTTGAAAAAGGCCTGAATGTGGTCACCCAACCGGATCCGGCGCATGACAACGTCAGCCTGGAAATCGGCCATGGCGAGTTGCATCCGTTCATCTACCAGGTGCAGATGCGTGGCTACTTCACGCCGTCGTTTGCGCGCGGTGGCATGGGTTCCAAGCAACTCAATAATCGCCGCTACTACCGCGCTGAAGTGCACTTGAGCGAGGGCAGTCAGGACTACGATCTGGTGGGTTACACCAAGGAACAGATCATCAACGACATCCTCGACCAGTACGAACGCCACATGCAGTTCCTGCATCTGGTGCGTTGATCGGCCGCTGGGCGTCGGGACGTTTTACGACTCGGCGCTCAGCACCATGAACAACACCAGCGCCGCCATCGGCACTCCGAACACCGCACTGCCCACCGCGATTTCCGACCCCAGCGGCTGCCCGGCATGCACCACGCCCACCGCGCCATTGATCACCGTCAACGCCAGCCACAGCGCGGCGAAGCTGTAGGCCAGGGTCTGCCGACTGAAGCCGATACGCTCGCCGATGTACAGCATCAGGGCGAGCAGGACCAGGCCGAAGAAGATGATGATGGCGGTGTGCATGGCGAGTTCTGCCTAGTAGATGGATATCGCCTGATAGACCTCTATCGCGAGCAGGCTCACTCCTACAGTGAACGCGGTTGCGCACAAATCCTGTGGCCAACCGCATTCCTTGTAGGAGTGAGCCTGCTCGCGACAGGGCCACCTCGGTGTTAACTAGAGCATAGCCAATCCAGCCCCCGTCATCTTCGTCAGGTGCTCTCGCGTTCGATGACTTGGCACTGCAGTAAATTCAGCCGCTGCACCTCATCGCTCGGTAATACCCCAAGGCTTTCCAATACTCGCGTTGCCGCCAGCACGCCTATCTCCAGTGCCGGCGGTTTGATCGTGCTCAGGCTCGGCAACAGCATCTCGGCGAAAGGATAATCGCCGAAGCCGAGGACGGCGCAGTCTTCGGGGATCTTCAGGCCGGCGCGTTGCCCGGCGAGCAGGCCGCCGGCGGCGAGGTTGTCGTTGGCGAAGATGATTGCCTCGGGGCGGGGAGAGGCGTTCATCAGCGCCTCCATCGCTTGCTTGCCGGCCTCGAACGGCGCGCGGTCGGCGTCGGGGGCGAACACCCAGGGTTCAAGTCCGAACTCGCGCACGGTGGCGGCGTAACCGTCGCGGCGTTCCAGTGCACTGAGGTCGCCGGGGGCGCTATTCTGGACGAAGGCAATGCGTCGATAGCCTTTATCATGCAGATAACGCGCAGCGGTCGCGCCGACCTCGTAATGCGAAAAGCCGATCTGCATCGGTTCGCGATCCGGCTGGTAATCCCAGGTTTCGATCACGGGAATGTCCGCCTCGGCGATCATCTTTTCCGTGCCCGAACTATGGAAGTGGCTGGTCAGCACCAACGCTGCCGGCGACCAGCCGAGAAACGCCCGCACGGCGTTTTCTTCCTGTTCGGTGCTGAAGTAACTCGACGCTAACAGCAGTTGATAACCGTGGCGGCTGAGGGTGTCACTGAAGCCCTGAATGGTATTGGCAAAGATCGGCCCGGAGATGTTCGGGATCACCATGCCAACGATTTTGCCCCGCGATGAAGCCAGCCCGCCAGCCACCAGATTCGGCACGTAACCCAACTCGGCGACTACTGCCGCAATTCGCTCTCGACGCTCGGGCGAGACCGACTCCGGTTGGTTGAAATAACGTGACACGGTGATTGCCGATACACCGGCCTGGCGCGCCACCGCATTCAGGGTCACGCGTCCGGCGCCACGGCGTTTGCGGGGCTTTTCCTGGCTCAAGTCTCGATCCTTCTTAAAAACCAAAACGCATATAAAAGTAATTTTTCAGTATTGGACGCTCTATATGCAGCTTGCCAATACTGGCGATGGTAGCGCTAACAAAGCGCGCTGTCTGCTACTCGCTCGAGCGAATGCCCAAGACACCGATTCAGGCGCTGTCGTCGCAGAACGGCAGCGGTTCAGGGCCAATTTCGAGCGGGCAAACATGCACAACATTCCTGGGGCGACACACACACTGGCGCAATCGATTCGCGCCGCTGGCTGGATTTTTACCGGGCTGGCGGCGTTGCCGCTGGCCGATGCGCTGGCCGCTGACAGCAGCGATCAGGAGCCGACTCTCAAGTCGGTGACAGTCACCGCCACCCGCCGCGAGGAGTCGCTGCAAAAGGTCCCGGTGGCGGTCTCGGTGATCGAGGGTGAACAGCTGGAGCGCGACAACCGCAACGGCGTGGCGAGCATCGTCCAGCAAGTGCCGTCGCTGAATTTCCGCACCGGCGCGTCGAACAAGGACACCTCGTTGTTCGTGCGTGGCGTCGGCACGATTTCTACCTCTCCAGGCGTCGAGCCAACGGTGGCCACGGTGATCGACGGCGTGGTCTATGCGCGTCCCGGTCAATCGACCCTCGATCTGCTGGATCTGGAGCGCGTCGAAGTCCTGCGCGGCCCGCAAGGCACGCTGTTCGGCAAAAACGCCTCGGCCGGCGTGCTCAACATCACCAGCAAGGCGCCGACCAACGAGACCCACGGCTACATCGACCAGTCGTACTACAGCGGCAACGAAAGCCGCACCCGCTTCGGCATCGGCGGCAGCCTGATTCCGGACACACTCAAGGGCTCGATAAGCACTTTGTTCGGCACTTACGACGGCAACGTCGATAACCAGCACAACGGGCAGGAGGTCAACGGCTACAACCATCGCGGCGTGCGCGGCAAACTCGAATTCACCCCAAATGACGACGTCACCTTCACCTTGATCGCCGACTACATGCAGTCCCATGACGACGGCCCCAACGGCGTCGTCAGCAAGTCGCTGACCCCGGCATTCGCCAACGCGCTGAGCCCGGTCTACGCCAGCAGCCATAACCGCGACATCAACACCGACACCCGCAGCCACGTCGAGGACACCAACAAAGGCCTGTCCGGCCAGCTCGACTGGCAACTGGGCGATTACACCCTGACGTCGATTACCGCATGGCGCGGCTGGGACAACACGCAGTATCAGGACGGCGACCGTCTCGGCACCGTGACGGCAGCGTTCCCCGGCACTGCCGACAAGGGCGATCTGGCCTTCGACCAGTACTCGCAGGAGCTGCGTCTGGCCTCGCCGAAAGGCGAATTTATCGAGTACGTTGGCGGCCTGTTCTACATGCACGGCAAGGACGACGAGACGTATCAACGCACCTTGACCACCACCACGCGCACCGACCGTGGTGTCGCCGATTACAGCACCACCAGTGACAGCTACGCCGCGTTCGGCGAAACCACGCTGAACTTCACTTCCGCCTTCCGTGGCATCGCCGGCCTGCGCTACACCCACGATGAGCTGGAATACGATCACCGCCGCGTCTCGACGTCGGCGACCACGGTCAGCGGCATTCAACCGGCGACCCGCAGTTCCGGTTCGGTGGACGAGGACGGCTGGTCCGGTCGTCTCGGCGTGCAGTACGACCTCAGTGATGCCGTCACCACGTACCTGACCTATTCGCGCGGCTACAAAGGCCCGGCCTACAACGTGTTCTTCAACATGCAGCCGCGTGACACCGAGGCGCTGAAACCGGAAACCTCCAACACCTGGGAGGCAGGGATCAAGGCCACGAGCTGGAACAACCGGCTGACCACCAACCTTGCGGTGTTCCACAGCGACTACGACAACTATCAGGCGAACTTTTTCGACACCGTTGCCGGGCAAGTAGTGACGCGCCTGATCAACGCCGGCAGCGTCAGCACCGAAGGCGTCGAACTCGATTACGCCTTGCAAGCGACCCAGCAACTCAAGCTCTCCGGGGCACTGGCTTACACCCGTGCACGCATCGATCAATTCAGCTGCCCGGCGGGTGCGGCGGCGTCGTGCAACGTCAATGGCAAGCCGCTGCCGTTCAGCCCGGACTGGAAAAGCTACGTGCGCGCCGACTACAGCATTCCACTGGACAACGGTCTGGATATCGAACTGGGCACCGACTACAGCTGGCAGAGCGAAGTGCAGTACGACATCAGCCAGAACGCCGACACCAAACAAGGCGCCTACGGCATCTGGAACGCCAGCGTCGCGCTCGCCGATTACACCAACGGCTGGCGCGTGGCGCTGCTGGGCAAGAACCTCGCCGACAAGTCCTATTCGCCCCTGCTCGCCAGCGGCGGCAGCTACATCTACCGTGCCGTGCCACGGGATGACGAACGCTACTTCGGCGTGCAACTGCGCAAGGATTTCTGAGATGAGCAGACAGTTGAAACTCGGCGCGTTTCTCATGGCCACCGGGCACCACGTCGCCGCGTGGCGTCACCCGCAGGTGCCGGCCAATGCCGGCCTGGATTTCGCCCACTACAAGCGTCTGGCGCAGATTGCCGAGGCGGCAAAATTCGACACGCTGTTCGTCGCCGACAGCGTTGCCGCGCCGACCCAGGACATCGCCAGCCGCATGGCGCGCTCCGATCACTTCGAACCGCTGACCCTGCTCTCGGCCCTCAGCGCGGTCACCGAGCACATCGGTCTGATCGCTACGGCCACCACCAGCTACAACGAGCCGTACCATGTGGCGCGTAAATTCGCTTCACTCGATCACCTGTCCGGCGGGCGCGCGGGGTGGAATCTGGTGACCTCGGACAATGCCGCCGAAGCGCTGAATTTCGGTCGCGACGAGCACATCGGTCACGCCGAACGCTACAGCCGCGCCCGCGAGTTTCATCAGGTGGTCACCGGGCTGTGGGACAGTTGGGAAGACGATGCGTTTCTTCGCGACAAGGCCAGCGGCACGTATTACGACCCGTCGAAGCTGCATGTGCTGGATCACGTCGGCGAGCACTTTCGGGTGAAAGGCCCGTTGAACGTCGCCCGTTCACCGCAGGGGCAACCGGTGATCGTGCAGGCCGGCTCTTCTGAAACCGGGCGTGAACTGGCAGCGCAAACCGCTGAGGTGGTGTTCACCGCGCAGACCTCGCTGGCCGGCGCACAGGCGTTTTACGCCGATCTCAAGGGGCGTCTGGCCAAGTACGGGCGCAGTGCCGATTCGCTGAAAATCATGCCGGGGGTTTTTGTCGTCGTCGGGCAAACGGAAGCCGAAGCACAGGAAAAATGTGAAACGTTTCAGCAATGGGTCGAACCGGAGGTTGGCGTCGCCTTGCTTGGGCGTATGCTGGGCAACTTCGACCTGTCGAAGTACCCGCTGGACGGGCCGTTGCCGGCGTTGCCGCTGACCGACAGCGGGCAGCAGAGCCGGCAGAAATTGCTCACTGAACTGGCGGGGCGGGAGAACCTGACGCTCGCCGAACTCGGGCGCAAGATTGCCGGCGGACGCGGGCATTACAGCCTGATCGGCACCCCGGTGCAGATCGCTGATCGCTTGCAGGAGTGGTTCGAACAGGGCGCGGCGGATGGTTTCAACGTGTTGGTGCCGCACCTGCCGGGCGGGCTGGAAGACTTTGCCCATGGCGTGGTTCCGGAACTGCAGCGGCGTGGGCTGTTCAGAACCGAGTATGAGGGGCGGACCTTGCGCCAGAACCTGGGCCTGGCCCGACCCCAAAACAGATTTGTGTAGATCACTTTTTGTGGCGAGGGAGCTTGCTCCCGCTGGGCTGCGAAGCCGCCCCAAAGACCTGCAGCCGCATTCATTCAGGCAATTCACGATGGATGGATTTGCGCTTGCTGCGCAACCGAGCGGGAGCGAGCTCCCTCGCCACAGGTTGGGATTCACCCTCAATTTGCTGTCAATCAAACAAGAGAGGATTCGATGACTTATACCGCTGCCGAAAACCGCTACGACTCCATCCCTTACCGCCGCGTCGGCCGCAGCGGTCTGATGCTGCCCGCGCTGTCGCTGGGCCTGTGGCACAACTTTGGCGACAGCACGCCGATCGACACCCAGCGCGCCTTGCTGCGCACCGCGTTCGATCTGGGGATCAACCACTTCGACCTCGCCAACAACTACGGCCCGCCGTACGGCAGCGCCGAGATCAATTTCGGTCGCCTGTTGCGTGAAGATTTCAAGCAGTACCGTGATGAGCTGATCATCTCCAGCAAGGCTGGTTGGGACATGTGGCCTGGTCCTTACGGGCAGGGCGGTGGCTCGCGTAAATACGTGCTGGCCAGCCTCGATCAGAGCCTGCAGCGTCTGGGCCTGGACTATGTGGATATCTTCTATTCGCACCGCTTCGACCCGGACACCCCGCTGGAAGAAACCGCCAGCGCCCTCGCCACCGCCGTGCAACAGGGCAAGGCGTTGTACATCGGCATCTCGTCGTACTCCGGGGTGAAAACCCGCGAGATCGCCGCGCTGCTCAAAGAGTGGAAAGTGCCGTTGCTGATTCATCAGCCGGCGTACAACCTGCTCAATCGCTGGGTGGAAAAAGACCTGCTCGACACCACCGACGAACTCGGCGCTGGCGTCATCGCCTTCACCCCGCTGGCGCAGGGCTTGCTGACCGACAAATACCTCAACGGCGTGCCGGCGGATGCGCGGGTCAATCGTCCGGGCGGTGGCTCGTTGCAGGCTTCGCACTTGTCGGAGGACAACATCGCGCACGTGCGCGCGTTGAACGAAATCGCCAAGCGCCGTGGCCAGAGCCTGGCGCAACTGGCATTGGCCTGGACCCTGCGTGATCTGCGGGTGACCTCGGCCCTGATCGGCGCGAGCCGGCCGGAGCAGATCATCGAGAACGTCGGGGCGTTGAACAACCTGAGTTTCAGTGCTGAAGAATTGGCGGAGATTGACCGGTTTGCCCAGGAGGGTGGGATCAATCTTTGGGAGAAGCCTTCGACGGCTGAGTAATCAGTAAAGCAAAAGATCGCAGCCTGCGGCAGCTCTTACAGAGGAACGCGTTCCAATGTAGGAGCTGCCGCAGGCTGCGATCTTTTGATCTTAAAAGTAAGGCACATCCCCCAACACCGTAGCCCGCTGCATCACCCGTCGAGCCGGGCGGTAATCATCCACCGCGTAATGCTGGGTCACGCGGTTGTCCCAAAACGCAATGTCGTCTTTCTGCCAGCGCCAGCGAAGGGTGAATTCGGGGCGCGTCGTGTGAGCGAATAGAAACTTCAGAATCGCCTCGCTCTCGGTTTCCGACAGCTCGTTGATCTTCGAGGTGAAGCCTTCGTTGACGAACAACGAACGGCGGCCACTCACCGGGTGGGTGCGGATCACCGGGTGCGACAACGGCGGATTCTTGCGCCGCGCCTCTTCCCACTGCGCCAGGGCATCTGGCGTATTGCCGTAGCGCTCCAGCGGAAACGAGCGGGTGAAGTCGTGAGTCGCGGTCAGCCCTTCGAGCAAGGTTTTCAGCGGCGCCGACAGCGCTTCATACGCAGCGATTCCGCTGGCCCACAACGTGTCGCCACCGAACTCCGGCAGCAGCTTGGCGCTGAGTACCGCGCCCATCGCCGGGGTTGGCAGGAAGGTCACGTCGGTGTGCCAGATCGCGTTGTCGCGCACGTCGGTGACGGCGGTGTCGAGGATCAGCACTTCCGGCTGCTCCGGCACGTTCGGGTAGATCGGGTGAATGTGCAGGTCGCCGAAGTACGCGGCGAAACGCGCCTGTTGTGATGGCTCGATCGGCTGGTTGCGGAAGAACAGCACTTGGTACTTGAGCAGCGCCTGCTCAATGGCGTCGCGCTGTTCCAGGTTCAACGGCTGGCTGATATCGACGCCGCTGATCTGTGCGCCGAGGGCTGAGCTTAATGGGGTGATATTGAGGCTGCTCATGGTCTTTCTCTTCGAATTCGGGGTTCAAGCTTTTGTAGGAGTGAGCCTGCTCGCGATTGCAGGCTGACAGTCAACGCTGTGGTGAATGACACACCGCAATCGCGAGCAGGCTCACTCCTACAGGGGATCCACATCAAATTTGTCAGTGTGCCTGGCCGTGCCACGGCACCAGTTTGCGCTGCAGGGCGCGCAGGCCCATTTCCATGGCGAACGCGATCAGGGCGATGACCAGAATCCCCAGCACCACCACATCGGTAACCAGGAACTGCGCGGCCGACTGCACCATGAAGCCCAACCCACTGGTGGCGGCGATCAGTTCGGCGGCGACCAGCGTCGACCAGCCAACCCCCAGACCAATGCGCACGCCGGTGAGAATGTCCGGCAGGGCGCTGGGCAAAATCACGTGGCGGATCAGCTGGGCGCGAGTGGCGCCCAGCGACTGTGCAGCACGCAGTTTGGCCGGGTCGACGGTGCGCACGCCAGTCGCGGTAGCGATGGCAATCGGTGCGAAAATCGCCAGGTAGATCAGCAGCACTTTCGACAACTCACCGATGCCGCACCAGATCACGATCAGCGGCAGATATGCCAGTGGCGGAATCGGCCGGTAGAACTCGATCAGCGGATCGAGCACACCACGGGCGATACGGTTGGCGCCGATGGCAATGCCCACCGGCACAGCGGTCAGAATCGCGAAACCGAGGCCCAGGCCAATGCGGCTCAGGCTCGCGCCCAGGTGCTGCCACAAGGTCGAATCCATGTAGCCGGTGGTTACCAGCAACCAGCCTTTTTGCAGCACGGCGGACGGTGGTGGCAGGAACAGTGGCTCGATCAAACCGCTGGCGGTCACTGCCCACCAGATCACCAGCAAGACGAACAAGGTCAGCAGGCTGATCCAGCGCGTGCTGAGGCTGCGGCGCACGGGAATCGCCACCGATGGGGTTTTCACCGCCGGAGCGGAAACGTCGTAACTGCTCATGCGCGCTCCTGCCGCTGAACGGCGCTGCGTTGCGAGAACACTTTGCTCAGCACGTGCTCGCGGGTTTCGATAAACCGCGGGTCGGACTTGATCGCCCGAGCCGATTCACCGGCGGCGTACCGCTGACCGAAATCCAGGTGCAGACGCTCGACGATCTGCCCCGGATTCGGCGCCAGCAGAATCAGGTCAGTGGCGAGGAACACCGCTTCTTCGATGTCGTGGGTAATCAGGAACACCGGTTTGGCGGTGCGCTGCCAGACTTGCAGCAGCAGCTCCTGCATCTGTTCGCGAGTGAACGCGTCGAGGGCGCCGAAGGGTTCGTCCATCAGCAGCACGCGCGGGTCGGCGGCGAGGGCGCGGGCCAGGCCGACGCGTTGTTTCTGGCCGCCGGAGAGCTGCCAGATACGGCGATTTTCAAAGCCTGTGAGATCGACCAGCGCGAGCATTTCCCGGGCGATTTTTTCGCGCTTGTCCTTGGAGACGCCGGCCAGTTCCAGGCCGAAAGCGACGTTGGCCAGCACGTCCTGCCAGGGCAGCAGAGCGTCGTCCTGGAACACCACGCCACGTTCGGCGCTCGGACCTTTGACCGGCTCGCCGTCGAGGGTGATGCGCCCGGCGCTGGGTTCGACGAAGCCGGCAATCAGGTTCAACAGCGAGGTCTTGCCACTGCCGGACGGGCCGAGGGCGACCAGTAACTGCTGAGGCCCGAGGGTCAGGGAAATGTCCGCCAGCACAGGTTCCAGGCTGCCGGGATACTGTGCGCTGATGCGCTCCAGCTGTAGCAAGGCCATCGCGGTTACCTCCCGATCAGTGGGTGATGTATTTGGCGCTGACGTACGGTGCGTAGTCCGGCAGTACGGCTTCGACCTTGCCTTGCTCCTTGAGGAACGCGGCGGTGTCGGTGATGGCCTTGGTGGTTGGTGTGCCGAGGGTGATCACTTGATCAGCCGCCAGCGGGTAAACATTGCCTTGCAGCAACAGCGGAATGTCGCTGGCCTTGGCGCCGGAGAGTTTCACCAGTTTGTCGACGTGGGACTGATCGGCGAGCCAGGCTTTTGGATCCTTGCGGTAGTCGGCGTAGGCGTCGAGGGTGACCTTGGCGAACGCTGTGACGATGTCCGGGTGCTTCTCGGCGAAGTCCTTGCGCACGATCCACGCATCGAACGTCGGCGCACCGAATTTGGCCAGTTCGCCGGAGGTGATCAACACCTTGCCGTTTTCCTTGGCGACACCGAGGGCCGGGTCCCAAACGTAAGTGGCATCGATGTCACCGCGTTTCCACGCGGCGATAATCGCTGGCGGGGCAAGGTTGAGTACGGTGACTTTCGACGGATCGATGTTCCAGTGCTTCAGCGCCGCGAGCAGGCTGTAGTGACCGGTGGACACGAACGGCACGGCGATTTTCTTGCCGACCAGATCCTGCGGGGTCTTGATGCCGGAACCGTCGCGAGCGACCAGTGCTTCGGCGGCGCCGATCTGGGTGGCGATGAGGAAGGTTTCCACCGGGACCTTGCGGGTGATGGCGGCGGTCAGCGGGCTGGAACCGAGGTAACCGATCTGCACGTCACCGGAGGCGATGGCGGCGATGATGTCGGCGCCGTTGTCGAACTTGCGCCAGCTGATGTCGGCCTTGGTGGCTCGCTCGTAAGCGCCATCGGCCTGCGCGACTTTCGCCGGGTCAACGGTGGTCTGGTAAGCGACGGTGAGGTCGGCGGCCTGCGCCAGAAAGCTCGCAGCAGCCAGCGAGGCCACGGCCAGCAGGCGAAGCGGGAAATTCAGTTTCATGGGGGAGTGCTCCAAATCAGGCGACCGACGATCGGCGTGAAAGGAGACTAAATGATCTAAGAAACTAAAAATAAATAACTTTTTAGACTTAGCTTATGAGCGGAAAAATCTAAAGGATCAAAAGATCGCAGCCTGCGGCAGCTCCTGCATGGGATCGATGTTGATCCTGTAGGAGCTGCCGCAGGCTGCGATCTTTTTTATCGACAACGCTTAATTGCTGATCGCCAGAATGCTCGCCTGATACGACCCGACAAACACGTCGAAATCGCCAACCTCGTTCTGCTCCAGCTCCGCTTGCTGTGCCAGCGACGAACGTGCCAGCGCCTCAAACTTCGCTTGTTCATCGGCGCTCAACGGCTCACTGCGGAAGAATTCAGCATGCGCCTGGCTCTGACGCAGGGAGAATTGCGCGAAGCTTTCCTTGTGCTCGGCCATCGCGGCCAGCACCTGCGCCGACGGAGTCAGGGACGGGTTGCTGACCTTGGCCAGTTGTGCGTCCAGTGCCTTGCTGTGCGCCTCGCCGCCATGGCTCTGATCGAGCAGGGCTGCCAGCGGAGCGATTTTTTCCAGCAGTTCGCCTGCCCATTCCTTGAGGTCGACCGCCTGACCGTCGCGCTGCAATTGCAGGCCCGGACGGCGACCTTCCTTGACCACGCTGAGGAAGTTCGAAGTGGCGTTGCCGCACGTGGTATTGGTCAGCAGCGGACTGTCGTTCAGCGCGCAATACAGCAGGAACGCGTCGAGGAAGCGCGACTCGGTGACGTCGATACCCATCGGCAAGAACGGGTTGATGTCCAGGCAGCGCACTTCGACGTACTGGATGCCACGGGCCATCAGCGCTTGGATCGGCCGCTCGCCGGTGTAGGTCACGCGTTTCGGGCGGATGTTGGAGTAGTACTCGTTTTCGATCTGCAGGATGTTGGTGTTCAACTGAACCCATTCGCCATCCTTGTGCGTGCCGACTTCAACGTACGGCGCATACGGCGTGGCCACGGCTGTGCGCAGGCTGTCGGTGTAGCTCGCCAGATCGTTGTAGCACGGCGTCAGACCGGCCTGGGCGTTGCTCTGGTAACCGAGGTCGCTCATGCGCAGGCTGGTGGCGTACGGCAGGTACAGGGTGTCCGGATCCAGCTGTTCCAACTGGTGCGAACGGCCGCGCAGGAAGCCGGCGTCCAGTGCCGGCGAGGCGCCGAACAGGTACATCAGCAACCAGCTGTAGCGGCGGAAGTTGCGGATCAGCGCGATGTAGGACGACGACTGGAAATCACGGTCGGTGCCGACGAAACCCTCGGCTTCGCGCAGCAGTGGCCAGAGCTTTTCCGGCAGGGAAAAGTTGTAGTGAATCCCGGCGATGCACTGCATGGTCTTGCCGTAACGCAGGGCCAGGCCCTTGCGGTAGACGTACTTGAGCTGACCGATGTTGGAGGTGCCGTAATAGGCGATCGGGATGTCTTCCTCGGCCGGCAACGGGCACGGCATCGATGGACTCCACAGGTACTCGTTGCCGAGCTTGCTGTAGGCGAAGCGATGAATCTTGTCCAGGCTCGCCAGGGTGTCAGCCGGGTCGGGCAGGGCGGGCGTGATGAATTCCAGCAGCGACTCGGAATAGTCGGTGGTGATCTGTTCATTGGTCAGCGCGGAACCCAAGGCTTCCGGGTGCGGCGTTTGCGCCAGTCGACCTTCGCTGGTCACGCGCAGGCATTCACGTTCGATACCGTGGAGGCACTGTTCGAGCAGAGAGAGGTTGGCGCGCTCGCCGAGCAGAGCCAGGCGGCGGTTGAGAAGTTCGCTCAATTTGGATTCCTTCACGCGTCAGTCGCCCCAATATGGGGGTGGGCAGGACGGTCTACAAGGGTGAAGTTGAAACTGGCGTTTTCGCCTGGTTTTTAGCGGCAGGCCATTTGCCGGTCGGTCAAGAACTGCACAATCCCTGTGGGAGCATCTGTGGCGAGGGGGCTTGCCCCCGTTGGGTTGCGAAGCAACCCCAAAATCTCTGAGTTTCCAAAATTTTTGTGAGTGCCAAGCACTCAAACGGGGGCGAGCCCCCTCCCCACAGGTGCTCCCCACAAGGTTCGTTGCGCCGAAATTAACTCAAATTGATGACGACAAGCTACAGCACAGCGAACGTGCCTTGCGCTTTTGCGACCAGTTTGTCGCCCTGCATCACGTCGGCCTCGACCACCAGCGTGCGGCGGCCTGGGTGGATCACCCGGGCCGTGCACATGACCTCGCCGTCGGAGACGGCGCGGATATAGTTGATCTTGCACTCGATGGTCGCGCTCTGCTGATCGAAGCCGTGAGTGCTGGAACAGGCCAGCCCCATGGCGATGTCGACCAGACTGAACAGCGCGCCACCGTGCAACTTGCCGCCACGGTTGCGCAGTTCGGGTTCCAGCACCAGGGCGACTTGCGCCACCCCGGTTTCCAGGCTGTGCAGGCGGCAGCCCAACAGCTTGAAAAACGCGCTCTCGACGAGCCCGGCCGGAATTTCCATCAACGTTTCTTCAACTGCTTGGCGTTGGCGAACAGCGAAGCCATGGCGTTGTTCACCGGCGCTGTGGTAGCCGTTTCCTTGCGCGGCGCGTTGCCCGAAGACTGGCGCGGTGCCGAGCCCGGACGTGAGCCACGGGCACCGTCGATTTTCTCGCCCGGGGTGTCGCTCATGCGCATCGACAGGCCAACGCGTTTGCGCGGGATGTCGACTTCCATGACCTTCACTTTCACCACGTCACCGGCCTTCACCGCTTCGCGTGGGTCCTTGATGAACTTCTCCGACAGCGCCGAGATGTGCACCAGACCGTCCTGATGCACGCCGATGTCGACGAATGCACCGAACGCGGTCACGTTGGTGACGACACCTTCGAGGATCATCCCCAGTTGCAGGTCTTTGAGGTCTTCGACGCCTTCCTGAAACTCGGCGGTCTTGAACTCTGGACGCGGGTCGCGGCCCGGTTTTTCCAATTCTTGCAGGATGTCAGTGACGGTTGGCAGACCGAAGGTCTCGTCGGTGAATTTCTTCGGATCCAGGCGCTTGAGGAACGCGGCATCGCCGATCAGCGAGCGAATGTCGCGGTCGGTTTCAGCGGCAATGCGCTGCACCAGCGGATAGGCTTCCGGGTGAACGGCCGAGGAATCCAGCGGGTTGTCGCCGTTCATCACGCGCAGGAAGCCTGCCGCCTGTTCGAAGGTTTTTTCACCCAGACGCGCGACTTTCTTCAGCGCCGCACGGGTTTTGAACGCGCCGTGTTCGTCACGGTGGGCGACGATGTTCTGCGCCAGGGTCGCGTTGAGGCCGGAGATCCGCGCCAGCAATGCCACCGAAGCGGTGTTCACATCGACGCCGACGGCGTTCACACAGTCTTCGACCACCGCATCCAGACCGCGCGCCAGTTTCAGCTGCGACACGTCGTGCTGGTACTGGCCGACGCCAATGGATTTCGGATCGATCTTCACCAACTCCGCCAGTGGATCCTGCAGGCGGCGGGCAATCGATACCGCGCCACGGATCGACACGTCCAGATCCGGGAATTCCTTGGCCGCCAGTTCCGACGCCGAGTACACCGATGCGCCCGCCTCGGACACCATGACCTTGGTCATCTTCATCGCTGGATATTTTTTGATCAGCTCGATCGCCAGTTTGTCGGTTTCGCGGCTGGCGGTGCCGTTGCCGATCGCGATCAGGTCAACCGAGTGCTTGGCGCACAGGGCGGCCAGGATCGCGATGGTCTGATCCCACTTGTTGTGCGGCACGTGCGGGTAAACCGTGGCGTGATCCAGCAGTTTGCCGGTGGAATCCACCACCGCGACCTTGCAGCCGGTACGCAGGCCCGGGTCGAGGCCCAGGGTCGCGCGTGGGCCGGCCGGAGCGGCCAACAGCAGGTCGTGCAGGTTGTGGGCGAAAACGTTGATCGCCTCGGTTTCGGCGCCGTCGCGCAGCTCGCCGAGCAGGTCGGTTTCCAGGTGGGTGTAGAGCTTGACCTTCCACGTCCAGCGCACCACTTCACCGAGCCATTTGTCGGCCGGGCGGTTCTGGTTCTGGATGCCGAATTGCTGGCCGATCATGCCCTCGCACGGGTGCATGGTGCCCGGCAGTTCGTCGCCGACTTTCAGCGCAGAGCTGAGGATGCCTTCGTTGCGACCACGGAAAATGGCGAGCGCGCGGTGCGACGGCATGCTTTTCAGCGGTTCGTCGTGTTCGAAGTAGTCGCGGAACTTGGCGCCTTCTTCTTCCTTGCCGGCGATGACGCGGGCGCTGATGGTCGCTTCCTGCTTGAGGAAGTTACGCAGCTTTTCCAGCAGGCTGGCGTCTTCGGCGAAGCGCTCCATCAGGATGTACTTGGCGCCTTCGAGCGCAGCCTTCACATCGGCCACGCCTTTTTCGGCGTCGACGAAACGTGCGGCTTCGGCTTCCGGGGTCAGGTTCGGGTCGTTGAACAGGCCGTCTGCCAGCTCGCCGAGGCCGGCTTCCAGGGCGATCTGGCCCTTGGTGCGGCGCTTCTGCTTGTACGGCAGGTACAAGTCTTCGAGGCGGGTCTTGGTGTCGGCGAGCTTGATGTCGCGCTCAAGGGCTGGGGTGAGTTTGCCTTGCTCTTCGATGCTGGCGAGGATGCTGATGCGCCGTTCGTCGAGTTCTCGCAGGTAGCGCAGACGCTCTTCCAGATGACGCAGTTGGGTGTCATCGAGGCTGCCGGTGACTTCTTTCCGGTAACGGGCGATGAAGGGAACGGTAGAGCCTTCATCGAGTAGCGCGACGGCCGCTTCGACCTGTTGCGGGCGTACGCCGAGTTCCTCGGCGATGCGGCTGTTGATGCTGTCCATAAAACCACCTGACATATTGTGAAAGCAGGCTCGCAGGCACGGAAATAAAGGCCCGGAGTCTGGTTGAGCGGCTAGAAAATTGCCGCTGCCTGGGTCAAAAGGCTCCCCATTGACCCGTGAAATCGAACAATTACTGCGCAGGCCCGGAAAAAATCGCGGCCACCTGCGGTAACGATTCAGACGTTGCCTGGCACAAAACGCCGCGCATTATAACCAGCGTTCTGTCATTCGGGGGTGTAGCAGTCTGTAGGCATAAACCCCGGTTTTCTGGCAGTGAAGGAAAAATCTGCTAACAATGCACACGGTGCGTATAACGGCAGCTACGCCATAATGCGCGCCGAGCTAAAAGGAGCATCCAATGAGCAGCACTGTAAATAATGCTGAAGGCGAAAAAATTCTTATTGTTGACGACGATCCGGGTCTGAGCAGCCTGCTGGAACGTTTTTTCGTCAGCAAGGGCTACCGTGCCCGCACCGTACCGAACACCGAGCAGATGGATCGTCTGCTGTCGCGTGAAGTGTTCAACCTGGTCGTTCTCGACCTGATGCTGCCGGGCGAAGACGGTCTGACCGCGTGCCGCCGTCTGCGTGCCGCGAACAACCAGATTCCGATCATCATGCTCACCGCCAAGGGCGATGAGATGAGCCGTATCAAGGGCCTGGAACTGGGCGCCGACGATTACTTGGCCAAACCGTTCAACCCGGACGAGCTGATGGCTCGGGTCAAGGCAGTACTGCGTCGTCAGGCCGCGCCGGTGCCGGGTGCGCCGGGCAGCGAAGACGAAAATGTCACCTTCGGTGATTACGTATTGTCGCTGGCGACCCGCGAATTGAAGCGTGGCGACGAAGTGCACATGCTCACCACTGGTGAGTTTGCGGTACTCAAGGCCCTGGTGATGAACGCGCGTCAGCCGCTCACCCGCGACAAACTGATGAACCTGGCCCGTGGCCGCGAGTGGGATGCCCTGGAGCGTTCCATCGACGTGCAGATTTCCCGTCTGCGCCGGATGATCGAACCCGACCCGTCCAAACCACGCTACATCCAGACTGTCTGGGGCGTGGGCTACGTGTTCGTACCGGATGGCACCGCCACCAAGTGATCGGTGATTTGTAGGAGCGGGTCTGCAGGGTGGTCGATTGACCGTGTCCACAGACTCGCGATCCGCAATATGCGAGCATGGCTCGCTCCTGCAAGTGTGTAACGGTTAGCGATGAAAACCCCCGTCTGGTTCCCCCAAAGTTTTTTCTCCCGCACCCTTTGGCTGGTGCTCATCGTCGTGCTGTTTTCCAAGGCGCTGACCCTGGTTTATCTGTTGATGAACGAGGACGTGCTGGTGGATCGCCAATACAGCCACGGCGTCGCTCTGACGTTGCGCGCCTATTGGGCCGCCGATGAGGAAAACCGTGCAAAGATTGCTGATGCTGCAACCCTGATCCGGGTGGTCGGCGCCGGTGTGCCGGAAGGCGAGCAGCACTGGCCGTACAGTGAAATCTATCAGCGCCAGATGCAGGCGGAGCTGGGTGCCGACACCGAAGTGCGTTTGCGCATGCATTCGCCACCGGCGTTGTGGGTGCGCGCACCGAGCCTCGGTGATGGCTGGCTGAAAGTGCCGTTGTATCCGCATCCGCTGCGCGGGCAGAAAATCTGGAACGTGCTTGGCTGGTTCCTGGCGATCGGTTTGCTGTCGACCGCGTCGGCATGGATTTTCGTCAGTCAGCTCAACCAACCATTGAAGCGTCTGGTGTATGCCGCACGGCAACTCGGCCAGGGCCGCAGCGTTCGTCTGCCGATCAGTGACACACCGAGTGAGATGACCGAGGTGTATCGCGCCTTCAACCAGATGGCCGAAGACGTTGAGCAGGCCGGTCGCGAGCGCGAGCTGATGCTGGCAGGGGTGTCCCACGACTTGCGCACGCCGCTGACCCGCTTACGGCTGTCACTGGAGCTGATGGGCGATCGCAATGACCTGACTGACGACATGGTGCGCGACATCGAAGACATGGACGCGATTCTCGACCAGTTCCTCGCGTTCATTCGTGATGGTCGCGACGAGTCGGTAGAAGAGGTGGACCTGAGCGATCTGGTGCGTGAGGTGGCAGCGCCGTACAACCAGAATGAAGAGAAAGTACGTCTGCGTCTGGAACCGATCCAGCCGTTCCCGCTGCGTCGGGTGTCGATGAAGCGTCTGCTCAATAACCTGATCGGCAACGCCCTGAACCATGCTGGCAGTGGTGTCGAGGTCGCGGCCTATGTGTCCGGTGACACCAGCGCGCCGTATGTGGTGCTGAGTGTGATGGACCGTGGCGCGGGGATCGATCCGTCGGAGCTTGAGGCGATCTTCAACCCGTTCACCCGTGGCGACCGCGCGCGGGGCGGCAAGGGTACCGGGTTGGGGTTGGCGATCGTGAAGCGGATTGCGTCGATGCATGGCGGCAATGTCGAGCTGCGCAACCGGTCCGGGGGCGGGCTGGAGGCGCGGGTAAGGTTGCCGTTGGGGTTGATGCTTCCTCGGGATGCGGTATAGAAGCAGCTACAAGCTACAAGCTACAAGCTACAAGCTACAAGCGGCAAGCAAGAGCGACTTTACTTGTCGCTTGGGGCTTGCCGCTTGAAGCTGGCTTTAGCCCTTGCCTTTGGTACGGGTCATATTCGGCCCGCCATTCTTCTCAAGGTGCTCGATGATGATCCCCGCCACGTTCTTGCCGGTGGTGGTCTCGATCCCTTCCAGGCCCGGTGACGAGTTCACTTCCATCACCAGCGGCCCGTGATTGGAACGCAGGATATCCACACCCGCCACTGCCAGGCCCATGACTTTGGCCGCACGCAACGCGGTCATGCGTTCTTCCGGGGTGATCTTGATCAGACTGGCGCTGCCGCCGCGGTGCAGGTTGGAGCGGAACTCACCCGGTTTGGCCTGACGCTTCATCGCCGCGATCACCTTGTCGCCGACCACGAAGCAGCGGATGTCCGCGCCGCCGGCCTCCTTGATGTATTCCTGGACCATGATGTTCTGCTTCAGGCCCATGAACGCCTCGATCACCGACTCCGCTGCCGTCGCTGTTTCGCACAGCACCACGCCGATGCCCTGGGTGCCTTCCAGCACCTTGATCACCAATGGCGCGCCGTTGACCATGTCGATCAGGTCGGGAATGTCGTCCGGCGAGTGGGCGAATCCAGTTACCGGCAGGCCTATGCCGCGACGCGACAGCAGTTGCAACGAACGCAATTTGTCCCGCGAGCGGGCGATGGCCACCGATTCGTTGAGCGGAAACACCCCCATCATTTCAAACTGGCGCAACACCGCGCAGCCATAGAACGTCACCGACGCGCCGATCCGCGGGATCACCGCGTCGAAGCCTTCCAGCGGTTTGCCGCGGTAGTGGATCTGCGGCTTGTGGCTGGCGATGTTCATGTAGGCGCGCAAGGTGTCGATCACGACCATTTCATGCCCGCGTTCGGTGCCGGCTTCGACCAGACGACGGGTGGAATACAGACGCGGATTCCGCGACAGCACAGCGATCTTCATGCAACACCTGTGGAGGAGGTAGATACCGGGAACACCGGCTTGTCTTGTACATATTTGATGCCCGGATTGACCACCAGCTGGCCGTCGATCAAGGCTTTGGAACCGAGCAACAGGCGATAGCGCATGGACTTGCGGCAGGCGAGGGTGAACTCGACGGCCCACACCCGATCACCAAGGGCCAGGGTGGTGCTGATCACGTAGCGCACCTGGGCCTGGCCGTTGGAGCTTTTAATGGTTTTGCGCGTGACCAGCGGTGCTTCGCAGCGCCGGTGACGCAATTGCACGACCGTGCCCAGGTGCGCGGTGAAGCGCACCCACTTCTCGCCGTCGCGTTCGAACGGCTCGATGTCGGTGGCGTGCAGACTGGAGGTGCTGGCGCCGGTGTCGATTTTCGCCCGCAGGCCGGCGACTCCCAGATCCGGGAGCGCCACCCACTCGCGCAGACCGACAACGGTCAAATGGTCAAATGTCTTCAAAGGTACTCAACCGGCAGAAACCGCTCGGACCGCGTACGGCCGAATTCGCGGTATTCACGCAGAATAATGGTTAAAAGGCGACAGATATCTACGGCCCGGATCGCCGACGCCAACAGCAGGCGTCGGGTGGTGCGCATTGTAATCCGGGACGGCGTAATTCATGGCACGACAGAAACGGTAGTACAGTTCATCAATATTTCAGAATGAGGAAATTCCATGGCACAAAAAAGCGAAGAGGACGACAAGGTCCGTCTCGATAAATGGTTGTGGGCGGCGCGTTTTTATAAAACCCGAGCCTTGGCCAAAGCCGCCATCGAGAGTGGCAAGGTGCATTGCCGAGGGGAGCGCTGCAAGCCTGGCAAAGAGCCACGCATTGGCGACGAATTCCAGATTCGCACCGGTTTTGAAGAACGTACGGTGAAGGTTGAAGCCTTGTCGATCGTGCGTCGCGGCGCACCCGAGGCGCAGGCGCTGTATACCGAGACCGAGGCCAGTGTTGCCAAGCGTGAAGCGGCTGCGGCGATGCGCAAGGCCGGGGCGTTGAGCGTGAGCACCGACGGCAAGCCGAGCAAGAAGCAGCGGCGGGATCTGTTTAAATTTCGTGGTAGCAGTAACGACAACTAGTTTGCGTCGAACACCATTGTGGCGAGGGAGCAAGCTGCCTCGCCACAGGTATTGCACATAACTGTCAGTTTGTAGCGGACACCACACTCATCCGCGAAACCACCGGCAGCTTGCCCAGCAGCGCGAAAATCGGCGCGGTTACCTTCATCCAGAAATTCGCCGCGTGATAGGCAAACGGCGTGTAGTAACCCCAGCCCAACGCCCATACCGCCAGCAGCATTCCGCCGATGTAATCGTCCTGGCCCCAATGCGCGCCGGCCACCAGACGCGGCAGCATGAACAGCAGCGTCAGGCCCCACACCGTCAGGAACTGGCCGGCCGTGCGACTGAACACGCCCATGAACAGCGCCCAGATCAGCAGCACCGAAGCGTGGTCACCGGGGAAGCTCTGGCTGGAGCGATCCTTCAGCTCCCAGGCTTTTTCCAGATGTGGAAAGTAGTCACTGAGGTGCACCGCACCCTCAAGCACCATCGACGGACTGCTGTGCTGCCAGTCCATGGAATCGGCGAATTTGGAAAACAGCGCGCGGATGACCACCATCAGCAGCAGAATCGAGAAAAAACCAAAGAACGCGCGACGTACGTCAATGGCCTTGAACACCCAGTCGCCCTTGATCAGCAGCGTCAGCAGGATCAGCCCGACAACGATGTCGAACGGGCGCAGACTTGCAATTGCCCAGATGTGGAGCCATATGGGGTTGCTGGCCAGTGGTGCATTGAGTGAGCGGAACAGCCACTCGTCGAAAATCACACACAGCATCTGACCCGTAGGCCATAACCAGAAAGCCAGTAGCGCCAATGGCACTACGTTACACAGAACCAGCCGGCCGAGGTTCCACCTTGATTGGAACAAACCCGGATTGTTCATAAAATGCCTCCCGTGGCAGAACATTTGGCACCAAAATGGGTGCCAGGAAGCGCAAATTTTCACGTTTTGTAACCATTTTGTCATCTCATTCAGATACCCAGACCTATGACCGATCTCCCGGATACCGATTACACCCAACGCTTCATCTTCGATGACAGCGACACTCGCGGCGAACTGGTGGCGCTGGAGCGCAGCTACGCCGAAGTCCTCGCCAAGCACCCGTACCCGGAGCCGGTCGCGCAGTTGCTGGGCGAACTGATGGCGGCCGCCTCGTTGCTGGTGGGCACCCTGAAATTCGATGGCCTGCTGATTCTGCAGGCGCGCTCCGAAGGCCCGATTCCGCTGCTGATGATCGAATGCTCCAGCGAGCGCGAGATCCGTGGTCTGGCGCGTTACAACGCCGAGCAGATCGCTGCGGATGCGACCCTTGCCGACCTGATGCCGGGCGGTGACCTGACCCTGACTGTCGACCCGACGATCGGCCAGCGTTATCAGGGCATCGTCGACCTTGATGGTGAAACCCTGTCGGAATGCTTCACCAATTATTTCGTCATGTCGCAACAGGTCGGCACGCGCTTCAAGCTGTTCGCCGACGGCCGTCGTGCCCGCGGCATGCTGCTGCAGCAACTGCCGGCCGACCGTCTGAAAGACGAAGAAGAGCGCGCCGCCAGCTGGCAGCACATCACCGCACTGGCCAGCACCCTGACCGCCGATGAATTGCTGAGCCTGGACAACGAAACCGTCCTGCATCGCCTCTACCACGAAGAGCAAGTGCGCCTGTTCGATGTGCAGAACCTGCGCTTCCGTTGCAGCTGCTCTCGGGAACGCTCGGGCAATGCGCTGGTCAGTCTGGGACTGGAAGATGCGCAGGCACTGGTGGCCGAACGCGGTGGCGAAGTCGAGATCGATTGCCAGTTCTGCAACCAGCGGTACCTGTTCGATGCGGCCGATATTGCTCAATTGTTCGCTGGCGCGGGCGTCGACACGCCGTCAGATACCCGGCACTAAAACGGTTCAGCGCAGGTAAATTCACTGCGTAACGACGGAATTTCGCCGTTACGACGGGAGGACCCTACTCTTTTTGGGCTTTTCTGGCATAATCCGGCCCACTTTTTTCGCGGTAGTAGTGCACGACTTTCTACTACAAAACGTTTGGAGCACACTCGGCCACTGGCCGACGGGGAACCTCATGACGCAAGCCAATAACGCCGTGTACACCGATCTGAGTGTTGATGATCTGGTTAAAGAAGCCCTGCAACGCGGTGAGGGCGAGCTTGCCGATACCGGCGCTCTGGTCGTTCGCACCGGTCATCGCACCGGCCGTTCGCCAGTCGATCGTTTCATCGTTGAAGAGCCTTCCACCCAGGCCGCCATCGCCTGGGGCCCGATCAACCGCAAGTTCCCGGCCGACAAGTTCGACGCGCTGTGGGCTCGTGTCGAGGCGTTCAACAACGCGCAAGAGCACTTTGTTTCCCACGTGCATGTAGGTGCGGCTGAAGATCACTACCTGGCCGTGAAAATGACCACCCAGACTGCCTGGCAGAACCTGTTCGGTCGTTGCCTGTTCATCAACCCGGCCCAGTACAACCCGGCCGGTCGTGAAGAGTGGCAAGTGCTGAACGTGGCTAACTTCGAGTGCGTGCCTGAGCGTGACGGCACCAACTCCGACGGTTGCGTGATCATCAACTTCGCCCAGAAAAAAGTGCTGATCGCCGGCATGCGTTACGCCGGTGAAATGAAGAAAGCCATGTTCTCCGTGCAGAACTTCCTGCTGCCGGCCGCTGACGTGCTGCCAATGCACTGCGCTGCCAACATCGGTGAAGAAGGCGACGTGACCCTGTTCTTCGGTCTGTCGGGCACTGGTAAAACCACTCTGTCGGCCGACGAAAGCCGTTACCTGATCGGTGACGACGAACACGCCTGGGGCGAAGGCGTTGTCTTCAACATCGAAGGCGGTTGCTATGCCAAGTGCATCGACCTGTCCGAGAAGAACGAGCCGGTCATCTGGAAAGCCATCAAGCACGGCGCCGTCCTGGAAAACGTTGTCATCGACGACGCCAAGCACGCCGACTACGCCGATGTCAGCCTGACCCAGAACAGCCGCGCGGCCTACCCGCTGGAGCACGTTGCCAAGCGTTCCGAGAAGAACCTGGGCGGCGAGCCAAACGCTGTGATCTTCCTGACCTGCGACCTGACCGGCGTACTGCCGCCAGTGTCGATCCTCAACGAAGAACAAGCGGCCTACCACTTCCTGTCCGGCTACACCGCGCTGGTGGGCTCGACTGAAATGGGTTCGGGCAGCGGCATCAAGTCGACCTTCTCCACCTGCTTCGGCGCACCGTTCTTCCCGCGTCCGGCTGGCGAATACGCTGAGCTGCTGATCAAGCGCATCCGCGGTTTCGGCTCCAAGGTCTACCTGGTCAACACCGGCTGGACCGGCGGTGGCTACGGCGTCGGCAAACGCTTCAACATCCCGACCACCCGCGCCGTGATCGCAGCGATCCAGAGCGGCGCGCTGATCGGTGCCGCCACCGAACACCTGGACACCATCAACCTCGACGTGCCACTGGCCGTACCGGGTGTTGAAACCAACCTGCTCAACCCACGCAACACCTGGGCTGACAAAGCCGCGTACGACGAGGCTGCCAAGGCTCTGGCCGGTCTGTTCATCGAGAACTTCAAAAAGTTCGAAGTGAGCGACGCGATCAAGGCGGCGGGTCCGAAGTTGTAAGATTGGTTTGTGGTGAATGAAAAAGCCGCCTTTAGGGGCGGCTTTTTTGTGGGCGAAAGGTTAGCAGTTCAACTGCCATTATTCCCGCAGGATAGGGGTACACGGCCAGAATAATGCCACTTAGGGTACGAGTGGCCCGCCAATACAGCTCTCGAAGATATCTTCAAGTCCACGATAATCGCATGTAACGGCATCAACGTTTGCTGGAATCCAAGCGTCTTCCTTGACCAGCCACCAATCAACAGTGAAGCCGGCATTGATGATGATCTGCTCAAAAAGGATGCGCTGGGCGCGACCATTGCCTTCGCGAAAAGGATGAATGATATTTAAGTCGCCATAGGCTTCGGCGATAGCCATGACGAGTTCCTCTTTACTCAATCCCACAAACCATGCAGCACTCTCCATGGCGTGAAATATTTTCTCTGCCTCTGGGAGAATTCTTTCTGCGGTGCAGAAAAAGGTATTCCCCTTCTGAATGTTGACAGTTCGCAGTTGCCCAGCCCAGTCGTAGACATCGCAAAATAGGGTTTTATGGGCATGTTGCAAGATGGTTAGATCATAGGGAGGGGGAAGAAGACGAAATCGACTTACAGCGATCTCTGATAGCTCTCGCTCTGCTTTCTGCAGTTCTTCTTCACAGCGAATATTGAGCAAGTTACGCAGGACATCACTTCCAGAGTAGCAGTAGGGGTCTTGCCCGACCCCGTACTTGTCCACCATTAGCGTGAGTTCTGACGATATTTTTCGATGACTGATTCCCGTGATGGAAGTGGTCTTTCTGCATCGCTACGACTGGTATCGAACCCTTCTAGACGCAGGCTGGCCAAGTAGTTAGACCGACGTACCTTGTCGTAATAAGCCTGCTTTTGCTGAAACGT
This sequence comes from Pseudomonas serboccidentalis, assembly GCF_028830055.1. NCBI lineage: Bacteria > Pseudomonadati > Pseudomonadota > Gammaproteobacteria > Pseudomonadales > Pseudomonadaceae > Pseudomonas > Pseudomonas serboccidentalis. Next base: position 2,967,855 of record NZ_CP101655.1, read on the forward strand.
CAATTTGCTCATGGCATGGGCCTCTTGGTGCAGAACCACAGTGTAGCGCAATCGTATGGGCTGATTGGTTGGGATTTTCGATGCTTGCACGAGCGTTGCCCATCTGAAAATTTAGAGCTTTTTTCAGCCTGCTTACCAACCTCCGATTTGTAGGACGCTCTCTGCTCGCTACGCAGGATCTCGTCCATTTCCTGAACGCTTTCCATCAGTTCATCAAAAAACTTGCTCATGGTTACTCCGATGTTTGATCACGTTTTATTGATCGCTCTCAGGTCAGGCGTGAGAGCGATCCGAACACTGTCAGCGTCAGGCTGGTGCTTTCCAGCCGAGCATCTGCTGCTGCGCGACCTGCAGCAGGTCACAGCCATCCTGCGTCAGCAGATACAGGGCGTGGGTGATGTGGGGGATGTCTTCGACATCGGCCTGTTTGAAACTGAGGCAGTAGAGGGTTTTGAGCAGGTCGCTGGAGGCGCGCAGGCGCTGGACGGCGCATTCGAGGATGTCTTGCGGGTTGGCTTCTGTGTCGATGATCAGGGGCTTGGTGTCGGTGAGATTGGATTCGAGTGAGCGGTAGCGATCAGGGGGGAGCGGGTTCCATACTTTCATAGTGTGTATTCCAAATGTCGTGAGGAGTCATCCCACCGTGACCAAGCGATGGGAGGCGAACTGTGTTCGGGTTGGTCAACCGAAGGAACACACAAGTCCGGCACGCTCGAAGGCGTCCCAAACACAGCCACCATTAAGCGTGCAGACATTTGAACTGCCGGCAGCATACAACGGACGCATGTATGTATCCCACCGGGTGACCAAGCCCGAGCCGCTGATTTGGCAGCGACAGTCACGACTATAGGTGTGAGCTAGCGGGTGGCGATAGGCGACAAGGTGTCTGTATTTGTAGGAACGGGACGAACTTCCAATAGGCAAATACCGTAGGATTTTTCGCGCTCTCGTCGATCACCCCCCACCTCCCTCAACGAATAGGCCGATACGCCGCCAGATCCAGCACGCTGGTGGTCAGCCCGGTATCCGGTGCATAGATCGCGCCCTTCACCGACGAGAACGGCACGCCTTTGCTGCCCAGCGACACGTAGCGCTCGCCCTGGTCCAGTTCGGTGAACCAGGTGTAGGAGGACTTTTCCATGGCTTTGTATTTCGCGGCGTCCCTGACCATTGCATCGCCGCATTGCTTCAGGTCGGCGTCGGTCAGATTCATGGTTTTGGTCAGTGGTGTGCCCCAGCGCTTGAGGCAGGTTTCGGCGAAGTGGCGCACGAACTGGCCGGGTTCGGCGAGTACTTTCGGGCCAGCGACGCCGTCGGCGGAGGCGTTGCCGACCAGGGTGGCATGGCGGCCGGGGATCGGGAAAATATGGGTCCGGGTGCCGGTGGCAGTTTGCGGGATGACGCAACTGAAGCCTTTCGAGCGTTCATCACGAGCGTAGAAGCCGACGTACTCTTTGACGTTGGCATTGAGTTTGACCCGGTGTTCCTGGAAGTTGCCGATACCGGGTACCGGGTCAATGGCGAATATATTCACCGGGATGTTCTTGAGAGCACTGTCGTTGTACATGGCGTTGGCCAGCATGTGGCAGCTGATACCGCCGCGACTCCAACCAACCAGATTCACTTTAGTTGGAAGAATACCGTCCTTGCGGAACGTTTTAATGATCTGTTCCTGTAACTGTTGTTGGGTGATGCTGCGCTCGCCGTAGTTGTATTTACGCCAGAACCAGGAACCTTCGACTTTTACATCTTCAATGGGAATGCCGGCAGCTTTGAGGCGGTTGTATTCCGTCTCGGTCAGTTGCTCGCGCTGCCAGTCGCACTTGCCTTTGATGATGTTCATTGCGTGCAGCACGTTCTCCTCCCAGCCTTTGCCGAACAGCGTGCCGCTGAGCCCGTAGTCGGCCGATTTGGTGAACAGCTCGTCGGCCTGCAGGTTGCTGGTGCCGGGGCCATCCACCACGATCCATTCGGCAAATTCGCGACCGGCATGGTGCGAGGCGAGGGTGGACACCAGTTCGCCGTTCCAGTAGTTGTTGTTGGTCGTGTCGAATTGGGTGGAACCGGTGCCACAAAAGAAAATAGTTAATGTCGTCATGAGGTTGCTCTTTATTGATGTAAGAGCAAGCAGGCTAGTTTTTTAAGTTGTTTGTTTGAAGTGTTTAGTTGTTGCTTTATTTGTGGTTGTGTTTTTTATAAAGAGGTCGTTAGTTGCAATTTTGCTACTTCCAAAAGTTCGCAACCGTCCTGGGTCAATAGATACAGTGCGTTGACGATGTTGGGGATGTCTTTGACATCGGCTTGTTTGAAACACAAGCAGTAAAGAGTCTCCAGCAAGTCGCTGGCGGCGCGCAGACGTTGGTGAGCGGCGTCAAGCAGATCGCCATGGCTGGCCTGGGTGTCGATGGTCAGCACCGGATGATCGCTGTAGTTGCTTTTGAGGGGGTGGTAACGAGGGGGCATCGGATCATGCGTGTTCATGGTGAGACGTGTCCTGTACGAAGTCGCTCCAGTGGTTTCAGCCGCGCCGGCCACTATAGAAGTGCGTGGCGAGTCGTCACAAGACCGCCGTGATGGACAGAGTTCGTAGGGGTTTTTCCGAGACTCGGGCATTTGCCCTACAAGGTTTTGTGGGTTTTTCGAGGTGAAACCCTTAGCGCAGAAATTTCCCACGGGATTCACAGGCGTTTCTTGGGAAACCTCTGTATGGTGCGCGCCAGAATCTGTAGGACGTTTCCAAACGTCCGATACGCGCTTAAAGGGAATTGAGTATGCAGTGGCTAAGAATGGCCTCGATTTTATTGCTGTGGGCCAGTGGCTGCCGTTTGGCCGTGGCATCTGACGCTGGCAACGGCTGGATGTTTGTCGATCTGCAACGTACCGGCTGGCCCGATACGCTTTCCAGTCAGGCCAGCATCGATACCGCGTCACGCGCCGAGGTGTTGATGTTCGCTAAAGCCTTGTTGGCGAGCGAAGCGCTGGATGAGAGCGGACTGCAACGGCGGCTGGGTGTGCCGCATGTGCAGCTCAAGTCGATCAGGCAGGTGCGTGACGGTCTGTGGGACCGCTTGCTGAGCACCTATCGCAATGCCAGTCAGGATTGTGACGGGCAACCGTTCTGTCCTCGCGTGCGCAGTGTCGCGGAGCTGCGTCAGTTGGCGGCAGCCTTCACCGGCGACATCAGTCCGGCCCATGCACAGTGGGCGAACAAGAGCCAGGGTGTGCACGAGCAGGTGCTGAATGAGCAACTGCGGGTGGCGGTGCTGCGTCCGTAGCCCGCCGTTGCCGCAAGACTTATGTGGTGGCCGCCTGATCTGCCGTGGCGCACATTGCGAGGGGCGGAAGATCATCGGGCACTTGCATGCATCCGCCCAGCAACAGCGACGCGAGGGTAAGAGTGAGGAGTAGTTTCAGTCTGTTGGGCATGTTCATTCCTTGAGTTGATCCACGGATGTCGGCCGTCCTGGCACGACGCTCGTTTCGTGGATGCGGCGCACGTTACCTTCGTTGCAGCCAGGCCTGCGAGAGGCAAATTGTTTCCTTTGTTTGATCCGGTGGCATCCACCCCCGGCGCTGTATCATCCCGTATCGAATTGACCCCGACCTTTTCTCGACGCGCTGCGATCGCCCGCTAGGCTGTTGGCATCACAGCGGTCAACGGAGTGACAGCGCATGCACAACACCCTGGAACAGGTTTTCGGTTATCCACAGTTTCGACCCGGGCAGGAAGCCGCGATCAGCGCCGTACTGGCCGGGCGCTCGGCGGCGGCGATTTTCCCCACGGGTTCCGGCAAGTCGCTTTGCTACCAGGTGCCGGCACTGTTGCTGCCGCACCTGACCCTGGTGGTCTCGCCGCTGTTGGCGTTGATGCAGGATCAACTGGCGTTCCTCAAACGTCACGGCATCAATGCCGGCAGCATCGATTCGGCGCAAAGCCGCGATGATGCCAACGACGTGATGGCTCGTGCCTGTTCGGGTGAGTTGAAGATTCTGATGATCTCCGTGGAGCGTTTGAAGAACGAGCGTTTCCGCAACTTTTTGCAGCAGGTGCCGATCTCGCTGTTGGTGGTCGACGAGGCGCACTGCATCTCCGAATGGGGCCACAACTTTCGCCCTGACTACTTGAAACTGCCGGACTACCAGCGCCAGTTCAACATCCCGCAAACCCTGCTGCTGACAGCCACGGCGACACCGAAAGTGATTGCCGACATGCAGGCCAAATTCGCCATCGCCGAAGCGGATGTGGTGACCACCGGGTTCTACCGGCCCAACCTCAATCTGCTGGTCGAACCGGTGCGGGGTCAGGACAAGCGCCGGCGGCTGGTAGAGTGGATGAGCGCGCGTGCGGGGCAGCCGAGCATCGTCTACGTGACGCTGCAGAAAACCGCCGAACACATCGCCGAGCATCTGGGGCGCAACGGGATTCAGGCCGAGGCCTATCACGCCGGGTTGCCCAATGATCAGCGTGAGGCGATCCAGAAGCGCTTCATGGCCGGACAGTCCAATTGCATCGTCGCGACCATTGCGTTCGGCATGGGTATCGACAAGAGCGACATCCGCAACGTGGTGCATTTCGACCTGCCCAAATCCATCGAAAACTACAGTCAGGAAATCGGTCGCGCCGGACGTGACGGGCAGCCCTCGGACTGTCTGGTGCTGGCCAATCGTGACAGCCTCAACGTGCTGGAAAACTTTGTCTACGGTGATACCCCGGAGCGCGAGGGGATTCGTTGTGTACTGGAGGAAATGCAGGCTGCTGCGGCCGAAGGGCAGTGGGAGTTTCTGCTTGGGCCGCTGGCCGATCAGAGCAACATTCGCTCGCTGCCGCTCAAAACGCTGCTGGTGCAACTGGAGTTGCGTGGCTTGATCGCGCCGCGCTATGCGTATTACGCCGAGTACCGTTTCAAATACCTGCTGGAACCGGAAGTGCTGCTTGAGCGTTTCGCAGGTGAGCGCAGGGATTTTGTCGCCGCCATCATCCAGACTTCCAGCCGTGCACGCACCTGGGCCACGGTGGATTTCGAAGCGATGTACACGCAGTACTCGGCTGAGCGCAATCGGGTGGTGACGGCGCTGGACTACTTCCAGGAGAAAGGCTGGGTCGAGCTTGAGAGCAAGCAGATGACCGAGGTCTACAACGTGCTGCACAGCGATTTCGACAGCGTTGTTTTGAGCGCCGAGTTGCACGGTTATTTCACCCGGCATGAGCAGGCTGAAATCGCCCGGATTCACGCGATGCTCGAGCTGTTCGCCACCGAGCGCTGCCTGGGTTATCGCCTGGCCGAATACTTCGGTGACCACAACGCGCCCGAGCGCTGCGGGCACTGTTCGGTGTGTCACGGGGATATAGCGCGCCTGCCGCCACCGCCGGAACTGCCGGCGCTTGTGGATAAGAGTTTCGCGGCGCTGTGCGGTGATTTTATCCACAGGCACGAGCAGCACACCGGCAGTGTGCCAACGGCGGAGCGCCTGACGCGGTTTCTGTGCGGGATCAGTGTGCCGCTGTTCACCAAGCTCAAGGCGCGGGCGATTTCCGGGTATGCGGCGTTGGAGGAGTATCCGTACGCGGAAGTTCGCAGCTGGGTTCACGAACACCTTTGATCTGTCTGCAGGAGCTGCCGAAGGCTGCGATCTCTTGATCTTGCCATCGAAAATCAAGATCAAAAGATCGCAGCCTTCGGCAGCTCCTACAGTGTGTGGCTTCGGTGCGATGGGGGTTTATCCATCCGCTGAATGTCGCTCATCACGGTAATAAACTTCAAAAATATCCGGTGCCTGACTATGGTGAAGGCTGTCTTCGGATCGCCAACAAGAGAACAACATGAGCCAGACATCCTTCGATATTCAGCAAGCTGCCGTGATCGGTGCGGGCACCATGGGCCGCGGCATTGTCATGTGCCTGGCCAATGCCGGCATCGCTGTGCAGTGGGTCGATAACAATCCACAGATGCTTGAGCAGGCACTGGGTACGGTGGCGGACACTTATGCACACAACGTGCGCCAGGGCCGGATCGATCAGGTCGAAGCGGATGCACGTATTGCCCGGATCAGCGCGGCGGCGGATTACCCGGCGATCCGCAATGTCGATCTGGTGATCGAGGCGGTGTACGAAAACCTTGAGCTCAAACAGAGGATCTTTCGCGAACTGGATGGCCTGCTCAAACCCGAGGCACTATTGGCGAGCAATACATCGGCACTGGATATCGATGCGATTGCCGCTGCGACACGGCGTCCGTCGCAAGTGCTCGGTCTGCATTTCTTCAGCCCTGCGCACATCATGAAACTGCTGGAAATCATTCGGGGGGCGCAGACTTCGCCGGCGGTATTGGAAGCCGCACTGAGACTTGGCAAACGCATGGGCAAGGTCAGTGTGGTGTCGGGTAACTGCCACGGTTTTATCGGCAATCGCATGCTGCATCCGTATGTGCTGGAGGCACGCAAGATGCTGCTCGAAGGCGCTTATCCACAGCAGGTGGACGCGGCGCTGCAAGGGTTCGGCTTCGCCATGGGGCCTTTCCGCATGTATGACGTCGTCGGTATCGATCTGGAATGGCGCGCTCGCGAGTTGGCCGGCAAGGGCCAGGATGCGCCGGAGGTGCAGGTGGACAACCGTTTGTGCGAGATGGGCCGTTTCGGCCAGAAGTCCGGTAACGGTTATTACCACTATGAGCCGGGCAGTCGACAGGCCGAGCATGATCCCGAGGTCGATGCGCTGGTGCTGCGGGTCAGCGAAGGGCTGGGTTTCCAGCGTCGCGAGATCGGCGCTGAAGAGATTCTGGAGCGCTGCCTGCTGGCGCTGGTCAACGAGGGTGCAAAGATTCTCCAGGAAGGCATTGCCGGGTCGGCCCATGACATTGATCTGGTGTACCTGAACGGCTACGGTTTCCCGGCCGACAAGGGCGGGCCTATGGCCTGGGCGGATCAGCAAGGGCTGGCGGACATTCATCAGCGCTTGCTGGCGCTGCAGACGCGTCAGGGCGATCAGTGGCAGCCGGCGCGGTTGATTGGCGAGTTGGCGGCGCAGGGCAAGGGGTTTGCCGAGTGCTGAGTGGGGATGTATTGCGCTGGAGCCTGCTCGCGATGGGGCCACCACGGTTTTGGCTTTAGACTGCTCACAACACTCAATGGATCAATGCTGATGTCCAACCCGATGCCACAACGCACCGACTACCCGCACTTCCAGCCCATCACCACACGCTGGCACGATAACGATGCCTACGGGCATGTGAATAACGTCACTTACTACAGCTTCTTCGACACGGCGGTGAACACCTACCTGATCCAGGTTGGCGGGCTGGATATTCATGACGGCGAGGTGGTGGGGTTTGTGGTCAGTTCGGCCTGTGACTACTTTGCCTCGATCGCTTTTCCGGACCTGATCGAGATCGGTCTGCGGGTCGGCAAGCTGGGCAACAGTTCGGTGCAGTACGAACTGGCGGTGTTCAAGGTCGGTGAAAGCGAGGCGTGTGCAGCAGGGCGTTTCGTTCACGTATTCGTGGATCGGAGCACCAATCAACCGGTACCGATTCCAGGCCGGTTGCGTGAAGCATTGGAGCGTCTGGTGGTTTGAATCAGGGCAAAAAAAATCGCAGCCCTTGGGCTGCGATTTTTGCTTTCCCGCTTAACGCAACGCGTTAGTCGCGATAGTAGCGGTGATGCTTGCGGTGGCCGTAAGCGTGACCACGACCAGGGTGGCCATCGCGGTAGTAGCGACGGTCACGGTCATAACCGCGATCGTAATGACGACCATCGTCATTGCTCTGGTTGCCCATGTAGTTGCCCAGCGCGCCACCGGCGCCGCCACCTGCTGCGGCGCCGATCAGGCTGCCGGTGGTGCCGCCCATGCTGCGGCCAACCACGTTACCGCCGGCTGCGCCCAGTGCACCGCCAATGGCTGCTTCGCCACGGCTGTGTTTGTTGGCACCCACCGCGCTACCACCCGCGCCGCCCAGGGCCGCGCCAATGGTTGAACCTGTGCTGCCGCCTAAAGACTGACCGACGACCGAGCCAAGAACCCCGCCCAATGCGCCGCCCACGCCTGCTTCGGCGGTGCCTCCGGCAGAAGCGAAGCCACTGACCAGGCCAAGGGACAACAAGAGAATCGAGGAGAACTTCATAGAGGAGCCTCAAAGGGATGACGGCGCGATCCTGAGGCTGTGTAACAAGGCTGACAATCAAAATCCGACGAATAACACGACTTGTATACAATTATGCAAGTTGCTGTTTTGTATGTGGAACTTAAGCGATTTTCGTCGGTCTTTAGCTACTTCGGACAGGCCGCTTTTGTGAAAAAGCGGCCTTTTTTGTGGGCATTTGAAAGGTGCACAGTACAAAGAATGGCTTGAATCGGCTACCGCTATCGCGAGCAGGCTCACTCCTACAGTGACCGAGTTCCTACAGATAGAACACATTCAACTGTAGGAGTGAGCCTGCTCGCGATAGCAATGGGGCTGACCCCGCATTAAGCAGATTTAGCCATGATCAACCCGGTCTCACTCGCCGCTTCCAGCCGGATCGCAATGAATTTCGACGTCGGTGTATGGCTGCCATCCCCAGTGCTTTCCAGCGGCACCAGCGGATTCACTTCAGGGTAATACGCAGCCGCTTGCCCGGCCGGAATATCAAACGCCAGCAAGGTAAAGCCTTTCACCCGACGCTCACGGCCATCGTCCCACAGCGACACAATGTCGGCCTTTTGTCCCGGACGGAAGCCCAGGCGAATGATGTCGGCCTCGTTGGCGAACAGCACGTCGCGCTGGCCTTTGACCCCGCGATAGCGGTCGTCGAGGCCATAGATCGTGGTGTTGTACTGATCGTGGGAACGCATCGATTGCAGGATCAGATCCGGTAGTTGCCCGGTGGCGCGGGTGCGTTCGTGCACCAGATCCTTGGGCAGCCGGTTGGCGCGGAAATTGGCCCGGCCCGACGGGGTGTTCCATTTGCGCGCGCCGGCCGCGTTGCCGAGGTAGAACCCGCCCGGGTTCTTGACCTTCTCGTTGAAGTCCTTGAAGCCGGGAATGGTGTCGGCGATCAAGTCGCGGATGCGCCGGTAGTCGGCTACCAGCCAGTTCCAGTCCACCGGTTTGCTACCCAGCGTGGCGGCGGCGATGCCGGCGATGATCGCCGGTTCCGAGCGCATCTGGTTCGACAGCGGCTGCAACTGACCGTTGGAGGCGTGGACCATGCTGAACGAGTCTTCCACGGTGACCGCTTGCGGGCCTTCGGTCTGGATGTCGATGTCGGTACGGCCCAGGCACGGCAGGATCAACGCGTCTTTACCGTGGGCCAGATGGCTGCGGTTGAGCTTGGTGCTGATCTGCACGGTGAGGTCGCAATTGCTCAGCGCCGCGAAGGTGCGCGGGCTGTCCGGTGTGGCCTGGGCGAAGTTACCGCCAAGACCGATGAAGACCTTGGCGCGGCCCTCGGCCATGGCGTGAATCGCTTCGACCACGTTGTGCCCGTTTTCACGCGGCACCTTGAACTGGAAACGTCGTTCGAGGGAATCGAGGAACGCCACCGGTGGACGCTCGTTGATGCCCATGGTGCGGTCGCCCTGCACGTTACTGTGGCCGCGCACCGGGCATAGACCGGCGCCGGGTTTGCCGACGTTGCCGCGCAGCAGCATCAGGTTGGCGATTTCCTGGATGGTCGGCACCGAGTGGCGATGCTGGGTGATGCCCATCGCCCAGCACATGATCACGTTCTTGCCTTTGGCGTACATGCGCGCGGCTTGTTCGATCTCGACCAGGGTCAGGCCGGATTGCGCGACGATCTGCTCCCACGGCGTGTCATCGACCACGCCCAGATACTCCAGCACATTGGTGCTGTGGGCATTGAGGAAGTCGTGATCGAACACCGCCGGGGCGCCAGCCTTCTGCGCATCGCGCTCCCACTGCAGGAGGAACTTGGCCATGCCGCGCAGCACCGCCATGTCGCCGCCCAGTGCCGGACGGAAGTACGCGGTGTTGGTCGGTTTGTCGCCGTTGGTGAGCATTTCCAGCGGATGCTGCGGGTGCTGGAAGCGTTCCAGGCCGCGCTCTTTCAGCGGGTTGATGCACACCACTTGTGCTCCGCGTTTCACCGCCTCACGCAACGGTTCGAGCATCCGTGGGTGGTTGGTGCCGGGGTTCTGACCCCAGACAAAAATCGCGTCGGCGTGTTCGAAGTCGTCGAAAGTCACGGTGCCTTTGCCGACGCCAACGCTCTGCGCCAGGGCCACACCGCTGGCCTCGTGGCACATGTTCGAGCAGTCGGGGAAGTTGTTGGTGCCGTAGGCGCGCACGAACAGTTGATACAGGTACGCCGCTTCGTTGCTGGCCCGGCCCGAAGTGTAGAACTCGGCTTGATCCGGACTCGACAGTGCTTGCAGGTGCTTGCCGATCAGGGCGAACGCGTCGTCCCAGGCGATGGGTTTGTAGCGGTCGGTCTGGGCGTCGTAGACCATTGGCTCGGTCAGGCGACCCTGGTATTCAAGCCAGTAGTCGCTCTGCTCCAGCAGCGAGGTCACGCTGTGTTTGGCGAAGAACTTGCCGTCCACCCGGCGCTTGGTTGCTTCCCAGTTCACCGCTTTGGCGCCGTTCTCGCAGAATTTGACCATGCCGCTTTCCGGCGAGTCGCCCCAGGCGCAACCCGGGCAGTCGAAGCCGCCGTTCTGGTTGGTCTTGAGCATCATGCGCAGGTTTTTCAGCGCGTTGTCGCTGGTCAACCAGGCCTGGGCCACGCTGATCAGCGCACCCCAGCCGCCGGCTGCACCTTTGTAAGGTTTGTAGCGCGGGACAGGTTTCTGGTCGGCTTGATGATGTTGGCTCACGCTTGATTCTCCATCGCTGGGCTGTAGACCCGCGGCGCATTCTTCTGCGGCAGGTGGATGAGATTGAGGTTGTGGCGCCGGGCCCATTGCACGGCAAGGCCCGTCGGCGCGGACAGGCTGACCAGGGTCTGGATGCCGGCGCGCAACACTTTCTGGATCAATTCGAGGCTGCAACGGCTGGTGACGATCGCCAGGCCGCCGTCTGTGGATATCTTCTGGCGGATCAGGCCGCCAATCAGTTTGTCGAGAGCGTTGTGCCGGCCAATGTCTTCGCGGCCCAGCAGCAATTCACCGCTGGCGTCCATGAACACCGCTGCGTGTACCGCGCCGCAGTGTTGGCCGAGTGGCTGGAACGCGCCGATGCGCTGGCGCAGGCCGTCGAGCCATGCAGCGGGCGGCAGAGGTGCGCCGGGCAACACGTTGAGGTCGGGCAGCGCCTGTTCCACCGCTTCGACGCCGCACAACCCGCACCCGCTGGTGCCGGCCAGCTGCCGACGTTGTTGCTTGAGGTTCCAGAAGGCGCGGTTGGCAATGGTCACTTGCGCGTATTGCGCCGAGCCTGCGCCGGTCAGTTGCAGGTCATAGATGTCGCTGGCGTCCTCGATGATGCCGCTGCCGAGGCTGAAGCCGACGATGAAGTCTTCCAGGTCCGTCGGGGTCACCAGCATCACGGCCTGGCTGATGCCGTTGTAGGCAATCGCCAACGCGACTTCCTCGGCGAGCGCGGTGCTGGCCGATTCCACAAGGGGCAGATCGCTGTAACTGTAGGTCTGGCTGGCGGCGGGCGCGGGCGTTTCGAGTGCAGGCGCCGCGCAGGCTGGGCGCTTGGCGTTCATGGCATCACCGACGGATTGATCAACGTTAAGACTAGGCGCGGCAACTTGTCGCGTCTAATCGCTACTGTCGATCTATTGATAGATACCGTCGATCAAGACGCTGCCGGTGATTTCTGGTACAGCGCGAAACAGGCCTCGGCCAGCGCCGAACGCGGGGCGCCACGACGCATGATCAGGCCCAGTGGCGCGAGGGTCTGGGCGTTTTCGATCGGTTGCAGGCGCAGGTGATCGGTGAGTTTTTCCAGACCGCCGTCCAGCGGCATGATCGCGCAGCAGAAGCCGCCGTGCACAGCTTGTAACAATTGATGCACGGCATCGGTCTGCAGCAGTGGCAGCGGGGTCAGGCCCCGGCTGTGGAAGTTGTGGTCGATGGACTGACGAAAATGCATGCCGCTGGTGAGCATACCCAGTGGCAGTTCGATCAGGGCTGCCCAACTCAACGGCGCGTCGCCAAAGGTGAAGGAGCGTTGGTCGTAGAGCAGGCCCATGCGGGTTTCGCTGAAGGCCTGTGAGTCGAAACGTTCGTGATCGAGCCGGTCGAGGTATGACACGCCGATGTCGATGCGGTTGTTTGCCAGATGTTCGAGGATCTGCTCGGAACTCAGTGCCGACATTTCGAAGCGCAGGTTCGGGTGCGCCGCATGCAAACGCTGCATCAGCGGCAGAGGATCGAAACTCGACAGCGGCACCACCCCCAGTCGCAACGTACCGATGAGGTTGCCGCGACACGCCGCCGCTTCCGCCTGCAATCCGTCATAAGCCGCCATCACCGAGCGTGCCCAGGCCAACACACGCTCGCCGGGCGCGGTGAATCCTTCGAAACGCTGACCGCGATTGACCAGCGGCAGGTCGAGTTCTTCTTCGAGGTTGCGCAAACGCATCGACAGGGTCGGTTGGGTGATGTGGCAACGCGCGGCGGCCTGGCCGAAGTGGCGGGTTTCGTCGAGGGCGATGAGGAATTTCAGCTGCTTGATGTCCATCTTCGCTCCGGAGGGTGTTGGCGGGGGTGGGCGATTCTAGCGCTTGGGCGGTGGGTGGGTCATTGGTCGGTCTGGAACCGTGTTGGTAAAAGGTGGTCTAGGCTTTGGCGTCTGACCCTTTTATTCCATGGAGAGAAACACGATGAGCCTATTCAGCTTTATCAAAGAAGCCGGTGAGAAAATCCTCGATGCGCTGACGCCGGACAAGGCTCAGGCGAATGGCGAGGCGCTGACCAAGCACGTGCAGGAGGCGCTGTCGGGGATTGATACTTCGAAGATCCAGGTTAAGGTCGAGGGCGAAAAGGTTATCGCCACCGGTGAAGCCGCCAGTCAGGAAGAGAAGGAAAAAATCCTTCTGGCACTGGGTAACGTTGCCGGCGTCAGCGGTGTTGACGATCAGATTACCGTGACCGGCGGTGTGGCCCAGGAAGCGAAGTTCGTCACGGTGGAGAAGGGCGACACCCTGAGCGCGATATCCAAACGTGTGTACGGCGATGCCAACAAGTACAACAAAATTTTTGAGGCCAACAAGCCGCAACTGAAACACCCCGACAAAATCTATCCGGGCCAGGTACTGCGCATTCCTGAATAACGACAGTTCTCTGTAGGAGCTGCCGCAGCCTGCGGCAGCTCCTACAGGAATTCAAAGACCGATAATCAACTCCCGATAATCCTCCACCGCTGCAAATTCGGCGGTGTCCTTCGGCCCTTTGCGGCTGTCCGGCTCTTTGATCGCCAGCAGATGCGCCACACCGAAATCGCGCGCACTGCGCAGGATCGGCAAAGTGTCATCGATGAACAGGCTGCGCGCCGGATCAAAATCGATGTCTGTCTGCAAGGCATCCCAGAACTGCGGGTTCTCCTTGGGGAAACCGTAATCGTGGGAGCTGATCAGTCGCTCGAAATACGGCGACAGTTCGATCCGTTCCAGTTTCAGCGACAGCGAATCACGGTGGGCGTTGGTGATCATGACCACCCGTTTGCCAGCCTGTTTGATCGCTTGCAAAAAGGTGTCGGCGTCCGGACGCAGCGCAATCAGGTGCGCGGTTTCCAGTTTCAGTTCACGCACCGAGAGTTTCAGTTCGGTGCTCCAGAAATCCAGGCAATACCACTGCAACTGACCGGCATGACGCTCGAACAACGGCTGCAACTCCATGTCGGCCATGGCCCGGCTCACACCGTGCAGTTCGGCGTAGCGTTGCGGCAGGTGTTCCAGCCAGAAATGGTTGTCGAAGTGCAGATCCAGCAGCGTACCGTCCATGTCCAGCAGGACGGTATCGATGTCGGACCACGGTAAAGAAGGCATGGCAACGTCTCGAGCGGTAGAAAGATATCCGACACAAACAATCGGGAAAGCCGCGTTATAGTAGCGCGTTCACGCCAAGGAGCTTTGCATGCGCCAGAAACCCACTGTACTCGCCCGCGAGATCGTCGCCACCAGTCGCCTGTTTTGCGTCGAAGAACTGAAGTTGCGTTTTTCCAATGGCGTGGAGCGCACTTACGAGCGTCTGGTCGGCAAAGGTGCGGGCTATGGCGCGGTGATGATCGTGGCGATGCTCGATAGCGAACACGCGGTGCTGGTCGAAGAGTACTGTGGCGGCACTGACGAGTACGAATTGTCCCTGCCCAAAGGCTTGATCGAGCCGGGTGAGGATGTGCTGGCGGCGGCCGAGCGCGAGCTCAAGGAAGAGGCCGGATTCGGCGCCCGCCAACTGGAGCATCTGACCGAGCTGTCGTTGTCGCCCGGTTACATGAGCCAGAAGATTCAGGTGGTGCTGGCCACCGATCTCTACGAAGAGCGTCTGGAGGGCGACGAGCCCGAGCCGATGCGGGTCGACAAGGTCAACCTGCGTGAACTGGCAGCGCTGGCGCAAAACCCGCAATTTTCCGAAGGTCGCGCCTTGGCGGCGTTGTACCTGACCCGCGATCTGCTGAGCCAGCGCGGGTTCTTTCAGTCATGAGTGAGATGTCGATGAATTTTCCCCATCCGTTGATGGCGCCAGTGGTTGAGCTGGCATTGCAGGCTGGCGAGGCGATCCTGCCGTTCTGGCGCGCCGGTGTTGAAGTCACAGCCAAGTCCGATGATTCACCAGTGACTGCAGCGGACATGGCCGCACACCACGTGATCGTCGCCGGGCTGACCGCGCTGGATTCCAGCATTCCGATTCTGTCCGAAGAAGACGCCAACATTCCGCAGAGCGTACGCGCCGGGTGGCAGCGCTGGTGGCTGGTGGATCCGTTGGATGGCACCAAGGAGTTCATCAGTGGCAGTGAAGAGTTCACCGTCAACATTGCCCTGATCGAAAACGGCCGGGTGGTGTTTGGTGTGGTGTCGATGCCGACCAATGGCCGGTTCTATGTCGGCGGTGCCGGTCTCGGCGCGTGGCGCGGCGATAAGGACGGCACGCCGGTCGCGATTCAAGTGCGTGATGTGCCCGCACTCGGTGAAGCGTTCACCGTGGTGGCCAGCCGTCGGCATTCCAGCCCTGAGCAGGAGCGTTTGCTCGCCGGCCTGAGTGCCAGTCTGGGTGAACTGCAACTGGCGAACATCGGCAGCTCGCTGAAGTTTTGCCTGTTGGCTGAAGGGGCGGCGGATTGTTATCCGCGATTGGCGCCAACGTCGCAGTGGGACACCGCCGCTGCCCAGGGCGTGCTGGAAGGCGCGGGCGGTGAAGTCGTGGATCTGCAGGGCGAAGCGTTCTGTTACCCGGCGCGTGAGTCGTTGCGCAATGAGTTCTTTTTGGCGTTGCCGGCGAAAGCGGCGTGGCGTTCAAGACTGCTGGAGCTGGCTCGCTCATAAGATCAAAAGATCGCAGCCTTCGGCAGCTCCTACACAGGATTTCGCATTTACCTGTAGGCGCTGCCGAAGGCTGCGGTCTTTTGCGTTAGCGGTGCAGAACGTACTGCCCGCTGAAGGTCACCGCATCCTCATCACTGCCGGCATTGACGATCCGCGTGTTGAGCGTCAGCCGCGCCCGCCCGTAGCGCTGATACATCGCCAGAAACTTCTTCCACACCGCCGCCTGCGGTGCCGGGCAAATCGCCGTGGCGTCGCCGGTCACCGGCAGCGGATAGCTGATCTGCCCTTCCTGAATCACGATGTGCCCGTCTTCGATGCCTTGCTCCTTCAGGCGCAAATGCAGCCAGCCCCAACCCGCGAGCACCGCGCCGCAGTAGAGGCTGCCGCCGAACATGGTGCTCTTGTGATTGACGTTCGGCTCCAGCGGCAAGTACAGGCTTAACTGCTGCTCATGCCAGTCGAGTACCTTGAGGCCCATCTCGCGGGTCAGCGGAATGTCGTGATGCAGCACGGACTCCAGATAGCGGCTGTCGCGGTTCATTCGGCTTCGTCTCCATGGGCGCCACTGTCGGCGAAATTCAACCCGTGCTTGCGCAGTTTGTCGTGCAGGGTCTTGCGCGGAATCCCCAGGGCTTCGGCGAGGCTGCGCACCGAACTGTGGGAGCGCGCCAATTCTGCGGCGATCAACGATTTCTCGAAGTTTTCCACTTGCTCGCTCAGACCGCCGCTGATGACTTCCACGGCAGTGCCGCCTTCACCGCTGTTATCCAGCGCCAACTCCAGGCCGAGGGCGAAACGCTCGGCGGCGTTCTGCAGTTCGCGCACGTTGCCCGGCCAGGTGTGGCGCAGCAGCAAGGCGCGTTGCGCCGGTTGCAGTTCGTGAGGCGGCAAGCCATGGCGGGCGCTGGCTTCATCGGCGTAATGCTGGAACAGCACCAGCGCATCTTCGCCGCGTTCACGCAGCGGTGGAATGCGCAGCGGCGCGACATTCAGACGGTAATACAAGTCGGCGCGGAAGCGCCCCTGATCGGCGGCCTGGCGCAGGTCTTCCTTGGTCGCGGCGATGACGCGGATGTCCAGCGGGATCAACTGATTGCCGCCGAGGCGTTCGACCACACGCTCTTGCAGCATGCGCAGCAGTTTCACCTGCACGTCCATGCTCATGCTTTCGATTTCATCGAGGAACAGTGTGCCGCCATTGGCGAATTCGAACTTGCCGATCCGGCGTTTCTGCGCGCCGGTGAAGGCGCCCGGCTCATGCCCGAACAGTTCGCTTTCGACCACCGATTCCGCCAGCGCCCCGGCGTTGATCGCCACGAAAGGGCCGTTGCGTCGGCTCGACAAGTCGTGCAATGCACGGGCCACGACCTCTTTGCCGGCCCCGGTTTCACCGAGGATCAACACGTCAGCCTTGGTCGCCGCCAGCGCGCCGATCTGCTCACGCAGGCGCAGCATCGGCGCCGAATGGCCGACCAGCCGTGCACTCAGTTCATTGCGGTCGCTCAAGGCCAGACGCAGGCTGCGGTTGTCCAGCACCAGTCGGCGCAGGGCCAGGGCGCGGCGCACGCTGTCGAGCAACGCGTCACTGGCGAACGGTTTTTCCAGGAAATCATAGGCGCCGGCACGCATCGCCTGTACCGCCAGCGGCACATCGCCGTGGCCGGTGATCAGCAGCACGGGCAGTTCCGGATCCTGAGCGTGCAACTCACTCAACAGTTCCAGGCCGTCCATGCCCGGCATACGAATGTCGCTGACCACCACGCCGGGCCAGTCACGCTCCAATTGTGCGGCGAGGCCTTTGGCTTCGGACAGCGGAAGGATTTTCAGGCCGGCCAGGTCCAGGGTCTGGCCGAGGGCCTGACGCAGGTGCGGATCGTCGTCGATCAACACCACCTGAATGCGATTGTCGATGGTCATGCACTTCGATCCTCGGACGGTTGCAGGCTGACCCCGGGCGCACCGGCGCGCAGCCGCAGGGTGATCAAGGCGCCACCTTGCTTGTGGTTGGCGAACGACAGTTCACCACCGAAGGCGCGCATCAGGGTTTCACAGATGGCCAGTCCCAGCCCAAGGCCCTGCGTGCGGGTTTTGGTGGTGTAGAAGGGCTCGCTGGCGCGGCCGAGGGCTTCCATGCAGAACCCCGGGCCGTTATCGCGAATGTACAGATTGACGCCTTCGGCGGTGGATTCGGCACTCAGCCAGAGTTTGCGCGGCGGACCTTTTTCGGTCAGCGCATCGAGGGCGTTGGCCAGCAGGTTACCGAGCACCTGGCGCAGACGGGTTTCCCCGGCTTCGACCCACAGGGTGGCGGCGGGCAGGTCGCGAATCAGCTCGACCTCCATGCTCCGGCGACGCTTGGCCAACAACGCCAGCGCATCGTCCAGCGCCGGTTGCAGGGCGACGCTCTCCGGAGCGTGGCGGTCGCGACGGGCGAAGGCGCGCAAGTGGGCGATGATCGAGGCCATGCGCCCGGTCAGTTCGCTGATCAGTTTGAGGTTGCCGCGAGCGTCGTCGGTGCGCTGATGATCGAGCAGCACTTCGGCGTTTTCAGCGTAGCTGCGGATCGCCGCCAGCGGCTGGTTGAGTTCGTGGCTGATGCTCGCCGACATGGTGCCCAGTGCCGACAGTTTGCCGGCCTGGACCAGATCGTCCTGGGCGCGCACCAGTTCCTGCTGGGCCTGTTCACGCTCCAGCACTTCCTGTTTGAGGCGGCGGTTGAGGCCTTCCAGATCGCTGGTCCGCTCGGCCACCCGACCTTCCAGTTCGCGACGGGCCTTGGCTTCGAACGCGATGCGTTCCAGATAATGCCGGCGGCGCTGCATCATCAGCCCCAGCAACAGCATCACCACCAACAGCGTGGCGCCACCGATCGCGACAACGGTGCGCACCGGGCGGTCGATCAGCGTGCGCGGGGCGAGAATGCTGACGCTCCAGCCGGTTTCGGCGATGTTCACGGTCTGCGTCAGCCAGTCGTTGGGACTGAGGTTCAACGGGCGCGGTTCGCGGGTCGGGTAGGGCAGGATAGCGGTGATCGCCGAGCGCTCGGTATCGCTCAAGGTGCGGGTCGAGCGGAAACGCCATTCCGGGCGCGAGGTGAGAATCACCACGCCATTGTGGTCGGTCACCAGCAGTTGTTCCGGGGTTTTGCCCCACAGGCTTTCGGTGTGGTCGAGGTCGACCTTGATCACCAGTACACCGATGATTTTTTCGCCGTTGCGCACCGCAGCGGCGAAGAAATAACCGCGCTTGGCCGAGGTGGTGCCCAGACCGAAGAAACGTCCGAGGCGTCCGGCCATGGCTTCGCTGAAATACGGACGGAACGCGAAATTGCGCCCGACGAAGCTGTCATGTTTGTCCCAGTTCGACGCTGCAAGGGTCTGGCCGCTGGTGTCCATCAGGTACATGACTTCGGCACCGGTCTGCGCCGCGATGTTTTTCAGCAGGCGATTGGCGTTGCCCTGGGTGACCCCGTCGTCCGGTGCCCCGAGTACGGCGCGCAGGGCCGGCAGGTCGCCGAGGATCTGCGGCAACACTTCGTAGCGGTGCAGGGTGCCCAGCAGGTTGGCGACGTAGAGATCGAGGGTCTGGCGGTTCTGCCCGGCCAGTTCACTGCGGTAATAGCGCTCGGCCAGATGTTCCAGCGGCCACAGCAGCGGTGCCAGACACAAAGCCAACAGGGCGAGGCTGCGCCAGCGGGGTCTGCGGGGAAGGGTAGGTTTCATGAGCCGGATGCGCCTGAGTGAACAGGCGCATTATGCCTAGGCTCAGGCGAAGACGTCAGCGTCCTTGAGCAGTGCACCAGCCTGATCCTTGGCCGACAGCTTCGGCGCTTCGTCCAGTTGCCAGTCGATGCCCAGAGCAGGGTCGTCCCAGCGAATGCTGCGCTCGGACGATGGATCGTAGTAGTTGGTGGTCTTGTAGAGGAATTCTGCGAACTCGCTCAGCACCACAAAACCATGGGCGAAACCTTCCGGAACCCACAGTTGACGGTGGTTTTCAGCCGAGAGGCGAACGGCAACCCATTTGCCGAAGTGCGGCGAGCTGCGACGAATGTCCACGGCCACATCAAACACTTCACCAGCGGTTACCCGAACCAGTTTGCCCTGGGTGTTCTGCAGTTGGTAATGCAGGCCGCGCAGCACGCCTTTTTGCGAGCGCGAATGGTTGTCCTGAACGAATTGAGTGTCCAGACCGGTTGCATCCTGGAATGCTTTGGCGTTGAAACTCTCGTAGAAGAAGCCGCGCTCGTCACCAAATACCTTGGGTTCGATGATCAGAACACCGGGCAGATCGGTGGTGATTACATTCATGAGTTTTTTCCAGATAGATGTGAATGGCCGACATTCTTGCGCAAAGCGCCGGCGGATGCGAGCACTTGAATAACCTCGATTGGGGGTTGCGCATCCTCTGCAGCAATGGCGATATAGGCGCCTAATAACATTTCAGGGGTCGTCTCATGCCGCTCGCCACGTTGATTCATCGCGCCAGCTTGCCCAGCCCGCAGGTCTCCGAGGCGCTGGCCCGGCAGTGGTTGGCGGAGCATTACGGGTTCAGCGGCACGTTACAGGCGCTGGGCAGTCAGCAGGATCTCAATTACCGGATCGACAGCGCGCGTGGGCGCTTTGTCCTGAAAATCTGCCGCGGTGATTATGCGCTGGTGGAGCTGCAGGCCCAGCATGCGGGGCTCAAGTACCTCGCCGAGCACTCGTCGGTGCACGTGCCCAAGGTGATCCCGGCCATTAACGGCGAGGACCTGTTGTCGCTGCAGGCCAACGGCGAGCCGGTACACGTGCGGCTGCTGGATTACATCGAAGGCCAGCCGCTGACCCATCTTGAACACCTGGGCCACGACGTGGTGGCCGGTTTCGGTCAGCTGTGTGGTGAGATGGACCTGGCGTTGGCCGGCTTCGACCATCCGGGGCTTGAGCGCACGCTGCAATGGGACGCGCGCCACGC
Organism: Pseudomonas serboccidentalis; assembly: GCF_028830055.1. Classification (NCBI taxonomy): domain Bacteria; kingdom Pseudomonadati; phylum Pseudomonadota; class Gammaproteobacteria; order Pseudomonadales; family Pseudomonadaceae; genus Pseudomonas; species Pseudomonas serboccidentalis. The sequence goes on from NZ_CP101655.1 coordinate 2,988,237, forward strand.
CAATGCACTGATCAACCATCTGCTGCCGGTCATCAAGGATGAGCGCCAGCGCGCCTTGATCGCGGACGCCGCCGAACAGGCCGAGCGCCGTTTGCAGCCGTTGCAGGACAAACTGCCGGTGCAGGCGATTCACATGGACATCACCGACGACAATGCCGTTTGGCAACGGGACGCCCGGCGCCACTGGCAATTGCAGGGGGTGATCGACTTCGGTGATCTGGTCCGTACCTGGCGGATCACCGATCTGTCGGTGACGTGCGCGGCGCTGCTGCACCATGCCGGCGGTGACCCTTTCGTGATTCTGCCGGCGGTGCAGGCCTATCACGCGGTGAATCCGTTGCAACACGAAGAGTTGCAGGCGCTGTGGCCATTGATCGTGGCGCGGGCGGCGGTGCTGGTGCTCAGTGGCGAACAACAGGTCAGTATCGATCCGGGCAACACTTACAGTCGCGACAACCTTGGCCACGAATGGGAGATTTTCCACGTGGCCACTTCGGTGCCGCTGGCGCTGATGGAAGCGGCGATCCTCACATCAGTCGGCCAGCGTTTGCCGGCGATCGGCAGTGAAGGTTTTGCGCCGCTGTTGCCAGAGCTGGTCGGGCGCGAATTTGCGTTGATCGATTTGGGCGTCCTCAGCCCGCATTTCGAGGCGGGCAACTGGGAGCAGGACGGCATCGATCAGCGGTTGCTGACGGAAGCCGCCGCCGCGCATGGCCTGGCGGCGAGTCGTTACGGGCAATATCGCTTGTCGCAAACACGACCGGACAGCGCGGTCGAGCCGGACACCTTCCCGCTGCACGTTGAATTGCGCGTACCGCAAGGCTCGGCTGTAGAAGCGCCATTTGCCGGGGTATTGCACCACGCGGCGGACGGTGTGCTGCAACTCGACGGGCCACAGCTCAGCGTGCGCCTGTGGGGCGTGAACGCTTCACTGCACAGCGGCGCGGCGCTGGTCAAAGGTCAGGTGCTGGGAGCGGTCGGTGGACCGTTGAAGGTACAGTTGAGCCGTGTAGCCACGCTGGATGCGCCGTTGTTCTGCAGCCCTTCGCGCGCTGCTGCGTGGCAGGCGTTATGCCCCTCACCGGCGGCGCTGCTGGGCCTGGCCTGCGATGCCGAGCCGGAACTGGACGCCAAAACCTTGCTCGAGCGGCGCGACGCCAGTTTCGCCCGCACGCAAAAACACTATTACGTCGACCCGCCGCGCATCGAACGCGGCTGGCGCAATCACCTGATCGACATGCAGGGTCGCTCCTACCTCGACATGCTCAACAACGTCGCTGTGCTCGGCCACGGTCATCCGCGCATGGCGCAGGTGGCGGCGCGGCAGTGGTCGCTGCTCAACACCAATTCACGCTTCAACTATGCGGCGGTGGCGGAGTTTTCCGAGCGCTTGCTGAAACTGGCGCCGGAAGGCATGGACCGGGTGTTTCTGGTCAACAGCGGCAGCGAGGCCAACGACTTGGCGATTCGTCTGGCATGGGCCTACAGCGGCGGCCGCGACATGCTCAGCGTGCTCGAGGCTTATCACGGCTGGACGGTCGGCGCCGATGCGGTGTCGACCTCGGTTGCCGACAACCCGCGAGCACTGGAAAGCCGCCCGGATTGGGTGCACCCGGTGACCGCACCGAATATTTATCGTGGCCAATTCCGTGGTCTCGATTCTGCTCCGGACTACGTGCGCAGCGTTGAGGCCCAGTTGGCGCATATCGCCGAACAGAAGCGCCAATTGGCCGGGTTCATCTGCGAACCGGTGTACGGCAATGCCGGCGGTATCTCGCTGCCACCGACTTATCTGAAACAGGTCTATGCGTTGGTGCGTGCTCAGGGCGGGGTGTGCATCGCCGACGAAGTGCAGGTCGGTTACGGGCGCATGGGCCACTTTTTCTGGGGCTTCGAAGAGCAGGGCGTGGTGCCGGACATCATCACCATGGCCAAGGGCATGGGCAACGGCCAGCCGCTCGGTGCCGTCATTACGCGTCGGGAAATCGCCGAAGCGCTGGAGGCTGAAGGCTATTTCTTTTCGTCGGCCGGCGGCAGCCCCGTGAGCTGCCAGATCGGTATGGCGGTGCTGGATGTGATGGAAGAAGAAAAGCTCTGGGAAAACGCCCAGGTGGTCGGCGGTCACTTCAAGGCGCGTCTGCAAGCATTGATCGATAAACATCCGCTGGTGGGCGCGGTGCATGGTTCCGGCTTCTATCTGGGGGTGGAGTTGATCCGCAACCGCGAGACGCTGGAGCCGGCCACCGAGGAGACCACCCTGTTGTGCGATCGCCTGCGTGAGCTGGGGATCTTCATGCAACCGACCGGGGATGACCTGAACATTCTCAAGATCAAACCGCCGATGGTCACGTCGCGTCGCAGCGTGGACTTCTTTGTCGACATGCTGGATCGGGTGCTCGAGGAAGGCCTGTAACTGACATTGCTTCCTGTAGGAGTGAGCCTGCTCGCGATGGCGGCGTGTCAGTCACCTTTGTGTTGCCTGACTCGCCGCCATCGCGAGCAGGCTCACTCCTACATTTGGTTTTGTGGGGTTAGTTCGATTTGTATCGGGTTTAAGAAGTATTTTTTAGGCTTTAAGTACCTTAAAAGATTTAAAATACGATATTTATCGGTTATAAAGTCGCCATTGCTTTGTAAACCCTCGACGGTTCCCAGGAGTCCTGATCTGATGACCACTTTGAAAAGCACCCCGCGTGACGATGGCTTCTACATGCCGGCCGAGTGGGCGCCGCAGACCCAGACCTGGATGATCTGGCCCGAGCGCCCGGACAACTGGCGCCTGGGTGGCAAGCCGGCGCAGGCCGCGCATGTTGCAGTGGCCAAGGCCATCGCCCGCTTCGAACCGGTGACCGTCGCCGTGTCGGCCGGTCAGTACGAAAACGCCCGTGCACGTCTCGACGTACCGAATATCCGCGTGGTCGAGATGTCCAGCGATGACGCCTGGGTGCGTGACACCGGCCCGACGTTCGTCATCAACAACAGCGGTGAAGTGCGCGGTGTGAACTGGGACTTCAACTCTTGGGGTGGTTTTGAAGGCGGTCTGTACTCGCCGTGGAACCGTGATTCGCAGGTCGGTGGCAAGATTCTCGAAATCGAGCGCAGCCCGCGTTATCGCACCGAAGGTTTTGTGCTCGAAGGCGGTTCGATTCATGTCGATGGCGAAGGCACGCTGATCACCACCGAAGAGTGTCTGCTCAATCACAACCGCAACCCGCACCTGGATCGCGCAGCGATTGAAGCGATGCTGCGCGACAATCTGTCGGTGGATAAAATCATCTGGCTGCCGGATGGCCTGTTCAACGACGAAACCGACGGCCATGTGGATAACTTCTGCTGCTACGTGCGTCCGGGCGAAGTGCTGCTGGCGTGGACCGATGATCCGCAGGATCCGAACTACCCGCGCTGCCAGGCCGCAATGAAAGTGCTGCAAAGCAGCACCGACGCCAAGGGCCGCCCATTCACGGTGCACAAGATGCCGATCCCGGGGCCGCTGTACGCCACCGAAGAAGAGTGCGCCGGGGTCGATCCGGTCGACGGTACGCAGGAGCGCAACCCGAGCGTTCGCCTGGCCGGTTCTTACGTGAACTTCCTGATCGTCAACGGTGGCATCATCGCGCCGAGCTTCGACGATCCGATGGATGCGCCTGCGCGGGAAATCCTGCAGACGCTGTTCCCGCAGCACGAAGTGGTGATGGTGCCGGGCCGTGAACTGTTACTGGGCGGCGGCAATATCCACTGCCTTACCCAACAGCAGCCAGCCCCGCACAAAGAGTGAGTTGAGACGTAACAGCTTGAGTTGATTCAGAAATCGGTCAGGAAAAAATTAGCTCGCTATCGATATAAAGAAGCCCGCAGCCCTGTTGGATCGCGGGCTTCTTTGTATCCGCTTGTCGACAAATCGGAAACCTTGGCATAGCTCTTGTATCGGACGAAGCGCACTAGGGAGAGGGAGGAACTTCAACAGTTCTGTCATAAACCTTGGATAACGTAGCCGCTCATGAACGGGGAGAGAGCGCTGAAATGAACGCCGAAGTGAACGTAGTCAGCGAGCGGACTTTGCATCCCATGGCCGTAAACGGCGAATCGCTCCAGATTGTCGCGCACTTTTTGAAATCCAACGGAACGCGTCAGATCAGGGAACCTGATCCGCGCCGGATGATGATCGAGCGCTACCCCGCTGGCCTGTTCAGCGAGGCCGAACTGGAAGCGTTATGGGCTGTGATGGAAGGATAAGAAGAACAACAGGGATTGGTAAAAGCGCTGCCGGGATGGCGGCGCTTTTTTATGGAAAACCGAAAAGATCGCAGCCTTCGGCAGCTCCTACAGGGAAGCACACCACCCCATGTAGGAGCTGCCGAAGACTGCGATCTTTTGATCCTGCTTTTAAAAACTATAGGTACCGGTCATTACCACGCTGCGCGGTGCGCCTGGCTGGATCTGATATTGGCTGGTGGCCGACGCGTAATACTCACGGTCAGTGATGTTGTTCAGCGCTGCGCGCAAGTCCCAATCCTTGAACCGGTAGCCGAGCAGCGCGTCCCAACGACCATAACCCGGTAGCACCGTGGTATTGGCGTTGTCGGCATAACGCTGACCGACCAGGGTCAGGCCGGTTTCGCCGTACCAGCCCATTTCCGGTTTCCAGGTCAGGAACAGACTGGCGTTGTGTTTGGCCACGTTGTTGACGCGCTTGCCTTCCAGGCCGTTGTTATCCTTCTCGATGGTCGTGTCCTGCACGCCGACGCCACCGCGCATGTACCAGTTACCGACGAGTTTGCCGGTCGCGGTCAGCTCGATGCCGCGGGAGCGTTGCAGACCGGTCATGACGGTCAGGGTCGGGTCATCGGGATCTGTGGTGCGGCGGTTGTAGAGCTCCAGGTCATAGACCGCCAGCGTGGTGCTCAGGCGATCATCGAGCCAGTCACTTTTCACGCCGATTTCTTTCTGTTTGGTCAGCTCCGGGCTCAAGTCGTTGGTATTGCCGGCAGCGCCCGGGGTGATGCCGATCAGGCCACCGCCTACGGGCGAGAAGGTCTTGGACCACGAGGCGTAGAACGAATGATTCTGCAGCGGCGTCCAGACAATCCCCAAGCGCGGGCTGGTGCTGTGGCTGTCGCGATCTTCGGAAATGTTCCTGAGCTGGTTGGTCGACTCGATATCGAAGGTGTCGTAGCGCAGACCGGCCAGCAATTGCCATTGATCGTTCAGACGCAGCTGATCCTGCACGTAGACCGCACGGCTTTCGACTTCAGTGTGGCTGTCGCTGAACACCTGCATGCTGCCCGTGTGGCGCAGCTCGCGGTTGGGGTTGAACAGGTCAAGCGACGGCACCAGTTGCGCGCCCGGGGTCTTGCCGGTCGCGGCGTTGTACAACTTCGGATCGCGGCGCTGGCTGCCGATCTCGACCCCGGTCAACAGGCGATGCTCCAGACCAAAGGTATCGAAAGCGCCTTCCAGCTCAATGTTGTTGTAGACGTTGCGGGTCGTCAGATCCTGCTGCCAGTGCTGGCGCGCGACCTTGTTGGTTTTTGGGTCGAAGTGGGTGAGATAGGTGTTGTCGAAATCGCTGTCGAGCTTGAACACACCCAAGGTCTGGCGCAGTTGCCAGTTGTCGTTGATCTCGTAGGTGAGTTTCGAGCGCAGGGACTGCGCCTTGTCGTCGATGAAGTCGTGATCGTTGCCATAGGTGGTGTCGCGACCGACGTCTGCCGGGCGCCCGTTCACCCCCGGAATGCCGCGATCCGGCGTGCGGTTGTAGCGGCTGTATTCGTATTGCACCAGCCAGTTGAGGTCCGGGGTCAGTTGCCAGCTCATCGACGGCGCAAACAACTGACGGTTGCCACTGACGCCGTCGCGGAAGCTGTTTTCGTCCATGTTGCCCATGTTCAGGCGCAGGCTGAGGTTTTCGCTCGGGTCGGTGCTGAGGTCGGCGTAAAGGCTGCGTAAGTCTTCGCTACCGCCCTGGGCTTCTAGGGTCGAACGACGGCCGAACTCGGGCATTTTGCTCACACGGTTGACGATCCCGCCCTGGCTACCACGGCCGTAGAGTACCGCCGCCGGGCCTTTGAGCACCTCGACCCGCTCGATGTTGTGCAGGTCGCGCCTGTATTGGCTGTCGTCGCGAATACCGTCCAGATAGAAGTCGTTGCTGGCGTCAAAACCGCGGATGCGCAGGCTGTCGAAGCGGGTATCGGCGCTGCTGCTGACGTTGGGAATGCCGCTCAAGGCGTCACCGATGTCATGGGTGCCGTAGTTGGCGACGTTCGAGGTCTTGATCGAGTCGATCGCTTGCGGCACATAGCGCACCGGTGTCGAGGTGCGGGTGGCGGTGTTGCTGATCTTGACGCGCGGGTCCTCGGCTTGCTCTTCGGCGCTGATCGCGGTGGCGGGCAACTCGGTGGCGGAGTAAGCAAAACCGCTGGACAGAACGGCAGACAATCCAAGGGTGACAGGTGTGAGGCGGAACGGGGCAGGCATTGAAAAGCGCATCCGAAAGGGTAGAAGAATTCAAATGCGCGAATGGTAATACTTTGCATTTGCTCCCGTAATTTATTCCTGAGAAGTTCCTCTGTCGGATTGTTTCAACTTATGTCGAGTTCGCTACAACCTGACCTGTTGATCCATTCGACCGATTCACGAAACAGTCTGAAAGCCATTCCGGCGTTTTTCCCCACTGCACGGAGGAATAGTCTGCCGCCATCGATTCTTCCTGATTTTCTGCCGGAGTTTTCTCATGATCCTTCACTACATTTATGACCCGTTGTGTGGCTGGTGCTACGGCGCCAAACCGCTGGTGCAAGCGGCGCAGCAAGTGCTGCCGGTCGTGGCTCACGCGGGCGGGATGATGAGCGGTCCGAACCGCCAGCAGGTCTCGCCGCAATTGCGCAATTACGTCATACCCCATGATCGGCGCATTGCCGAGTACACCGGGCAGCCATTTGGCGAGGCGTATTTCGAAGGTCTGCTGCGCGATCACTCGGCGATTTTCGACTCGACCCCACCCATCGCTGCGGTGATGGCAGCAGAGTCCATCGACGGCCGCGGCCTGCAGATGCTCGGGCGTTTGCAGACCGCGCATTACGTGGAAGGGCGGCGGATCGCCGATGAGTCGGTGCTGTTCGACATCGCGGGTCAGATGGATTACGCGGCGGACACTTTTGCGGCTGCGTTTAAAGCCGTTGATACCCAAGCGCATGTAAAAGCCAGCCGCGCACTGCTGGCTCAGTTGGGTGGGCAGGGATTTCCGACGTTGGCGCTGGAGCACGACGGGCAATTCACGTTGATCGACATCAGCCCATGGCTTGGCAAACCGCAGGCCTTCGCTGATTGGCTGGGGCAAGCAACGGTGGGCGATGAGGCGGGTCAATCCCCCGCGCAATGTGGCCTCGAAGGTTGCGCGTAGGCGCGCTGGATTCACTGGCTCAGTGCATTTCCGAGCAACGGGCTATCGAAAAATTTACGATTCTTAGACGATTTTTGCCTATTTAAAGACGATTCTTGAAATTGACACGTTATTGAGGGCGCGGCTACGATTCGGCCCAACGCCTGTGGCCAACCGCCATGACCCAAAATAATAAAAAGGCCCGTCACGATTTTTCGTGGGCGGGTCTTTTTGTTTCGGGGTGAAAAAAGAGTGCAATAGCGCCGTTTCAGCCGTTCGACACAGCGCGTTTCAACCCGTAATAAGGAAAACAAAATGTTGAACAAGCGAATCAGCCTGATCGCACTGGGGATGTTGAGTGCTACACAGGCCATGGCTGACGGCCAGGCCGAATCCAAGGGTTTTGTAGAAGACAGCAGCCTTAAAGTGCTGCTGCGCAATGCCTACATCAATCGTGATTACAAAGACGGCAACCCGGACAAATCCGAGTGGGGCCAAGCGGCCATCGGTACGTTCTCGTCCGGCTTCACCCAAGGCACCATCGGTGTGGGTGTCGATGCTTTCGGCCTGTACGCCCTGAACCTGGAGCGCAGCGAAGATCGCAGCGGCGCCGGCGGTATCGACTTCTTCAAGCGCGGCGACAGCGGCAAACCTGCCAACGACTTGTCCAAGGGTGGCGCAGCGGTGAAATTCCGTCTGTCCAACACCGTGCTGACCTACGGTGACCAGATGCCGGCCCTGCCGGTGCTGAACTACGATAATTCGCGTCTGCTGCCGGAAAGCTACACCGGTACCTTGATCACTTCCAAAGAGATCAAAGGCCTGCAACTGGACGCCGGTCGTTTCACTGCTGAATCGCGCAAGAGCGCTGAAGGCCGTGACAGCGGTGGTCTGAAATCGATCAACGTATTGGGCGGTAGCTACCAGTTCACCGAACAGTTCAAAGCGGCGCTGTACGCTTCTGACGTCGAAGACGTGCTGAAGAAGCAATACGTGAACGCCAACTACGTGTTCCCGATCGACAAGGATCAGTCCCTGACCCTGGACTTCAACGGTTATCGCACCAAGCTGGACGACTCCTATGTCCGTGAAAGCGGTGCTACCGGCGACGACAACAAGATCTGGAGCCTGGCCGCGACGTTCGCCACCGGCCCGCACTCGTTCACCGTGGCGCACCAGCGTTCTACCGGCGACAGCAACCTGGGCTACGCCTACGGCGGTTATCAGAAAGAGCAAGGTCGTGTCGGTGACGGTGGCAACACCATCTACCTGGCCAACTCCTACTGGTCGGACTTCAACGCCGAAGACGAGCGCAGCTGGCAGTTGGGCTACGGCCTGGACTTCGGTGCATTCGGCGTACCGGGTCTGAGCTACAACTTCGCTTACGTGCGTGGCGACAACATCACCACCTCCACCAGCGAAGGCGGCACCGAGCGCGAAATTTTCAACCAGTTCAAGTACGTCGTGCAAAGTGGCCCGGCCAAAGACCTGAGCGTGAAACTGCGCAGCTCGATCCTGCGCGTGTCGCAGAAATCCAGCGAGTACAACGTCAGCGGTAACGAACTGCGCGTTTTTGTGGATTACCCGATCAACATCTTCTGATGATCGTTCAGGTGTGACACGTGAGAAAACCCCGACTGGCTCGGGGTTTTTTTTCGACGCTTTTTCCGCAAAAACCGTAAAAAAACCGCGTTTTTGTCACGCAAAAGTTGTTTTCAAGCGCCTTCAAGTACCGTTTCAATCAAGGCTTTAAATGCCTGAAATTCTTTCTCATGGACGCAAATTCTCCACCTAATAGATTAGGCCGCTCAACGCAGCGGAGAATTTGGTAATGATCGTTTTGAACAGAGAAGTGGGCGAATCGCTACGGCGGGACAAATATGTCAACGTCCAGGGTGGTGACTTCAATCTCTACGGTCATTTTGCCGACTTCGTCAGACTGACCAAAAGTTGGGAAAACATGGAGCCTGACAGTTACTACGGTCAGGCCGAAGCCGGCATGCGTTACCGTCGTTACAGCGACTTCGAGTACAACCCGAAAACACGCGAATTGAAGCAACTCGAGCATCGCGCGTACGTGCAGTCGAAAGAGAACAACGCCTATGTTGGCGGCCTGGTACGACACTTTCAGGACTTCTCCGATGAAGTGATTACTTCACCGGTGATGCGCAGCCTGATCGACACGGATTTTGAAGTGTACAAAAGCGTGCTGCCGGAAGAATTGCACGATGAAATCTGGCAGTGCCAGATCCATCAGATCCGCATCGAGATCAAACCCGGCAAACAACTGGAAATCACTCCGGAAGGCATTCACTGCGACGGCTATCCGTTCAGCGGTGTGCACTTCTGGGGGCGCAACAATGTCGAGGGCGCGGAGAGTCGTCTGTACGACATCCACGAGCATCAACTGGCGTCGACCACTTACCAGGAAATTCTCGACACCACCTACTTCCTCGATCGCGATATGCGCCACTACGTGACCCCGGCGCGCAACACGCACACCCATGCCATGGCGTACCGGCAGATTCTGGCGATTTCCTTCTCGCGGCCCGGGACCGCTTTCGACATTGTTCGCTAATCAGATCACCCCAATCGATGGCGTCGAGTGCTCGACGCCGGTGGTGCTGCGACGCGCCACCGCCAAGGACGCGCAGCGCATGGAGCGCTTCTTCCGCCAGTTCGACGAAGTGTCGTTCTGCGAGTGGCAGGACGCCAAATGCCTGCGCGGTGTATTGATCCAGAAGACCACCACGGCCTATCTGGCCTTCGACGTGGAAGGCGAAATCGTCGGTGCGGTGCTCGGCGGCATGCTTGGCAGTCGCGGCACCATCAACCATCTGGCGGTCAGCCTGCGCTATCGCAGCCAGGGCGTCGGCCAGCGGCTGGTGGAAGCGGCGTCGTCTGACATGAAACGGGTCGGTGTATTACGGATGTTTCTGTTCGTCGACGATGCTAACCTCGCGGGCAAGCGATTCTGGACTGCCCAGGGTTTTTGCGAACCCCACGGCGAGCGGACATTTGAGAGGGATCTATGAATGAAACGTCCGGCAGTGCGCCGCTGATGGCCGCCCATCAGCCATCGCGCACGTTCGCCGAAGCCAGCCCGGTGGTGGCCGGTTATTTCACGGTGTCATTCGTGTTCGGGCTGATGGCGGTCAACGCCGGGCTGCCCATGTGGCTGCCAGTGGCGATGTGCTTGTTCGTCTACGCCGGCGCTTCGCAATTCGCCGCGCTGGCGCTGATCTCAAGTGGCGCTTCGCTGACCACCATCGTACTGACCACGTTCCTGATCAACGCGCGGCACATGCTGATGTCGGTGTACATGGCCAAGGCCCTGCGCGCACTGGGGCTCAGCCGCATGGAGCGCTGGGCTTACGCCGGTGGACTGACCGACGAATCCTTTGCATTTCACAGCGTGAAATTGGGCACCGGTGCACCGGTCAACATTCGTTACCTGATCGGCTTCAACCTGTTCTGCCACACCTCATGGGTGCTGGGCGGGTTGCTGGGCGCTGTCTGTGCGCAATACGCTTCGCACCTGATCAAATATCAGCTCGACTACGCCTTGACCGCGATGATGCTCTACGTGCTGGTGTCGCTGTGCAACACCCGCAACAAGCTCATCGCGGCTGCCGCCGCCGTCGCCTGCATGGGTGCGCTGAGCCTGGTTGGCACCTCGCCATTCAACGTATTCATCGCCACGTTTGTGGGCTGCGGAGTGGGTGTATGCCTGACCAAACGTTCCTGATCCTGGTGGTCGCGCTGATGATGGCCGTGACCTTTCTGCCACGCGCACTGCCACTGCAAGTCAACACCGAGCACTGGCCGCCGTTTATCGCGCGGGCGCTGGAATACCTGCCGGTGGCGATCGTCGCTGCGATCAGCCTGACACCCTTGTTGATCAAGGATCAGCACATACAGCTCGATCGCCCGGAATTCTATGCAGCGATTCCGACGTTGTTATGTGCGTATTTCAGCAAAAACCTCTTTCTCAGTGTGGCGGTTGGGACGGCTGCGTACATTGCGCTCGGTTCGTTCATGTAGCGGCAGATCGACCACATCGTTCAAGGCCTGGCCCGACAGGTTCGGGTTGTTCACCGCCAGACGCACTTCGAGGAAATCCTCGAAACCGGGGAAAATCGTCAGGCCGTTCTTTTGCGCGGCCTCACGCGACACCATGCCGACCGCATCCATCTGGGTGATCAACGACAGCGTCAGGGTCTCGCTGCAGGAATAGACCATGCGCTGACCGTTCTCGTGATTGCCCAGACCGGCGTCGAGAAAACGCAGAAAGCTGTGGGAATACGGACAATCTTCCGCAGGACGCACCTGAAACTTGTTGCCCAGCAACGTCAGCGGATCGTTTTCCTGCCCGCAATGCGCGCCGACCACCTGCACCTGCACATCCGGCAGGACGATACTCGGCAGACCCGGACGTTGCGGCCCGATCAGCACCGCGAGGTCAAAGTCCTCATTCTTCAGCTTGCTGAGGTTTTCCATCGACTCGGCGTAGCTGAATTCCATCTGATAATCAGGAAACACCTCGATCAGGCGTCCGATCATTCGTCGGTTGAAGTCAGACGACAACGTGTTGTTCAACGCAACCTTCAATGTGCGCTGGCCCGGCACCTTGAGCGCCTCGACCTTTTCTTCCATCTGTCGCGTGGCAATCAGCACTTTGTCCATGTAGGGCGTCAGCTCAGTGCCTTGCGGCGTCAACGTCAGCCCTTTGTTGGAACGTCGAAACAAGCGGAAACCGAACTGCTCTTCGACCTTGTTCAACTGCGCGGCCAAGGCCTGCACAGTCAGGCACGAATGCTCGGCTGCGGCCGACAACGAGCCGGTCTGCACGATGCGCATGAGGTTGCGTAAGGTTCTGCTATCCATGGGTAATGCCCTCTGAAGTGGGCTGGGTATTGTTGTTTACGAGACTGCCGATCCGGCGTCATATGCCGGCTATATTCCAGCACCTGAGCATAGTTGTCGCGGATTTAGTAGCGAATTGATGCCCCTGCCGATGGCTGGAAGCTGACACAGGATCGGGATTTTTGATGACGTGGGGGTGATGAAGGTCAAAAAATACTGACTTGGAATAACAATTCTTGGCTTTTCCCGGGATGTGATCAAAGGAACGAATTGATTCATTTACGGATTAAAAGAAAACAAACATCCGTATCTGTACTAGGCTTGAAGGCATGTCACTCAGCAATGGAGGCGGCCGTGCCTACCTCATCCCCAGCCCTTACCCCGCGTGAACAACTCGACGTCCCCGAAGCCGGGCGCGTCGCGCTGAAGTTCTTCTTCAACCTCATGGAGCGCTGGGGCTGCAACGCCGAGCAGCAGCGAACGCTGTTGGGCGGCGTCGGCAACACCACGTTCTACAAGTACAAACACCTGCCGTCGAACATACGCTTGCCGCATGACACGCTGGAGCGCATCTCGTACCTGATGGGCATTCACAAGGCGTTGAGCATCATCTTCAGCAACAGCCGCGAGCGCGCCTACACATGGGTCAGCAGCCCCAACACGGCTGCGCCATTCAATGGCCGAACAGCGCTGGATTACATGCTGGCGGGGAGGGTGGTCGACATCGCTGATGTGCGTCGCTACCTCGACGGGGTGCGCGGTTGAAGGCTCTACCGTTGGTCGAGCCGCAATGGCCCAAGGCCTATCGGATCGTCAACAGCAGCTTCCCGCCGATTGCGCTGTTTGAAGACGTGCTCGACCCCGAAGACCTGGAAATCGCCTACGCGCTGGAAGCGCTGACCAACGATCGCCTGATCGAGCAGGCCGGCGTCCTCGCCCGCGTGCGTCCCGAAGACCGACTCTCCGGCCCCGGTTCAACGCCGGTGATGGCGGCGTTTACCCACATCGGCAAAAGCAGCCGCTTCACCGATGGCACCTTCGGCGTCTATTACGCCGCCAGCAGCCAGGCCGCCGCCATCGCCGAAACCTGCTATCACCAGGAACGTTTCCTCGCGGCCACCAACGAAGCGGATCTTGAGCTGACCATGCGTACTTACGTCAATCGCGTGGTTAAACCGCTGCACGACGTTCGTCATGACTTTCCCGATTTACATCAACCCGATCCAGACGCCTATGGCCCGTCACAGGCGTTTGCCCGACAACTGCGCGAGTCTGAATCCTGGGGCCTGCTCTACAACAGCGTCCGCCTGCCGGGCCATGAATGTGTCGCCGCGTTTCGGCCGCCGGCGGTGTCGATTCCGAAACAGGGCAAGCACCTGCGTTATGTGTGGAGTGCGAGCCAGCGCAGGATTTCGTTTGTGTTTGAGATCAATCAGGTTTGAAACGCAAAAAGCCCTCGCAATAGCGAGGGCCTTACACCAGTGTTTACATCAACGGCTTGTCCGGCGGCGCATCCATTACTTTCACGACATCATCGATCAGCGCCTTGCTTAACTCCTGCAAATACTGTGAGGCATAAGCGTGAAGATCAGGATCGCGCGAGACTGTGGAATCTGCGGTCAGTAGCTTGGAGATGTGAAGCAAATGTGAGGCGTGCGAGAGAGCGGCGATTACTGGAACGCCACGATTGGTGAGGAACAGCGCTTGATTGGCCTGGAAGGAAAAGTGCGTGAGGCCTGGGGTTTTCAATTCGAGGTAGTCGGTCATTTCGCTTCACCTGCCGTAAGGAAGTGTCGTGAGGTGACCGTTTCTGCAGCTCTGTGAATTGCTGATGGATCAATGGCATTCATTTGTGAACTCCCTGTATCAAATGAGAGCCGCCATTTTCGTTCTCAGGCGAAAGGGTGGCAGCTATGCGCAGGCTGAGAAACCGGAGATACAGGAACCCGGCAGACCCGAAGGTCTCCCACGCACAGCCGCCATTACACTTTGATGCGGGCACAAAAAAGCGCCGGCAATCGTGATTTGGGGCGCTGGTGCGCCTGCATCTTACGCGGGTTCTCAGGCCCGGTCGCTGAATTGGCAGCAACGGGTTTGACGGTAGCTTGCGGAGGACGGATGCGCAATCGTGGCCAGGTGGTGGCTGTTGGTGTTTTTTTATGGTGCAACACTTATGTTGCATGCGTAGCAAATATGTTGCACATTCGCTTTACCGAAACGGCGAGTGATGCACATGAAGTACAGCGAGTTTCGGCGATGGTTGAAAGCCCAAGGCGTTGAGTTTCAAACCGGCAAGGGCAGCCACTTCAAGGTTTCCTTGAATGGCAAATCAACTGTGTTTCCCGACCATGGAGCCAAGGAAATGGGCGAAGGGTTGAGAAAATCGATAATCAAACAGCTGGGCCTCAAGGATTGAGGCTCAGCTGTACCCCATGAGAGGAATCGTGATGTTCGAATATGCGTTGGAAGTTCACGAAGAGCCGGACAGTGTCTGGTTGTCCTGCGCAGAAATTCCTGAGATGCACGCCGTTGGCGACACCCTCGAGCAAGCGTTGGACACCGCCATTGATGCAATCGAGACGGCGCTCTCGATATACGTTGATGATCGCCGGTTGATTCCGACCGGTCAGGCAGGAGAACAGAAGAGTGACGTCGTACTGCGTTTACCTGCGCTGACTGCTGCGAAGGTTGCGCTGTGGAATACGCTTCTGGAGTCTGGTGTGAGCAAGGCAGAGCTGGCACGGCGTCTCGGCGTGCAACGGCCTCAGGTAGATCGCCTGGTTGATTTCCTGCATCACTCCAAGATCGAGAACGTTGAGCGTGCGTTGCAACAGCTTGGACGGCGGATTTCGCTTTCGGTGGAAGCTGCATAAGTTCAGCAAGCGAGCGTTGGAGAAAGTAGCTGAAGGCGAAGAAAGGCATAGCAGATGAACTAGAGCGATTTCAGACGGACTTGCTGGAATCTGTACGTCATATGAAGGCTGGAAAGGCCGCGCGCGTAACGCAAGTGCCGCTCTCGGCGGCTACTGAAGAACAAAGGAAGGCCGGTGTTTCTCAACGCGTTTCGCCTACGTAAGCTCCGTAGAAACACGAGAAAAATAGGGTGGTGGAAAAATAGGGCCAGACCACTGATTCAGTTGAAAACGTGGTCTGGCCCTTATTTCCCATAGATCACGGTCGCGTATCGCTCACCCATTCTGGTCGAATTACGGCTAGCGGAGGATTTTGGGCAAGCACTTCAAAGATGAATTGTTGATCTTGTTTATGAGTGTCGTCGACGGACTTTGAATGCAATCGGAACCGGACTTCGATCCTGTTCAAGCGATACCGGCCCTCGCGCACAGCGCTTATGCCGTTCTGATTAATGTGGCCGACTGGGAAAGTGTAAGCCGCACCGCTTTGTCCAATTAGCGACCACCCTTTGTGGCTTGGTGTCTCGTAAACCTCGTCACCGATCTGAAGCTGGACTGCAGTCATCATCACAAAGCATGGGTGTGGTCCCACGTTGAAAGGGCGGACAGAAACTACATAGACTATCTCACCTTCGCCGCGATCAAGCGGTTCGACGTTTACCACTGGAACAACGTATGGCCGATATTTCGCTCGGTACTCACGCCGAAGGTAATAAAGGGTGACTGCGGTGATTACGAGTGCGATTAGCGCTATAGCCGCAGTAACTGCGTTGGCATAGTCAGTGGAGAATGTTTTGAGCCATTCCATAGCGTGCCTCCAAGGCGAACCGCACGTCGTTATTACGTCGCTTATTACGTCTTACGCAAACAACAAAGCCCCTGCATTTCTGCAGGGGCTTTGTTTTGTATGGTGCCGGCACCAGGAGTCGAACCCGGGACCTACTGATTACAAGTCAGTTGCTCTACCAACTGAGCTATACCGGCGTGTGGGCGACGATTATAGCGATTGGGTTGGTTCTGTAAACCCCTGAATTCAGACTATTTTTACGCAAGCGCTGGATCAGGCGTGGTGTGGGCTGTGTCGTTGGGGTTTCAGCCGCAGAATTGGGCTTCCTGGCGGTCAATCCAGCCTGAGAGTGATGGCAGGATTTCGGCACCGGTCAAGCACCCATTTTCCTCGTTTATGTCCTTTTGATTGGAAGCTTATGCACAACGGATCGGCGCGATGTTGGTGTTGCAGGGGATTTTGTGGACACGTTCTCATTTTGTGCGCAAAGCCCTGTTTTACAGGTTTTTTATCCATGTGAACAAAAAATGACCAATGCTGTTTCTGTCACGTAAAGGCCGTGGATATTGGATCCACGGGAAAACCATCAACAGAGTTATCCACAGGCTGTAAAGGTTTTAGCTGCGTTCGGCCAGCAGCAGAAAATTACGCGGGGTCAGCGGGGTGTCGCAGAAGGTGCCGAGGCGTACGCGGTATCCCTGTTCGCTGAGGAAAATGGCTCGATCAAGGTTCAGCCAAAGCTCCAGCGGTCGTCGGAAAAGTCCGCGCAGCAATTCCAGGTTGCGAACTTCGGCCAACCGCTGCCAACCGGCCGCTTCCAGCGTTCGCCAATCTGGCGTGCCGATTGTGGATAACTCTTTCAATGTAGCCAGATCCCTGCAGTAATCGGCGAAGGATTTGTCCAGCCAAGCGCTGGGCAGCGACGGGGTTGGCAGGTATTCGTCGACGCCGCGCGCTTGCCGTTGCAGCAGGTCGAAGGCCAGGCGTCGGGCCATGGAGGTGTCGCGCTGACGTCGGACGCGTGCACCGGCGGTGACGGTTTCGCTCATGGGCAGTGCCAGATCTTCGAGTGAGAGCTGTAGGGCCGATCGCAAGCCCGCGCAGGACAATGCCTGGTACTCGCTGCGATTGATCCGGTTGTAGCAGCACGGGGCAATGGCCATCTGCTGACATCCGGCAGCGCTCGCCAGTTGCATCAGTCGCACGTGCAGATCACCGCAGGCGTGCAGGGCGACGGGGGTGTGCTGAGCGCTCAAAACGGTTGCTGCGTCTGCTGCCAGCACATCTTGTTCGACATGCAGCGCGTGCAAATGGTGACGCTGACTTAGCGCCTCACCGCTGGCGACCAACGCCGGATCGTATTCAACGCAAGTCAGCTGTTGACCGGCGCCCAGCAGGCGCCGGCCCAAATGCCCCTTGCCGGAACACCAGTCCAGCCAATGCGTCGGCTGAGAGGCGAAAGACAAACGGCTGGCGAACGCTTCGATCTGCTGCCACTTGCGCCCCGGCACATCGACATTCAAGCGATGGCCTGCAGCATCCAGCGCATGCCCCGGCAACTCACCGACCGCGCTTAGCTCAGCCGACAACGCCGCCAATGAAGCGAACGGCTCCGGGGCATCGATGAGATCGGCGGGATGGTTATGTGCACGCTCTGCATCTTCCAGCGTTCGTCCGCGTAGCCACGAAGACAACTCGGGGTAGGCGGTTTCCCACGGTAGCGAAAGATGGGTGAACGGACGAGGTTTCCACAGCGCCTGATGCTCAATCAAAAAAGCATCCAGCGCGGTGAAGCGGGCGAGTAGGTCCTCGCCCGTCAGCACGTGGGAAGCATCAACGCCCTTGGCAGGCATCGACGCGCAGCCAGCGCTCCAGCAGCTTGAAGCCGCGCACCAGCACGTAGGACATCAGCAGATAGAACACGCCGGCGGCAAAGAAGATTTCCACCGGCAGGTAGGTGCGCGCGATGATCGTGCGGGCCATGCCGGTCAGTTCCAGCAGGGTCACGGTGCTCGCCAGCGCACTGGCCTTGAGCATCAGGATCACTTCGTTGCTGTACGCCGGCAGGCCGATACGCGCCGCACGCGGCAGCATGATGTAGAACATGGCCTTGGGTTTGGACATGCCCAGCGCCCGCGCTGCTTCGATCTCGCCGGGCGGAATCGCCTGGATTGCGCCGCGCAGGATCTCGGCGATGTACGCCGCGGTGTGCAGGGTCATGGTCGCGGTGGTGCACCAGAACGGATCGCGCAGGTACGGCCACAGCGCGCTGCTACGCACGGCATCGAACTGCGCCAGGCCGTAATAGACGAGGAACAGTTGCACCAGCAACGGCGTACCACGGAAAAAGAAGATGTAGGCGTAGGGCAAGGCGCGCACGTACCACAGCTTCGAAGAGCGGGCGATGCCCAGTGGAATCGCCAGTAGCAGACCGGCAATCACGGCAATCGCCACCAACTCCAGGGTCAGGGTCGCGCCCTGTGCCAGTTTCGGCAGCCACTTGATGATCACTTCCCAGTTCATGAAGCGCTCCTCGCGAAGCCGCGAGCGGCGCGTTTTTCCAGGAAGTGCATGCCGGTCATCGCCAGCACCGTGAGGCCCAGATACATGACCGCCGCCACCAGATAGAAGGTGAACGGCTGTTTCGAGACGGTCACGCCGATCTGCGCGTGACGCATGATTTCTTCCAGGCCGATCACCGAGACCAGCGCGGTATCCTTCATCAGGATCATGAACAGGTTGCCCAGGCCAGGCAGGGCGATGCGCCACATCTGCGGCATGATCAGTTTGGTGAAGATCCGCCATTTCGACAGGCCCAACGCCACACCAGCTTCACGGTGGCCCTTGGGAATGGCGAGGATCGCGCCGCGGAACACTTCCGTGGCATAGGCGCCGAAGCACAGACCCAGCGCAATGACGCCGGCGGCGAAGGCGCTGAGTTGCAGGTCGGGGTTGCCGAAGAACTCGCCTAGGCTGCGCATCAGGTTGACCGTACCGAAGTAGATCAACAGCACCCAGAGCAATTCCGGGACGCCACGCACCAGGGTCGAATAAGTGCCGCCAAGCCATTGCAGCGGCTTGTACGGGGAAGTCTTGGCCAAGGCGCCGAGCAGACCGAGCACCAGTCCCAGGCACAGGGCCGTCAGCGCCAGTTTGACGGTCATCAGCGCACCGGCAGCGAGGGCCGGGCCGAATCCGTAGAGGTCGATAATCATGGATTTCTTTTCAAATCGCGGCAGGCAAGGCCGGGAGCCGGCACCGTCAAATCCCGGCGCCGGTCCCGCAGGTCAGATCAATAGATGCTGAACGGGAAGTACTTGTCGTTGATCTTCTTGTAGGTACCGTCGGCGACGATTTCCTTTAGGGCGGCGTTCAACTTCTCACGCAGTGGGTCGCCTTTGCGCACAGCGATGCCGATCTTGTCGCTTTCCACAACCGGGTCGCCTTTGAACTCGTAGGCTTTGCCCGCGTCGGTTTTCAACCAATCGTAGTTGGCGTACTTGTCGGCGAGGATGGCGTCGACACGACCGGAAGTCAGGTCCAGGTAGGCGTTTTCCTGGGTGTCATAGAGTTTGACCTCGATATCGCTACCGTAGGTGTCCTCAAGCCAGGTACCGGCGAGCGTGGCGCGCTGCGTACCGATGATCTTGCCTTTGAGCGAATCCTTGTCGGTTTTGAAATCGACATTTTTCGGTGCGATGAACTGCAGCTTGTTCGAGTAGTACGGGTCGGTGAAGTCCACCGCGCCCTTGCGCTCTTCGGTGATCGACAGCGAGGACACCAGGAAGTCGAACTTCTTGGCATTCAGCGCAGGGATGATGCCGTCCCAGTCGGAAGTGACCACGGAGCATTCGACTTTCATCTTGGCGCACAGGGCGTCGCCGATGTCTTTGTCGAAGCCGACCACGTTGCCGCTGGCGTCTTTATTGTTGAACGGCGGGTAAGCCGCTTCGATGCCCATCTTCAGGGTCTCGGCCATGGCACCGGCGCTGAACGCGAGGGTGACGGCGGCGGCCAGGAAGACCTTTTTAAAATTCTGCATGCATGTTGCTCCGTTAGCGGTTGCTGGACATGAATTGTTTGCAGCGCGCCGAAAGCGGGTTTTCGAACACCTGCTGAGGCGATCCTTGCTCTTCCACCAGGCCTTGGTGAAGGAACACCACTTCGCTGGAGACCTGACGGGCGAAGCCCATTTCGTGGGTCACCAAAAGCATGGTGCGGCCTTCTTCGGCCAGTGCGCGGATGACACTAAGTACTTCCTGAACCATTTCCGGGTCAAGCGCGGAGGTGGGTTCGTCGAACAGAATCACCTTCGGCTGCATCGCCAACGTGCGGGCGATGGCCGCGCGTTGCTGCTGGCCGCCGGACAGCTGCGACGGATACGCGTGGCGCTTGTCAGCGATGCCGACCTTGGCCAGCAGTGCTTCAGCGACTTCGATCGCTTCGGCTTTGCTCTGGCCGAGTACGCGGCGGGGGGCTTCGATGATGTTGTCGAGCACGCTCATGTGCGGCCACAGGTTAAAGTTTTGAAACACAAAACCAATCTCGGAGCGCAGGCGATTGATCTGCTTGCCGTCGGCGGCAACCAGCTCGCCATTCTTGGCGGGCTTGAGCTTGAGTTCTTCACCGGCCACCAGAATCTGGCCCTGGTGCGGGTTTTCCAACAGGTTGATGCAACGCAGGAACGTGGACTTGCCGGAACCGGAGGAACCGAGGATCGAGATCACATCGCCGTCGCGGGCGGTCAGCGAGATGCCTTTGAGCACCTCAAGCTGTCCGTAGCGTTTGTGCAAGTTGCGGATTTCAAGCGCGGGCGTGGCCTCAGCCATGTGCGTTCCTCATATATGTTGCGCTCCTGCTGTTGGCTGGCCTTCCTGGCGAGGCGGCCAAGCTAGCATAGCGTTTCAATGGCAGCCAACAGCGCTACGAGCGGTAAGCGGATGGCGTGTGGCAGGTTGTCGCATCGGCACAGCAGACTGTCGCCCCATCAACAACCGAACGGGTGTTTGATCGTGCAAACCCGTAGGCGTCGCGTAAAAAAAGGCGCGATGGTGCCAGCTTTGGCGGGGTGTTGGAAGCGCTATCCGGCCGAACGTTCCCGAATCGCCCTTTTATTGTGCGTCCCGTACTTTTTCAGTGTGTTTCTGGTGCGCACATTCGTTTGAAAAGTGAGTCGCAGGGTAACGCTCTGGCGAATTGCCATTAATTCCAAGGACTTGCGATGTCTGTCCGGTCGCGCGCAAAACCGCAGCCCAGAAGAGTTTGAAACATTTTGGCGCATTTATTGCGTGCAGAATCTGGAACGCCCTGTTGGTTTCTTTTTACGAAAAGGAAATTCAGACGGGACGGACGCAATCGCTTTCCTCGCAAAGGTAGTTCCGATGAGCAGTACCCCAAGCTCCAATGGCCTCGAACAGGGGCTCAAACCGCGTCACGTGACCATGTTGTCGATCGCCGGTGTGATCGGCGCCGGTCTGTTCGTTGGCTCCGGCCACGCTATCGCTGCCGCCGGCCCTGCCGTGCTGTTGGCTTACGCCGCCGCCGGTACCCTGGTGGTGCTGGTGATGCGCATGCTCGGTGAGATGGCTGTCGCTTCGCCAGACACCGGCTCGTTCTCGACTTACGCCGACCGTGCCATCGGGCACTGGGCCGGTTTTACCATCGGCTGGCTGTACTGGTGGTTCTGGGTGCTGGTCATTCCACTGGAAGCCAACGCCGCCGCAACCATCCTCCATGCGTGGTTCCCGGGCGTAGATATCTGGGCGTTCGCTTTGGTCATCACTATGCTGCTCACCGTGACCAACCTGTTCAGCGTGAAAAACTACGGTGAATTCGAATTCTGGTTTGCCCTGATCAAAGTGCTGGCGATCATCGGCTTCATCATCCTCGGTCTGGCGGCCATCTTCGGCTTCCTGCCGAACAGCCAGGTCAGCGGCGTTTCGCACCTGTTCGACTCCGGTGGCTTCCTGCCCAACGGCATGGGTGCAGTCCTGGGCGCGATCCTGACCACCATGTTCTCGTTCATGGGTACCGAAATCGTGACTATCGCGGCCGCGGAATCGAAGAACCCGGGCAAGCAGATCTCCAAGGCCACCAACTCCGTTATCTGGCGGATCGGCCTGTTTTATCTCGTCTCGATCTTCATCGTCGTGGCCCTGGTGCCGTGGAACGATCCTACGCTGGCCAACCTGGGTTCCTACCAGACTGTGCTGGAGCGCATGGGCATCCCGAACGCCAAGATGATCGTCGACATCGTGGTGCTGGTTGCCGTAACCAGCTGCCTGAACTCGGCGCTGTACACCTCGTCGCGCATGCTGTTCTCTCTGGGCAAGCGCGGTGATGCACCGGCCATGTCGACCCGCACCAACAAAAGCGGCACGCCTTACTGGGCAGTGATGCTGTCCACCGGTGCGGCGTTCCTCTGCACATTCGCCAACTATGTGGCCCCGGCCGCCGTGTTCGAGTTCCTGCTGGCCAGCTCTGGTGCCATCGCGCTGCTGGTGTACCTGGTGATCGCGTTCTCGCAACTGCGCATGCGCAAACAGCGCATGGCCCGTGGCGAGAAAATCGTCTTCAGCATGTGGCTGTTCCCGGGCCTGACCTACGCGGTGATCATCTTCATCGTCGCGGCCCTGACCATCATGCTGTTCCAGGAAGCGCACCGCGTGGAAATCCTCGCGACCGGCCTGCTGAGCCTGCTGGTGGTCGCTGCCGGCCTGCTGGTAGCACGTCGTCGCAAGCTGGAAAAGCGTGGTGCGGTGGTCTTGAACTGATCCGCAACGCGTAATGCAAAACGGCCGCTGTCAGTGATGACGAGCGGCCGTTTTGTTTGTGGGCGGTAGATTAGTCAGGGTGCACCCAATCTTCTATGCGCAATCCGGGAACACGTTCAAATTCCCGCACATTGTTCGTCACCACAATAAGTCCTTGTGAGCGCGCATGACCTGCGATCATTTGGTCATAGGGGCCAATAGGCGTTCCTGCTTTCGCCAGTTCAGATCGAATCATTCCGGCTTGTGCTGCTGCATCACCGTCAAAAGGTAATACTTCCAGTCGTGCGACGAATCCTTCGACAACTGAAAGATTTTTTTCGGGAACTGCCGACTTTTCAGCGCCGTAGATAAGCTCCATGAGCGTGATAGCGCTGATGCACAACTGTCCGGAATGGCGATTGAACGCTTCGCGACAAATCTGTGGTTTGTTTTTGATTGTGAAAATGCAGATGTTGGTATCCAGCATGTATTTGATCATCAGAACGACTCACGCTCCTGATCATTCGGTTGCTCACGGTCAACCATGAAATCAGCGGAAACGTCATCGCCATCGAACCAGCTATCCCAGCTTTCTCCAGCCGGTGTGATCACGCGTGTTCTACCGATAGCGATCACTTCTACTCGTTTGACATCTCCGGGCATTGCGACTGCCTTTGGCAATCGGACGGCCTGGCTCCTATTGCTCATGAAAATTGTGGTTTGCTCCATATTCGGCCTCCAAGGTCTGCGCCTGCAATGAACCAAGAATAGGTTGTGGCTTGGATATGTCAATGGGATATACGTTGCTCTCGGACAAAGAGTTTTCAGGTCACCCAATCAAAAACGGCCGCTGTCAGTGATGACGAGCGGCCGTTTTTGTTGGTGGGCGGGGTTTATTCGCTCTTTTCTTCCGGCGTATCCACCGACTTGCCGTAAGCATCCAGCGCAACCCCGAAATCGGTGATGAACTGCGGCTCGCTCAGCCAGGCCTGGGCGGTTTCGATGTCCATGCCGTCGGCCCACATGCGGTAGTCGATCAACATGTCGGCGGCCAGGTGGGTGGCGGCCATGCCTTCGTTCTCGGCGTTTTCCATGTCCAGCAGCTCTGGATGATCAACGATGATGAACGCCAGTTCGCGCAGCAGCGTCAGCAGCATCTCGTTGCGGCTGACGGCTTCGGCGTCGCGCATTTTGCTGAACATCGCCAGGGTGTATTCCGGGATCGGCTCGGCCAGATGGCCGAGGTCATCGTCCTGTTCGAGCGGCTTACGGCCGACCATGCGGATGTGCTTGGCTTTGGCCTTGGCGCGTTTGGCGCGTTTCTGTTGCTTGTTCAGGGATGCCATGGGAACTCAGTTCTTCTGTTGGGATTGTGCGGCGATCGCGTCGGACGCCGCTACATAGTCGGCTTGAAAGGCCGGGGATTCGATCCATGCCAGCGCGCCGGCTTCGTCGGTTTCTTTCGACCACTGACGGTACTCGATCAGCGCGGCGAGGATGAAATCCATCGCGCCTTCTTCGCCTTCCTGGTCAAAGACCAACTCCAGCAGCGGGTCTTCGAGGAACGCGGTGCACATGGCTTGCTGGCTGATCTTCTCGGCGTCGATCATTTTCTTGAACAGCTCGGTCAGGTCCACCGACTCGAAATCGATGCGGTCATCGTTCGGGTCCAGCTCGACTGGCGCCTCGGCGCGTTTGGTGCGGTTCTGCTTGGCCTTGGTCTTGGCCCGGGCGGCGCGTTTTTGCTGCTTGTTGGCGGAGGCCATGGTGTGTTCCGTCGTGCGTTGATAGGGCTCAGCTGCGTGGCACTGTCCGCCCGGGTGAATCGGGGGCCAGTTCGCCGGTTTGCAGCCAGGTCAGAGCGATGGGCCATAGTGTGGCTTGGTATGCGCTGCGAAAAAAGGCGAAATGTCCCACTTGTTGCTCGCCGATGTCCTGCGGCTCGATGCGCAGGTGGGTTTTGCGCGCATGGCTGAAGTAGTCGAGCAAGCGTTCGATGGCCGCAACGGTGCCATAGGGGTCGTCGCTGATGCTGATCGCCAGGGTCTGGGCGCGGACGTTGGTGAAGGGCATTCGACCGGCAGCCTTCAGCAGTCTGCGGCCGCTCGGGCGCTGCTCGTAACGTCCGGTGGGCGTGCTCCAGTCACGTACGACGCCGGCGGGCGTGTCCTCCAGCCAGCCGAGGCGCTTGCCGGGGAAGTAGCCACAGAACCGCGTCAGCAGCGGCATCAGCAGATGCCATTTGCCGAACATGCGCCAGCGCTGTTCCGGCGCATAGTCGCGCCAGTAAGCGAACTGCGCGCCCACCGTCACCAGCCGACGAATGACCTGTCCGGACGCACCGAGCCCTGCCGCGCAACCGCCGAAACTGTGGCCGACCACATCGATTGGCTGACCGGGGAATTCCCGTTGCGCGCGTTTGAGCATCGCTTCGAAATCCATCGCGCCCCAATCGGTCCATGAGGCCTTAAGGTCTTTCATGATTGCCGGGCGTGATTCGCCGATGCCTCGGTAATCGTAAGTGATCACGTCGAAGCCGTTGGCGAACAGATAATCAGCGAAGCGCGCGTAATGTCGGCAGCGTACCGAGGTGGCGGCGTTGATGATGACTACCGGGCGCTGGATGTCGGGCAGGGCGTGTCGCCAGGTGAAACCGCCGAGCACAAAACCATCGGCGGCGACTTCCTTGAAGCCCTCACTTTGTTTCTCAGTCAAAAGCGGTGACTTTGACTGCATGTCTTCCATTGCTGGCGTACCCTGACAGCTCATCGCGCTTAACCTTTTCGGGGAGCTGTCAACGATAGTCTTCGCGCCACCCGGGAACAACAATCGGCAGTTTCTATTCAGTGGATTGAAGGCGCTGGCGTTCTTCGATCAAGGCCTGTTCCCGATTGAGTTCGGCGCGCAGTTCTTCCTCGCTCGGCAATATCGTCTTGTAACTGCTGGCGAACAATTGCTCATTGCCCTTGAGCATTGAATAGCGTGCCACCGAGTCGTTGCTCTCTGCGCACAGAATGATTCCGACTGTCGGCTTGTCGCCCTCGCTGCGCTTGAGCTCGTCGTACATGCGCACGTACATGTCCATTTGCCCGACGTCGCGGGCGCTGAGCCGGCCGCGTTTGAGATCAATGATCACGAAGCATTTGAGCAGGTAGTTGTAGAACACCAGATCGATGTACAGATCCACATCATGGGTGCTGATACGTTGTTGCCGAGCGACAAAGGAAAAGCCTTTGCCCAGTTCAAGAAGAAAACCCTGCAGGTGGTCGATGAGCGCCTGTTCAAGACAACTCTCCCTGACCTTGCCGGCTGACGGTAGCCCGAGAAATTCGAGCATGACAGGGTCGCGAATGAACTCGCGCGGATGGGATTTCATGGCTGCAATGTTGGTGGTGGCTTCTTCAATCACATCGGCTTTATCTCGACTCATCAGCAGTCGCTCGTAGTAAAGCGTATTGATCTGGCGATCAAGGGCGCGGCTGGACCAGTTCAGATTGGCAGATTCTTCCATGTACCAATGGCGAGCCTTGTCACTGGTGACGCCCAAAAGCCGCCGATAGTGGGTCCAACTCAATTCGGAACGCACTGCGTTCCAAATCGGAAACAACTGATAAAAACTCCGCATATACCGCAGATTTCGATCATCAAACCCCTTCCCGAACTGCGCCGTCAGATCCTTCGCCAACAAGGCTAGCAACTGCTTGCCATACCCCGCACGTTGGGCGCCTTTCTGTTCAAACTCGACAATATGCCGGCCAATCTGCCAGCAGGTCTGCACCTGAATCGTATCAACCGCACGCAGCACTTTTTGCCGCGCCTGGCGAATCACTTCGCCCTGCTCCCCCAGCAACGAGTCGATTTTCGGATCTTGCACATCAGTCGGTTTTATCTGGCTCATCGAGTCATTCGCATCAGTGGAAACAGGCGCAAAAGCATGCCAAGAGTCGCCGCTTGGCGATGTCGGGCGAGCCTGCTTAGGTGGCAGGAAGAGGGGATGGGTGTTGCAGGACGTTGCCGACAAAAGGTGTGTCAGTGAGTAATGGTCTGTAGTCCATTTCGTACACAGCCCAAGTTCCAATCAATCTAAAACCCGGCCCCCTGCACAAAATCTAAAAGGAGTAACGGTTGGGCTCTACAGGAGCCCGGGAGTCGTCATCATGAAACGCGTTTTTTCATTCATGCTGCCAATCGCGGCGGTTGCTGCATTGGTTTTTCCGGTGATGCCGCAGGCCGCCAACCTGGAACCGGTCGACAGCGCCGGTGTGCAAGTCCAGCAACAACAGCAAAACGGCATCAACTACCTGTCCGGCGGGATTGGCGTTGATGAAGCAAAAGCCATTCAGCAGACTACCGGTTACAACCTGCACATGACGTTCGCAGTGGGGGCGCAAGACGAGTACACCGCTGATGTCGATGTGATGATTCAAAAGTCGCCAGGGCAAACCGTGCTGACCCTCACCCAAGCGGGCCCGCTGGTGTACGTACAATTGCCACCCGGTAAGTACACGGTGGTCGCCACTCGCAATGGCGAAACACGGCACGACGTGACAGACATTGGCAGTGGCACAGCACGCAATCTGGTTTTCCACTGGAATGACGCTGGATAAGGTTGGGTGTAATTGAGCGTCGAGGCGCGGGTACAATCCCGCGCCTTATAGTTTGTGGCGAAGGAAGTACTGGTTTGAAAGGGATTTTGCGTATTGGCTCAGCAGTGAGCCTGGCTTTGCTGTTGGCCGGTTGTGGAACGATGATGGGGCGTATGAACGGTGATTCAGAAGAGCCGTACTACAAGGGCGTCGATGGCAACCTGCACTTGCTTGGCGTGAGAGGGGGAGACGGCATGCCATCCGCCGTCATCTGTTACATGATGATCGTTTGCCCGCTGATTACCGTCGTATCTCTACCGGTCGACGCTGCGCTCGACACGGTTTTGTTGCCAGTCGACTACGTCAACACCCTCTGAGGGCAACCTCCATTTACCGCTGCGTGCGCTTGGCCTTTGCCTTGTCGGTGGGCTCGTGCGCCACGCGGTAAAGCCATAATCCGATCCAGCCGACGGCCACCAGGAATACGGTGCCAATGCACTGCGACACGATTTCGAACCAATACATTCGGGGTTGTAGCGCAAGGGTGTAGGTATGACGTGGGCCAGATCGGTTCCCTGTAGTGATGGAGCCGCTGATCAAGCTGTGGACGATCAGATAAATCGAGGCGCCGATGACGAAGGCGGTCAGTACGCCGACGAGAACCGTCAGCCAGAATGAAGCTCTGCTCTGGCGATAGGGTGGCGGATGGGGCAGGGGTACGCGGGTTCTTTTCTGGTTCATCGAGTGGATGACCCTCTTCCTTAAGGTGCGGCCAAAGTAGCGTGGATCGTCGTTGGCCGAAACCCGTCGACGTTGAAAACTCATCGCGCAATGATTGATATGCGTTGAGAACTGGTCGATGACCTACTGACCATCTGAAACGACAAAACCCGCGACGCCAGTAAAGGGGTCGCGGGTTTTTTCTGGGCTGCGCAAAAGGCTGGATTGAGCCGCCATCAAATCGCAGGCATAAAAAAACCCTGAATCTTGCGATTCAGGGTTTTCGGTATTTGGTGCCCAGAGACGGAATCGAACCGCCGACACGGGGATTTTCAATCCCCTGCTCTACCGACTGAGCTATCTGGGCAACGGGGCGCATTAAAAGGGTTTTTCGGATTTACGTCAACGACTTTTTTAAAATTTCTTAAATTAATTCCGTCGCTTACGATCCACCCCCCGAATTTCGGGGTTTACTCGGCAGGTGGAACGTAGCCTTCAGCTTTGGCGTAATCCTCGCCGGAGAAGAACTTGTCCATTTCACCCTGAAGATATTTGCGATCTTCAGCGTTCATCATGTTCAGACGCTTTTCGTTGATCAGCAGGGTCTGGTGTTTCTGCCAGTCAGCCCAGGCCTTGGCCGAGACGTGGTCATAAATGTCCTGCCCTTTGGCACCCGGGTACGGTGGGCGCTCCAGGCCTTCGAGTTGTTCTTTGTACTTACGGCACATGATGGTGCGGGTCATGGTGACTCTCCTGCATTCAATACGGCGGCCGCGCGTTCGAGCAAGGTTTTGACCGGGGCTGCAAGGCCCAGGCGCGGCGGGGTGGCGAGGTTATACCAGAGCCAGTCGGCCTCGGCCACGTGATGGCTGGCCTCCTGCACCTGAACCAGCCAGGGTTCGATGGACAGCTGGAAATGGCTGAAGGTGTGGACGAGGTCTGGCAGCGCCTGCTGCTCGCCCATCGTCAGCGAGTGCTGATCGGCCAGATGTTGCAGGTCGTCGAGGTCGTCGAGCTCCGGCAGGCTCCACAAGCCGCCCCACAGACCGCTGGACGGGCGGCGATAGAGCAGAATCGCGCCGTCGCCATTGGCCAGCATCGGCATCAGCGTACGTTTTTGCGGGATCGCCTTGCGCGGCTTGGGGATCGGGTAGCGTGTCTCCAGGCCGAGCATGTGCGCCTCGCAGCCCTTTTCCAGCGGACACAGCAGGCAGCTCGGTTTGCTGCGGGTGCACAGCGTGGCGCCGAGATCCATCATCGCCTGGGTGTAGGCGTTGACCCGATCGTGCGGCGTGAAACGCTCTGCGTTGGCCCACAGTTGCTTGGCGACCTTCGGTTCGCCCGGGTAACCCTCTTGCGCGGTAAAACGCGCCAGAACGCGTTTTACGTTGCCGTCGAGAATCGGCGCACGCAGGCCCATGCTGATGCTGGCGATGGCCCCGGCGGTGGACAGGCCGATGCCCGGCAGATCCGTAAGCTTTTCCACATCCCGCGGAAACTCGCCGCCGTACTGGCTGACGACGATCTTCGCGGTCTTCTGCAAATTGCGCGCGCGGGTGTAGTAACCCAGCCCGGTCCACAGGTGCAGCACTTCGTCCTCCGGCGCTTCGGCCAGCGCTTGAACCGTCGGTAGCGCGGCCATGAAGCGGTCGAAGTAATTGAGCACGGTGCTGACCTGGGTCTGCTGCAACATGATCTCCGACACCCACACCCGATACGGGTTGATGTCCTGCTGCCAAGGCAAATCGTGGCGGCCGTGGCGGTCGAACCATTCCAGCACCGCCGTGGAAAACTGCTCCGCTCTCATCGCTTGAACAGCCCCTTCAATGCGTTTTTCAGTTCCGGGCTGACTTTGTCGCCCAGTTTTTCGTCGATCTTCTCGCTGAGCTTGTCGCCGGCCATTTTGGTCGCGACCTGGCCCAGACGTTCGTTGTCCAGGCGGCAGGCCTTGGCGCCCAGTTCCAGCGGGCCACGGCAGCGCAGCGGCCACTGGATACCGACAAATTTTTCGCCAACCTGACAGGCCGGGTCCGGCATGGCGCTGGTGTCACCTTCGACGATGATGCCGACGCGATAATCCATGCCCAGCACCCGCAGGTCGATGTCGCCGTCACCGTTGACGGTCATGCCGGGGATGCGCACTTTCAGGTCCGGGTTGCTGGCGACGCCGTTGCGCAAGGTCAGGTTGCCCTTGAGTTCCTGGAACGGCGTGTCCTTGCCCCGTGGCTCGCCGCTGAGGGTTTTGCGGTTGAGGGTGGCGATACCCTTGCACAGTTGCTGTTCCAGGTTGGCGTTGAGCAGCACGCCGTCGTTGATCACGAAACTGGCGTTGCCGTTGAGGGTTTCGATCAGCGCCTGCTGGCTGTTGCCGCTGCCGGTGACGTTACTGGTCAGCGTGACCAGACCTTTGACCGGCGGATTCTTGCCCTGGCTTTCGAGGATTTTCTCTACCGGAACGCGGTTGATCCGGGTCTGCAGATTCAACACTGGTGCACTCGGGCGCACGTCGAGGGTGCCTTTGGCTTCGAAGTCGCCGTTGTACAGGCCGCCGCGCAGGTTCTCCAGAGTCAGCAGGCCGCCCTGGCCCGTGGCTTTGAGTGCGGCGTTCTGGATCGGCAGTTTGTCGAGGGTCAGTTGGCCGAAGCTCAGGTCGGCATCGACATCGAGTTTGGCCAGGCGCTCGACCGGCAGCAGGCGCTCGGTGCTCCAGGCGCTTTTGCTTGGTTTGTCCGGCAGCGGTGTGCTGCCGGCACCGGCCATGGCATCGGCTTCGGTGCTGGCGACTTCAGCCTGGCGCACTTGCGTGGCAGTCTTGGCCTTGTCCGATTTCGGCGGCAGGTAACGGTCGACGTCGAAGGTGTCAGCCTTGAGGATCGCCCGCAGCGACTGTTTGGCGAAATCTTCCACGGCAATGCGCCCGCTGAAGCTGCTGTCGTCGAGTTTCAGGTTGATGTTGTCGAGGGCGACGCTGGTTGGTGTGGCGGCCACGCGGCTGACCAGTTCGACCTTGCTCAGACTGCCGGGCGCCATCGCCGGCAGCGTCTGGCCGATGCTGTCGACGAATTTCGCCAGATCGAACTGGGCGATCGAGATGCCGCCAGTGATCTGCGGGGTCTTGTCGAGGTCGTTGGCTTTCAGCTCACCGAGCGCGCGCAACTGGTTGGCAGAGATCTTGATCCCGGTCCATTCGGCGACGTTCGCGGCTTTGTCCAGCAGCATCTGGCCTTGGGCGGAGAAGGTCATGGTCTTGCCTTGCAGCGGATCGCCAGTCAGTTCGCCGGACAGCTTCATGTCTTCGAACTTGTAGCGTTGCAGGGCGCGCTCGATGCGCAGCTCGCCGTTGAGCTCGGTACGCACCCGCAGCACCGGCTGATTGGTGCTGAGGAACGCCGTGGCTTTCAGCGGAATATTGGTCGAGTCGTGTACCGCGCCGGTGCTCAGCTGGATGCTTTCGGCGCTGTACTGCTTGCCGGTCTGCTCGTCGTTGTACTCAACGCGGGCGTTGTTGACGGTCAGGCTGTCGATGTCGAGCCGGATCGGCTGCGGCGGTTTTTCCGGCTGGGCGGGGGCCTCTGCAGCAGATGTGCTGGCAGGCGTCGGGCTGCCGGCAGGTGCGGCGGGTGTCGGCAACTTGCCGATGTCTTCCCAGTTGCCGTGGCCGTTCTTGTCGCGTTTCAGGCGCAGGTTCAGGCCCTCGACACGCACATCGCTCATCTGCACTTCGCGGCGCAACAGCGGCAGCACGCGCACGGACAGGCCGAGCATCTGCAGATCGGCATACGGTTCGGTTGGATTGATCAGGGTGGCGACGCTGGCCTCGTGCAGTTCCAGGCCGAGCCACGGGAACAGGCTCCAGCCGATATCGCCATTGAGCATCAGCTCGATGTGGGCCTTGTCGCGGGCTATCTGGCGGATCTCGTCTTTATAGTCGTTGGGATCAAAGAGGTGGGTCAGGGCGAAGCCCGCCGCCACAATGATCAGCAACAGCCCGAGAAGTACCAGACCCAGGATTTTGCC
Organism: Pseudomonas serboccidentalis; assembly: GCF_028830055.1. NCBI lineage: Bacteria > Pseudomonadati > Pseudomonadota > Gammaproteobacteria > Pseudomonadales > Pseudomonadaceae > Pseudomonas > Pseudomonas serboccidentalis. The sequence goes on from NZ_CP101655.1 coordinate 3,020,258, forward strand.
GAACGCTTTCATGGGCGAGTCCTTGTAGTTAGTCGAATTCGTAATTTAGCCGGGGAGTATAGCGCTGCATCCGCCCGGTTCGGGGCGCCGTCATGTAGCGATTGTTTCCAGCGGCACTTGCAGTTTGGCGGCCAGCGCCTGCGCTTCAAGGTGTCCGGCAGGCGCCAGCAGACGCAACTGCGCACCCGCTTGCGACGCCAATTTCTGCGCTTGGTTCACCAGCCGCTCGGCCACCCCACGGCGTCGGGTAACTTTTCGCACACATAAATGGGACAAGTACCAAACCGTGTCGTGCCTTGTCAGACGCGCCGCACCGAGCAGGCGATCATTGAAACGTCCTGCAATCAAAGTCCCGTCAGCCAGGCAGTTTTCGATCAGTTGAGCGTCATCGGAATACGGTGCGAACAGCCATTGCGGGGCATCACGATAAATCTTCTGCAGATCCTGCTGATCCTGGTAACTGGCGTCTTCAAGCGTTTGAACGATGACAGGCATTGATGCTCCTCAAGAGTGTCTCCCTGTAGGAGCTGCCGCAGGCTGCGATCTTTTGAGTTTCGCCTTTCAGAACAAGGTCAAAAGATCGCAGCGTTGCGCAGCGCCTACAGGAGATGAGATCAGGTGACACGAAAAAGGTGATATCAGTTTGGTTTTTCTGTCACGTGCTAATGGTAACCTTCGCCAGTTCGTCCGTCCTTCTGCGACTTAACGTCGCGCCTTCAAGGAGCTTCACCTAAAAAACGGTCATGCCTGCGTGCATCAAGGCCGAGGGTGAACAGTGGCTGGCGAACCATACTAATAATTGGGGGATACACAATGAGCACGAGCATCACGGCGGACGGCCTTCGCGCCGACCAGCCTGCGTTCCTGTCCAAGGAACGCATCATCGCCAAGCCCGGTTTCAACCGTTGGCTGGTTCCACCGGCCGCTCTGGCCATCCACCTGTGCATCGGCATGGCCTACGGTTTCTCGGTGTTCTGGTTGCCGCTGTCCAAGGCGCTGGGCATCACCGCTCCGGTGGCTTGCGCGCCGGACATGAGCTTCATCGCCCAGGTGTTCTCTTCGCAATGCGACTGGCCGATTTCGATGCTCGGCTGGATCTACACCCTGTTCTTCATTTTCCTCGGTTGCTCCGCAGCGATCTGGGGTGGCTGGCTGGAACACGCAGGGCCACGCAAGGCCGGTGTGGTATCGGCACTGTGCTGGTGCGGCGGTCTGCTGATTTCGGCGCTGGGTATCTATACCCACCAGATCTGGCTGATGTGGATCGGCTCCGGGGTGATCGGTGGTATCGGTCTGGGCCTGGGCTACATCTCGCCGGTATCGACCTTGATCAAATGGTTTCCGGACAAGCGCGGCATGGCGACCGGCATGGCGATCATGGGTTTTGGTGGCGGCGCGATGGTCGGTGCACCGTTGGCGACTGCGCTGATGAGCCACTTCGCTTCGCCGGCCGGTGTTGGCGTCTGGCAGAGCTTCGTGGCCATGGCTGCAATCTATTTCGTGTTCATGATCGGTGGCGCTCTGGCCTACCGCGTGCCGCCAACCGGCTGGAAGCCTGAAGGTTGGACCGCCCCGGCGAAAAAAGCCTCGAACTCGATGATCACCCACCGTCACGTACACGTGAATGTGGCGTGGAAAACCCCGCAATTCCGTCTGGTGTGGCTGGTGCTGTGCCTGAACGTGTCCGCCGGCATCGGCATTCTGGGCATGGCCTCGCCACTGTTGCAGGAAGTGTTCGGCGGCAAGCTGCTGGGTGTTGACGTGCCGTTCGGTCAACTGGATGCCGGGCAACTGGCGTCGATTGCCGCAATCGCTGCCGGTTTTACCGGTCTGCTGAGCCTGTTCAACATCGGTGGCCGGTTCTTCTGGGCTTCGTTCTCGGACTACCTGGGTCGCAAAAACACCTACTTCGTGTTCTTTGCCCTCGGTTTTGCCCTGTACGCGTTGATCCCGAACATGGGTCACCTGGGCAACGTTGCGCTGTTCGTGGCGGCGTTCTGCATCATCCTGTCGATGTACGGCGGTGGTTTTGCGACCGTTCCGGCGTATCTGGCCGACCTGTTCGGTACGCAAATGGTTGGCGCGATCCACGGTCGTCTGCTGACTGCCTGGGCGGCGGCTGGCGTGCTCGGTCCGGTGCTGGTCAACTACCTGCGTGAGTATCAGTTGAGTATCGGCGTTGAACGCGCTGCCGCTTACGACATCACCCTGTACATCCTCGCGGGCCTGCTGGTGCTGGGTTTCCTGTGCAACCTGCTGGTGCGTCCGGTGGCTGACAAGTACTTCATGACCGACGCCGAACTGGCTGCCGAACAGGCGCTGGGTCATGACAAAGGTGCCGACAGTAGCACTGTGCTGGAGTGGAAAGCCGCGCCGGGCACCAAGCCGCTGGCGATCGCCGCGTGGCTGGTGGTGGGTATTCCGTTGGCGTGGGGTGTGTGGGTGACCCTGCAGAAGACGGCGGTACTGTTTCACTAAGTAAAACGTAGTACCCCTGTAGGAGTGAGCCTGCTTGCGGTAGCGGTCTGACAGTCGACAGAAATGTTGAATGTGAGGGCCCTATCGCGAGCAGGCTCCCTCCTACAGTTGTTTTGGGGTGCCTGTAATGGCTTGTATGGACATGTCTACCCGCGACAGCCGGGGCTTCTGTCCGTCAGGCATATCACGTCTCGTGTTTCTGTTTCGGCCCCGCGTGCCTATAATGGCTGCCTTTTTCGCCCAATGATTTTGCGGAGCTGGTGATGGCCGAACGTAAGGCGTCTGTCGAGCGCGACACTCTGGAAACCCAGATCAAAGCCTCGATCAACCTTGATGGCACCGGAAAGGCCCGATTCGATATCGGTGTTCCTTTTCTTGAGCACATGCTGGATCAGATCGCCCGTCACGGGTTGATCGACCTGGATATTGAATGCAAGGGCGATCTGCATATCGACGACCACCATACCGTGGAAGACGTCGGTATCACCCTCGGCCAGGCGTTCGCCAAAGCCATTGGCGACAAGAAAGGCATCCGTCGCTACGGCCACGCCTATGTGCCGCTCGATGAAGCGCTGTCACGCGTGGTGATCGACTTCTCCGGTCGCCCAGGCCTGCAGATGCACGTGCCGTACACCCGCGCCACCGTGGGCGGTTTCGACGTTGATCTGTTCCAGGAATTCTTCCAGGGTTTCGTCAACCACGCGCTGGTCAGCCTGCACATCGACAACCTGCGTGGCACCAATACCCACCACCAGATCGAAACCGTGTTCAAGGCTTTCGGCCGCGCCCTGCGCATGGCCGTCGAGCTGGATGAGCGCATGGCCGGGCAAATGCCATCGACCAAAGGCGTTCTGTAATGCAGACGGTTGCAGTTATCGACTACGGCATGGGCAACCTGCACTCGGTGGCCAAGGCCCTCGAGCACGTCGGTGCCGGCAAGGTGCTGATCACCAGCGACGCGGACGTGATCCGCGAAGCCGATCGCGTGGTATTCCCCGGTGTTGGCGCGATTCGCGACTGCATGGCGGAGATCCGTCGTCTCGGTTTCGACTCGCTGGTGCGTGAAGTCAGCCAGGACCGTCCGTTTCTCGGCATCTGCGTGGGCATGCAGGCCCTGCTCGACACCAGCGAAGAGAACGACGGCGTCGATTGCATCGGCCTGTTCCCGGGCGCAGTGAAGTTCTTCGGCAAAGACCTGCACGAAGACGGCGAGCATCTGAAAGTCCCGCACATGGGCTGGAACGAGGTGAAGCAGAAGGTCAGCCACCCGCTGTGGCACGACATTCCGGACCTGGCGCGTTTCTACTTCGTGCACAGCTACTACATCGCCGCCGCCAACGCGCGGCAGGTGGTCGGCAGCGGTCATTACGGGGTCGATTTCGCCGCAGCGCTGGCCGATGGCTCGCGTTTCGCCGTGCAGTTCCATCCGGAGAAGAGCCATACCCATGGCCTGCAATTGCTGCAGAACTTCGCGGCGTGGGACGGTCGCTGGTAAATGGCTGCCAAGAAGTCCAAGCCGCCGATCCTGACCCTCGCTCCCGAACAGGAGAGCGAGGCCTATCGCAAGATCCAGCGGTTCATGGAAGACCGTTTCGAACTGGACCTGGGTTCGTTCGAAGCGGCGGAAATTCTTGAGCTGTTTACCCGCGAAATTGCTCCGCACTTTTACAACAGGGCGATTTTCGATGTGCAGACCCACCTCAAAGAGCGGTTTGAAAGCATCGAAAGCGACCTGTGGGCGCTCGAAAAAAACTGATTTCCGAGCCAAGCTGAACATTCAAATTTGAAGGTTTGCCAGATGCTGATTATCCCCGCTATCGATCTTAAAGACGGTGCCTGCGTACGTCTGCGCCAGGGCCGCATGGAAGATTCCACAGTGTTCTCCGATGACCCGGTGAGCATGGCTGCCAAGTGGGTGGAGGGCGGTTGCCGCCGTCTGCATCTAGTCGATCTGAACGGCGCGTTCGAAGGCCAGCCGGTCAACGGCGAAGTGGTCACCGCGATCGCCAAGCGCTACCCGAACCTGCCGATCCAGATCGGCGGTGGCATCCGTTCGCTGGAAACCATCGAGCACTACGTCAAAGCGGGCGTGAGCTACGTGATCATCGGCACCAAAGCGGTGAAAGAGCCAGCGTTCGTCGCTGAAGCTTGCCGCGCGTTCCCGGGCAAAGTGATCGTTGGTCTCGACGCCAAGGACGGTTTCGTCGCCACCGACGGCTGGGCTGAAATCAGCAAGGTCCAGGTCATTGATCTGGCCAAGCAGTTCGAAGCCGACGGCGTGTCCGCCATCGTTTACACCGACATCGCCAAAGACGGCATGATGCAGGGCTGCAACGTACCGTTCACCGCTGCGCTGGCTGCGGCGACGAAGATTCCGGTAATCGCTTCCGGCGGTATCCACAATCTGGGTGACATCAAGTCGCTGCTCGACGCCAAGGCCCCGGGCATCATCGGCGCAATCACCGGCCGGGCGATCTACGAAGGCACCCTCGACGTCGCCGAAGCGCAAGCTTTCTGCGACTCGTACAAAGGCTGAGGACTGACCATGGCGCTGGCCAAACGCATCATCCCTTGCCTGGACGTGGACAACGGCCGGGTCGTCAAAGGTGTGAAGTTCGAGAACATTCGCGATGCCGGTGACCCGGTAGAAATCGCCCGTCGCTATGACGAACAGGGTGCCGACGAGATTACCTTCCTCGACATCACGGCCAGCGTCGATGGCCGCGACACCACGCTGCATACCGTCGAGCGCATGGCCAGCCAGGTGTTCATCCCGCTGACTGTGGGCGGTGGCGTGCGCACCGTGCAGGACATTCGCAACCTGCTCAATGCCGGTGCGGACAAGGTCTCGATCAACACCGCCGCGGTGTTCAACCCTGAGTTTGTCGGCGAAGCTGCGCAGCATTTCGGCTCGCAGTGCATCGTCGTCGCCATCGACGCGAAGAAGGTTTCCGGCCCGGGTGAAACCCCGCGCTGGGAAATCTTCACCCATGGCGGGCGCAAGCCGACCGGTCTCGACGCAGTCGAGTGGGCGAAGAAGATGGAAGGCCTGGGTGCCGGCGAGATCCTGCTGACCAGCATGGATCAGGACGGCATGAAAAACGGCTTCGACCTCGGCGTAACCCGCGCCATCAGCGATGCGCTGGGCATTCCGGTGATCGCCTCCGGCGGCGTCGGCAACCTGCAGCACCTGGCTGACGGCATCCTCGAAGGCCACGCCAGCGCAGTGCTCGCCGCGAGTATTTTCCACTTCGGCGAATACACCGTGCAGGAGGCCAAGGCCTATATGGCGCATCGCGGGATTGTCATGCGCTAAACCGTACAGGCCAGTGGACAGCATGGCGTACCCAAGGCACTCTTGGGCACGCCATGGATTCCGGTAGCCCGACATGATCAAACGCCTGCTTCTTGTTATCGCCAGTGCTTCTGTGTTGTTGCTCAACACTGCTCGGGCCGAAAACAGTCCCGACACCGATCTGGTGCTTCTCACCGAAAACTTCCCGCCCTACAACATGGCGAAAGATGGCAAGAACTTCGCCAAGGGCGAGAACATCGATGGCATCGCCACCGATATCGTGCGCGAAATGTTCAAGCGTGCCGGCCTTACCTACAGCCTGACGTTGCGCTTCCCATGGGAGCGGGTCTACAAACTGGCGCTGGAGAATCCCGGTTACGGTGCCTTCGTAATGGCGCGCCTGCCGGATCGCGAAAACCTGTTCAAATGGGTCGGCCCGATCGGTCCGGACGACTGGATCATGTTGGCCAGGGCTGACAGCAAGATCACCCTCGAAACCCTCAACGATGCGCGCAAATACAAGATCGGTGCCTACAAGGGCGACGCGATTGCCGAGACGCTGACCAAGCAAGGCTTGAAGCCCCTGGTGGTGCTGCGCGATCAGGACAACGCGAAAAAACTGGTCAACGGTCAGATCGATCTGTGGGCCACCGGTGACCCGGCCGGGCGCTATCTGGCAAAACAGGACGGCGTGACCGGGCTCAAAACCGTGCTGCGCTTCAACAGCGCCGAGCTGTACCTGGCGCTGAACAAGGATGTGCCGGACGAAACGGTGAAGAAGCTGCAGGCGGCGCTGGATCAGATGCGCAAGGACGGTGTGGTGGACGAGATCATGGGGCGGTATCTCTAGCGCCTGTCTGAAGATCGCAGCCTTCGGCAGCTCCTACAGGAGGATGCATGGCAAATGTAGGGGCTGCCGAAGGCTGCGATCTTTTTAGCGGTACACGCCATCCTTGCCGTGAGCAGCCGTCGCGCGATTGCTGCGCACGCTGATCATCTGTTTGATGTCGATCCATTCGATCCCCTGGGACTTGAGCTTGGGTAATTCCCGCTCCAGCACCGCCAGCGTCTGCGGGTACGGATGGCCGATCATTACTGCCGAGCCCTGTTTGCGTGCCAGGCTGATCGCCGTCTGCAACTGGGTGAAGATGGCGGCCTCGGTTCGCTCGTCATCGAGGAACACATCCCGCGAGACGCTCGCCAGATCGATCTTCTGAGCCTGTTGCGCAGCCACGGTTTGCGCGCTGGTGCGGCTGTCGACGAAGAACTTGTGACGACGCTGCAACTCACCCATCAGCCATGCCATCGCTACGGGTTGTGCGGTCATGCGGCTGCCCATGTGGTTATTGATGCCGGCGGTATACGGGACCATTTTGAAGGCGGCGTCGAGGCGTTTTTCCAGTTCTTCGAGCTGCAGCTCGGGATGCCAGGCGTAGGGGCCGGTGGCCGGGTCCATGGGCATGTGCAGGATCACGATCTTGCCGGCGCGATGGGCTTCGCGGGCAAACTCGGTGGCGTGCGGGGTGTCGGGCATGATCGCCGTGGTCACCGGGCCGGGCAGGGCCAGCACGCGGCGATCCCGGGGCAGGTTTTGCCCCAGGTCGTCGATGATCAGCGTCAGGTAGGCTTTTTGTGCTGTGACTCTGGCGGGCTCTGCGTGAGCAGCACCCGCCAGACAGCACAGCAGGACGACGAGGAAACGCAAAGACATCCTCAACGGCCGGAGGTGATGCTCAGGCCTTTGAGCAGGCTCAGGGCCTGGGCCAACTGGTAATCGTCATCCTGCGGCATGGCTTTGGCCTTGGCGCTGGAACCGGTCGGCTTGTCCGCGCCGCCATTGCCGTTGCCCAGGTGACCTTGCAGGTCGGCTTCCTTGAAGTAGTCGCCGTCCGCTTCGTTGGTGATCTTGGCCTTGCGCACTTCGATGTCCGGAACGATGCCTTGGGCCTGGATCGAACGGCCATTCGGCGTGAAGTACAGCGCCGTGGTGATCTTCAGCGCACGGTCGTTGTTCAGCGGCAGCACGGTCTGCACCGAGCCTTTACCGAAACTGGTGGTGCCCATGACCACGGCGCGTTTCTGATCCTGCAGGGCACCGGCGACGATTTCCGAGGCCGAGGCGCTGCCACCGTTGATCAGCACCACCATCGGCACCGCTTCGCTTTCGTCTTTGCCGGTAGCGGAGAAGCGCAGCTCGGAGTTGGCGATCCGGCCTTTGGTGTAGACGATCAGGCCTTTCTTGATGAAGTGGTCGACCACTTCCACTGCGGCCTGCAACACGCCGCCCGGGTTGTTGCGCAGGTCGAGGATGATGCCGTTGAGCTTCTTGCCGTTGTCCTTGCGCAGCTTGGCCAGGGCCTTGGAGACCTCTTCGCCGGTCTTGACCTGGAACTGGGTGATGCGGATGTAGCCGTAGCCCGATTCCAGCAGCTGTGCCTTGACGCTCTTCACTTGAATCACGGCGCGGGCCAGGGTCACGTCAAACGGCGTGCCGCCGTCACGGACCAGGGTCAGGGTGATTTTCTGGCCGATCTTGCCGCGCATCTTGTCCACGGCTTCGGTCATGGTCTGGCCGCGAGTCGGCTGACCGTTGATCTTGACGATGAAATCACCGGCCTGGATGCCGGCCTTCGATGCCGGGGTGTCGTCGATCGGCGAGACGACTTTGATGAAGCCGTCTTCGGAACCGACTTCGATGCCCAGGCCGCCGAATTCGCCGCTGGTGCTTTCCTGCAGCTCGGTGAAGTCTTCAGGGCCCAGGTACGCGGAGTGTGGATCGAGGTTGCTGAGCATGCCCTTGATCGCGTTTTCCAGCAGGGTCTTGTCGTCCACCGGCTCGACATAGGCGGCCTTGATCCGATCCATTACCTCGGCAAAGGTGCGCAACTCTTCCAGCGGCAACGGTGCCTTGGCGGTCGCGGCAGTGCCTGCCGGAGCGACGGCCGGGGCCGGTTGAGCAGCGAACGCCAGAGGCGCGCCGATCACCAGGGCGATCGTCAGGGCCAGCGAGGTAAGGCGGGACAAATGCAGCATGTCGAACGAACTCCTGAATTAGGCGACGCGCTTATCCTTGCGCGTGACACCATTGCGCCGGATCACTCGGGTGACCCTGCTGACGAATTGCGAAATACAGCGCTGGCGTGTCCTGACCACCACTGTTACCCACAGTGGAGATCGACTCACCGGCTTTTACCACGTCACCGGCCGACTTGAGCAGCGTCTGGTTGTGACCGTAAAGACTCAGATAACCATTGCCGTGATCGAGGATCACCAGCAGCCCGGCACCGCGCAACCAGTCGGCGAACACCACGCGTCCGCCGTGCACGGCATGCACCTGGCTGCCGGCGGCGGCGCTGATCATCACGCCATCCCACTTGGTGCGCGCATCGTCGCCACGGCTTTCGCCGAAACGTGCCAGCAATCGACCATCAACCGGCCACGGAAGTTTTCCCCGGGTTGCAGCAAAAGGGCCACCGAAGGTCTCGCCGCTACTGGAAACCAGCGCGCCTGGCGTTGATCTGACGGGTTTTCGTGGGGCGTCGCTGTTATCAGCCTGCGCCTCACGCAAACGCTTTTTTTCCGCTTCCTGCTGGGCGATCAGCGCTTTCTGCCGCGCTTCTTCTGCCTCACGGGCCTGGCGGGCCAGGGTTTCTTCAATGGTTTTAAGGACTTTAGACAGGTCTGCCTGATCCTGCTCGCGGGCGGCCAGCTTCTGGTCGCGGGCTTTCACGTCATCGTTGAGCTTGGCGAGGACTTGCTGGCGTTCCTTGCGTACTTTTTCCAGTTCGTCGCGCTGGGTGTCGAGGCTGCTTTTCTGGACCAGCAATTGCGCTTGCTGCATGGCGATGTCTTTTTCGACATTGGCCAGTTGGCGCAGGGTTTCGTTGAAGTTCTTCAACTGTTCCAGACGGGCCTGGCTCAGGTAATCGTAATAGGTGAGGGTGCGGGCGAATTTCTCGGGATTCTGCTGGTTGAGCAGCAGCTTGAGATATTCCTGACGGCCGTTCTGATAGGCCGCGCGGGCCTGCATGGCGATCAGTCGCTGTTGTTCAGTGCGCGCGCTCTGGAGTTTTTTTTTCTCCGCATCGAGCCGCTGCAGCTCGGATTCGCTTTTCTTCAGCTCTTTTTGCAGGGCATCGACCTGCTTCTCGAGCTTGCCCATCTCGGTTTCGGTGCCCTTGAGCTCTTTCTGCACGCCGGATTTTTCTTCCTGCAGCTTGCCCAGCAGCTTTTTCAGCTCGGCAATGTCCTGACGCGTGGCATCCAACTGCTGTTGGGTTTGCGCGCGCTCGTCAGCGAAGGCCGGTTGGAGCAGGCAGGTCAGAGCGAGGGCGATCAGGACGCGGAGCATAGAGGCGGGCGGCACCAGGGTAATGGACGGCCTAGTATGCCCGCCCGACGCTGCAAAAAAAACGCCCAATTGGGCTTGTGTGATAACTGGCTGGAGATACAGCTGAAAATAATCTTTGAAACCTCCACAAACCAATGTAGGAGTGAGCCTGCTCGCGATGGCGTTCTCACATTCAACAGAGTAGTTGACTGTCAGATTGCTATCGCGAGCAGGCTCACTCCTACGGGGTTTACGGGGTTTCCTGGATCCGGGTCAGACCAGAATCGACGTCCCGGTCATTTCCGCCGGTTTCTCCAGGCCCAGCAGCATCAGCATGGTCGGTGCCACGTCCGCCAGTACGCCGCCCTCGCGGACCTTGAGGTCACGCTTGCCGACATAAATGAACGGCACTGGCTCGGTGGTGTGCGCGGTGTGCGCCTGGCCGGTGGACGCGTCGGACATCTGCTCGACGTTACCGTGATCGGCGGTGATCAGCGCTTCGCCGCCGACTTTTTCCAGTGCCTCGACGATGCGGCCGACGCAGGTGTCCAGGCATTCCACGGCTTTCACCGCAGCGTCAAACACGCCGCTGTGGCCGACCATATCGCCGTTGGCGTAGTTGACCACGATCACGTCGTAGCGCTGGTGTTCGATCGCATCGACGATGCGGTCGGTGACTTCCGGTGCGCTCATTTCCGGTTGCAGGTCGTAGGTGGCGACTTTCGGCGACGGGATCAGGATGCGCTCTTCGCCCGGGAACGGTTCTTCACGGCCACCGGAGAAGAAGAAGGTCACGTGCGCGTATTTTTCGGTTTCAGCGATACGCAGCTGGGTCTTGCCGTTCTTCGCCAGATAGTCGCCGAGCACGTTTTCCAGGCTGCCGGCGGCGAAGGCCGATGGCGCAGGGATGCTGGCGGCGTATTGGGTCAGCATGACGAAGCCGGCCAGTTTCGGCTGGCGCGCGCGCTCGAACTCCTTGAAATCGTCTTCGACGAACACACGGGTCAGCTCGCGGGCACGGTCGGCGCGGAAGTTCATGAACACCACGGCGTCGCCGTCTTCAACCTTGACCGGCTCGCCGATGGTGGTGGCTTTGACGAATTCGTCGCTTTCGCCACGGGCATAGGCGGCATCGAGGCCTGCCTGGGCGGTGGCCGCGTTGAATTCGGCGTTGCCGTCGACAATCAGGTTGTAGGCCTGGGATACGCGGTCCCAACGGTTGTCACGGTCCATCGCGTAGTAGCGACCGACGATGCTGGCGATGCGACCCTTGCCCAGCGCCTGGAAGGTCGCGTCGAGCAGTTCGATCGACGAAGTGGCGCTTTTCGGCGGGGTGTCGCGGCCGTCGAGGAAGGCGTGCAGGTAGATTTTTTCGGCGCCACGCTTGAAGGCCAGTTCGGCCATGGCGATCAGGTGATCCTGGTGGCTGTGCACGCCGCCATCGGACAGCAGGCCCATGAAATGCACGGCCTTGCCGGCAGCCACGGCTTTATCCACGGCGGCGCAGATGGTCGGGTTTTCGAAGAACTCGCCGTCGCGGATCGCTTTGGTCACACGGGTGAAGTCCTGATACACCACGCGACCGGCGCCGAGGTTCATGTGGCCGACTTCGGAGTTGCCCATTTGACCGTCCGGCAGGCCGACGTCCATGCCGCTGCCCGAGATCAAACCGTTCGGCACGCTGGCCCACAGGCGATCAAGTACCGGCTTCTTCGCCGCATACACGGCATTGGATTCGTGGCTGTCACTGTGACCGAAGCCGTCGAGAATCATCAGGACCAAAGGTTTAGGCGTGGTAGTCATGGAATCCACTCGTGGCTAATAAAGAAGAGGGCGATGGAAAAGGGAGTAGGAGTTTAAAGCGAAGTTCCTGCGGCGTCACCGCCGGACGGGGTTTGGCCCACCATAGCGGCTGTGTATACTGGCCGACATTTTAACGCCCTGGAACCTCCTTCGATGGTTGCTCACCTGATTGAATTTGCCACTAACCACTACATTCTTGTCGGTATCTTCGTCGTACTGCTGGCTCTGTTGCTCGCCCACACCATGCAGGGCGGCGGTAAAAGCCTGAGCACCGGCGAGCTGACCGCACTGGTCAACAAAGAAGCAGGCGTGGTGGTGGACATCCGTCCGACGAAGGATTTCGCTGCCGGCCACATCGTTGGCGCGGTGAACATTCCCCAGGACAAACTGGCTGCGCGCATCGGCGAGCTGGAAAAACACAAGGCCAAGACCATCATTCTGGTCGACGCCCTGGGCCAGACCGCCGGTACCCACGCCCGCGAACTGATGAAATCCGGCTTCACCGCCGCCAAGCTGTCCGGCGGGATCTCCAGCTGGAAAGGCGACAACCTGCCGCTGGTGAAGTGATATGAGCGAAGTCATCGTCTACTCCAGCGATTACTGCCCTTATTGCATGCGAGCCAAGCAATTGCTCGCGAACAAAGGTGTGGCCTTCAAAGAGATCAAGGTCGATGGCAAGCCGCAGATTCGTGCTGCCATGAGCCAGAAGGCCGGACGCACGTCCGTGCCGCAGATCTGGATCGGTGAAAAGCACATCGGCGGTTGTGATGATTTGTATGCCCTGGAGCGCGCCGGCAAGCTCGACGCGCTGCTCAAGGCCTGAACGGCTGCACCCACGTACAGCACTCCCTAAAAGACCCAAGATCGATAAGGATCTGAGATGACTGACCAACAGAACACTGCAGCCAGCGAAGAAGAAACCGCACCGCAATTCTCCTTGCAGCGCATCTACGTACGCGACCTGTCCTTCGAAGCTCCGAAAAGCCCGGCGATCTTCCGCCAGCAGTGGGATCCGACCGTCGGTCTGGATCTGAACACCCGTCAGAAAGAACTGGAAAACGATTTCTACGAAGTCGTGCTGACCCTGTCCGTCACCGTGAAAAACGGCGACGAAGTGGCCTTCATCGCTGAAGTGCAACAGGCCGGTATCTTCCTGATCAAAAACCTGGACGCGGCTTCGATGAGCCACACCCTGGGTGCGTTCTGCCCGAACATCCTGTTCCCGTACGCTCGCGAAACCCTGGACAGCCTGGTGACCCGTGGTTCGTTCCCGGCCCTGATGCTGGCTCCGGTGAACTTCGACGCCCTGTACGCGCAAGAGCTGCAGCGCATGCAGGAAAGCGGCGAGACGCCAACCGTTCAATAAAAGCTTCGTTTGCCCCATGAAAAAAGCGCCTTCAAACGGCGCTTTTTTCATGGGGTAAACGAAACCTTCGTGTAGGAGCTGCCGAAGGCTGCGATCTTTTGATCTTGATCCCCGAAAAACAAGATCAAAAGATCGCAGCCTTCGGCAGCTCCTACAGAGGGTTGTAGGTCCGCTGCGGTGTTACTTGAAACCGTTCTGCCGCCACGCTTCGTACACGGCCACCGCCACGGTGTTGGACAGGTTCAGGCTGCGGCAGCCTTCACGCATCGGCAGGCGCAGGCGCTGTTCGGCGGGCAGGGCGTCCAGCACCTCTGGCGGCAGGCCACGGCTTTCCGGGCCGAAGATGAACGCATCGCCAGGGACGAACGCGGCGTCGTGAAACGGCCGCGAGCCCTTGGTGGTGAAGGCGAACAATCGTGGGTTGCCCAGGCTTTCAAGGCAGCTGGCGAGGTCGGCATGGCGCTGCAGCGTGGCATATTCGTGGTAGTCGAGGCCGGCCCGGCGCAAGCGCTTGTCGTCCATCTCGAAACCCAGCGGTTCGATCAAATGCAGGTGGCAGCCGCTGTTGGCGCACAGCCTGATAACGTTGCCGGTATTCGGCGGAATTTCTGGTTGAAAAAGGATGACGTGAAACATGCACGGCTCCGAAGGTAAAGATGACGCGCATTCTACGCCGCAAGCCGACCCGCGTTCGAAACTATTCCCGCGGGTGATCGGTTCGCTGGCGATTTTCGGCCTGATGGTCGGTTTGATGATCGGTCGCCTGACCACGCCAGATCCGAGCGTGCTGCAGCAGGTCGACGTGACGGATGACGGCCTGGTGGTCTGGTTCAACAACGAGCCCAAACTGCACGGCGAGATCATCGACGGCACCGTGGCCCTGCTGTTTCAGGCTGAAGGTAATGCGCAGAAGGGTCAGCTCAGGCTCAACGGCAAGGACGTGAATTGGCGGACGCGAGTGAGTGATGGTGGTTTGTTGTTGACGGTGCTGGCGGCGCGGCCGCTGCAGGGGGGCTGGGCCGGCAGTCAGGTCGATGACCGCTGGCGGCTGGAGATCCATCTCCGGGAGCAATAAAAGCGGGAATCCCTGACCTGCCTGTATCAGGGTTCCCAAAACGGGGTGGACTTCGCTGAGAGCGTCGGTCCGGTGTAAAGAGGGAACCCCCGGCCTGCCTGTACCAAGGATCCCAAAAGGGTGGGCGCATCGCGTTGCGGTGTGCGTCCGGTGTAAAGAGGGGAATCCCCGGCCTGCCTGTACCAAGGTCCCCGAAACGGGTGGTGAATCGAATCACCTGTGAGGGTTATTGCAGGGGGCGTGCCAGTTTTAGTATTTGGAAACAGAAAAATCTCTCAGAAACGCGAAAGCCCCGTCATTCGGGGCTTTCGCGTTTCTGTGGCTTGGGTTTTTCAGTTTTTACTGGATGTTTTTTGAACAGGTTGCGATGCCCGATCACGGGTCATCGTGCATTGATGCGGTGCACGCAGGCCTAAAAGCATCGCGAGCAGGCTCACTCTTACCGTTGCAATGCGTTCCCCTGTAGGAGTGAGCCTGCTCGCGAATGGATGTAACGGGCAGCGATGAACTCAGGGCTTAACCCTCATCCCCCTCATCATCATCCCCGCCATCCACTTTCATCCCCAGTTCCTTGATCTTGCGCGTCAGGGTATTGCGACCCCAACCGAGCAATACCGCCGCATCACGACGGCGACCGGCCGTGTGCTTCAGCGCGGTCTCGATCATGATCCGCTCAAATGCCGGCACTGCGCTGTCGAGCAAGCTCGACTGGCCACGGGCCAATGCCTGATCGGCCCACTGGCGCAGTGCCTGTTCCCAGTTGGTCACTGGCGCCGAATCCTGCGGCAGGCTCAGCAATTCCGGCGGCAGGTCGCTGATGTGCACCTCGCGCCCGGACGCCATCACGGTGATCCAGCGGCAAGTGTTTTCCAGCTGCCGTACGTTGCCCGGCCATGGCAGGTTCTTCAGGTATTCCTCGGTCTCGGTTTTCAGCAGCTTCGGCTCCACTGCCAGTTCTTGCGCGGCGCGGCTGAGGAAGTGCTTGGCCAGGGTCGGAATGTCTTCGCGACGATCCGACAGGCGTGGAATGTGAATGCGGATCACGTTGAGGCGGTGGAACAAGTCCTCACGGAATTTCCCGGCGTGCACCAGGGTTTCCAGATTCTGGTGCGTCGCGGCGATGATCCGTACGTCGACTTTGACCGGCACGTGCCCGCCAACGCGATAGAACTCGCCGTCAGCCAGCACCCGCAGCAAGCGGGTCTGGGTGTCGGCCGGCATGTCGCCGATTTCATCGAGGAACAGCGTGCCGCCGTCAGCCTGTTCGAAACGTCCGCGCCGCAGGTTTGCCGCGCCGGTAAACGCGCCTTTCTCGTGACCGAACAGCTCGGACTCCATCAGATCCTTCGGGATCGCCGCCATGTTCAGCGCGATGAACGGCGAGGCCGCCCGCGGGCTGTGGCGGTGCAGGGCGTGGGCCACCAGCTCTTTACCGGTGCCGGATTCGCCGTTGATCAGCACAGTGATGTTGGAGTGGCTCAAGCGGCCGATGGCGCGAAACACTTCCTGCATCGCCGGCGCTTCGCCGATGATTTCCGGGGTGCGGGTCAGTGCCGGCACCACTTCCAGGCCTTGCTGTTCCTGCGCATGCTGATTGGCGCGCTTGACCAGCGATACCGCCTCATCCACGTCGAACGGCTTGGGCAGGTATTCGAAGGCGCCGCCCTGATACGAGGCTACCGCGCTGTCCAGGTCGGAGTGAGCGGTCATGATGATCACTGGCAACCGTGGGTGCTGCTCGCGAATCCGCGCCAGCAGGTCCAGGCCACTGGCGCCCGGCATGCGGATATCGGAAATGATCACATCAGGCTGCTGACGGGCCAGACGACTCATCACGCCATCGGCGCTGTCGAAGCTCTGGGTGGTCATGCCTTCTTGCTGCAAGGCCTTTTCCAGAACCCAACGGATAGAACGGTCGTCATCGACGATCCACACGGTTTCACTACGGCTCATGTCGATGTGGCTCCTTGTTCCAGTGGCAGAAAGATCGAGAACGTGGTGTGGCCGGGGTGGCTGTCACACTCGATCAGGCCCTGGTGCTGGCTGATGATGTTCTGGGTGATGGACAGGCCCAGCCCGGTACCGTCCGGGCGGCCGCTGACCATGGGAAAGAAGATGGTTTCCTGGAGTTCCGCCGGGATCCCGGGGCCGTTGTCGATAATCTCGATCTTGGTCACCAGGCGATGGCGGACATGCCCAATGGTGAACTGGCGCATGGTCCGGGAGCGCAGGCTGATGCGGCCCAGGCGCAGCTCGTTCTGGCTGCTGATCGCCTGCATCGCGTTGCGTACGATGTTCAGTACGGCCTGAATCATTTGTTCGCGGTCGATCAACACGTCGGGAATGCTCGGGTCGTAATCGCGCACCAAGGTGATGCAGCCCTGACTTTCCGCTTCGACCAGTTGGCAGACGCGTTCGAGCACTTCGTGGACGTTGCACAGGGCCAGCGACGGCAGCTTGTTCGAGCCGAGCATGCGGTCGACCAGATTGCGCAGGCGGTCGGCCTCTTCAATGATCACGTTGGTGTAGTCGCGCAGGTTGTCTTCCGGCAGTTCGCGGGCCAGCAACTGCGCGGCGCCACGGATGCCACCCAGCGGATTCTTGATCTCGTGGGCGAGGCCGCGCACCAGCATCTTGCTGGTTTCCTGCTTGGACAATTGCGCCTCTTCCTTGGTGATCCGCAGCAGGCGATCACGCGGGTGTACCTCCAGCAGAAGCATGGTCTCGCCGTTGCTGAGGATCGGCGTCACCGCGTAGTCCACGGTCAGGGTCTGGCCGGTGAGGGCGGTGAGCATCGCTTCGCGCTTGGTGAACGGGTGTGCCTGTTCCACCGCCTGACGCAGCGAGTTGAGCGCCTCGGTGGATTCGGTGAACAGCTCGCTGATGAACTGTCCATGACTGCGCTGACCGCTGATGGCCAGCAGCATTTCCGCCGCCGGGTTCATGTACTCAAGGCGCAGTTCGGCGTCGAGCAGAATGGTGGCGGTGGTCAGGTTGTCGAGCAGCAAACGGTGGATTGCGTCGCTTATGGTCATCTGGACCCCTTTTGGAGCAAGGCGTGCGCGAGAACTAAGCGCTGATGCGAGGAAAATGCAAAAACCAAACCAAGGCTCCGAAAAGAAGCGCTCAACCCCTGAAACAGGCGTTTGACGCTCGTTTGCGTGGCGTCCTGCCGGGGCTGGCGGGTACTTTCGAACCAAAATGGGTTGGAATGTGGGTACGGTGCAGCTTGTTGCACCAATATAGTGCGCAAAGCTGAACGGCGTTAGAAGAAACGCAGGAAGGGATTTTTCGGCTCGGGCGGTTTGTCCTTCAGCGGGCATTCCGGGCGCACGCCGTAGTCCTCGCCGACGCAGGGTTTGACCTGGCGTTTCTGCGCAAGCGAGATGCGCAGCATGTGGAACGGCTGGTTGGCAGTACGTTCGACGGTGCGGCCTTGCTCATCGAGGATTTCCACCGACAGGTTGTGGCTGCCCCGGTCGATGTTGCTCAACGCAAATACCGGGCTCAAGCCCGGTTCGCCTGTGGCCTGGCCGTCCAGCAGCAGGCGATAGCGATGACCGTGTTGCAGGCCCGGTTCGCTGGTGACGCTGACGATCAATTCGCCGGCGCTACTGCGGATGGTCGCGTCCGGCTCGGGAATCAGAATGCGCAGCATGTCGTAGTGGAACAGCGGTTGCTCCAGGGATTTTTTTGCAGTGCTGATCGGCATGGCGGCCGTGGGGTTGGCCGACATGCGATTGCTGGTCGCGATGGGTACGCGCTTGGCGTTGCCACGCGGCTGGTCGGTGTAGACGCGATTGCCCTGCGCATCGACATAGGTGAAGACCTCCGCCGAAACGGGCAGGGCCAGCAGGCACAGAATCAGCCAGACGCCTCTCATGGCTTGTGCACCCGCTGCACCGTAAGCACCACGACCGGGCTCTGCTGGATGATCGCCTGACCATCAATCACCTGCACCGCCAGGCGATGCTCACCACGATCGATATTCACCAGTTGCAGGATCGGCACGTTGCTCGGCTGGCCGTACGGCTCGTCGTCCAGGACCAGCCTTAATTGGTGCGGCGCCTGCAGACGCGGTGTGATCAGCACATTGACGGTGAACGTACCGTTGTTGGCGCGCAGGGCTTCTTCGCTGGGCAGGCCCGTCAGTTCCAGCACTTCATAAGCGTTGCGTGCCGCTGGGCGTTTGTCCGTGCTGGAAGGCGCCGGTGCGCTCGGTGCCTGAGGTTCGACGCTGTTGAGCGGCGGCAACTCCACTGGCTGCGCCTGTACGCCGTCCGGCGAATGATCGCTGTAGACCGTGTTGCCGTTGGCGTCGGTGTACTTGTAGATCTGCGCGGCGGCGGGCAGGGCGATCACCAGCAGGAGGAATAGAAGACCACGACCCATGGACTCGACCGATCAACAATGAGATTGGCTTGCAGCATAGGCCAGGGACGGCGGTAAGCCCAACCGGGACAACATCCGCTCACACAAAGCGTCCGGATCTTTATCGTGAAACGCCCGCCTCAAGCACGCTTTCGCGGGCGCCAGACAGGACACCAGCCTCGTAATGCTCGATGTAAGTCAAAGCGCCATTGGCGTCGGTATCGCGCAGCTCGCCGTCTTTTTTGCCGGCGACGAAGTTCACGGTCTGGGTGTGGCCGTTGTCGGCCTTGAGTGTCCATGGGCCACTTTGCAGGTTGTCGGTGTAGTTGCCGGTACCTGCTTTGGTTGTCCACAGGCCTTGGCGCTTGTCGTCGACATAACTGCCGCGCTCGGTGGTGCCGGCGGTGGTCAGTTCGCTCGGGCCATTGAGTTGTCCGTGGGCATAGGTCTGGAACCCGCTGGCAACCCACTCCATGTCGTCGTAGTTGTGAAGTTGCCAGCGGCCCTCACGCAAATCATTGTGGTACTCGCCGTCCAGCGTTTGCCCGTCCTGATAAATGGACCACTGCCCCTCCCGTTTACCCTCGGCAAAATGACCGGACTCCGAATATTTCTCGTCTTTGGAAATAGACCACGGACCGGTACGCACGCCCTGCTTGTAGGCCCCTTGGGCTGAGATCGATCCGGAATCATAAGACACCGATTGGCCATCTTCACCGCCGGTGAATTTCATCGGGTCGGTTTCCCAGGCGATACGTCTGACCCGATAGTTGTACAGCGTGCGGTTGCCCTCGACGAGGGTTTTGTCGAGCCAGCGCCAGAAGGTGACGGTCAGAAAGCGTCCGTCTTTTTCCTGATAGGTCTTCTTGAAAAAGTACGGTTCGTCGTCCGGTGTCGGGTCGGGGAGTGGGTCGTAGTACTGGCTGTAATAGCTAACCAGCGTTCCTTGGCTGAGATCGAGCTGGTCGAACTCGGGCACGCCGGACGCTTCGTAGAAGAAACGGTAGTTGAGCGGGGTGATACGGCTAAGGGCTTTCTTGACGGTCAGCGCATCCAGGCGTTTCTGGCCTTCGGTGATACGATCCAGCGCCGGCTGCAGGAGCGTGACGCGGCTGTAGAGCTGATCATTGGCGTCGTATTTGTAGGCGTAGACCTTGTAGCGATCGTTTTGTCGGAATAGCACGAAGCGCGTCGGATCCTCGCTGTCGAGTGACTTGAGAAATACCGAATCGATGGTGGCCTGACCGAAGTCATCCAGCAGTTGCGGGTTTGCCTCAGGCGTGTCGCAGACGCAGTAATAACCTTTGACGCCGTCCGCTTCTTTGATAAATGCCAGTGTGGCCGAGCTTTCCTGCAATCCCTGGATCAGCGGATGAGCCAGTGGTTTGTTTTCATAAAACTCAGCTGCGTTCACAGCCTGGCAGGCGAGGCCGGTCATCAGGGGCAGAGCCCATAACCACTTCATGCGAATCCCTTCGTCAAGGCGCCAGTCGTGGCGCAGAGGCGGCGGATTATCCATGGATGAGCGCGCACAAAAAAGGCCTCCCGAAGGAGGCCTCTTTTTGTCACGCCGCGTAGCGCGGCGCTACCGGATCAGCAGCTGTAGTACAGCTCATATTCCAGTGGGTGCACGAAGGTGCGAACCTTGATTTCTTCTTCGGATTTCAGCGCGATGTAAGCGTCGATGAAGTCGTCGGAGAACACGCCGCCCTTGGTCAGGAACGCACGGCCCTTGTCCAGCTCTTCCAGGGCTTCTTTCAGGCTGCCGCAAACTTGTGGGATTTCTTTCGCCTCTTCAGGCGGCAGGTCGTACAGGTTTTTGTCAGCGGCATCGCCTGGGTGGATCTTGTTCTGGATACCGTCCAGGCCGGCCATCAGCAGTGCTGCGAAAGCCAGGTACGGGTTGGCAGCCGGATCCGGGAAGCGCGCTTCGATACGACGGCCACGTGGGCTGTTGACGTAAGGAATGCGGATCGAGGCGGAACGGTTGCGCGCCGAGTAGGCCAGCATTACCGGAGCTTCGAAACCTGGCACCAGACGCTTGTAGGAGTTGGTGGCCGGGTTGGTGAAGCCGTTCAGGGCCTTACCGTGCTTGATGATACCGCCGATGAAGTACAGGGCGGTTTCGGACAGGCCGGCATAGCCTTCGCCAGCGAAGGTGTTCTTGCCGTCTTTGGCGATGGACATGTGGACGTGCATGCCCGAGCCGTTGTCGCCGTACAGTGGCTTCGGCATGAAGGTCGCGGTGCGGCCGTAAGCGTCGGCAACGTTGTGTACAACGTATTTCAGAGTCTGAACTTCGTCAGCTTTCTTCACCAGGGTGTTGAACTTGACACCAATTTCGTTCTGACCGGCAGTCGCCACTTCGTGGTGGTGAACTTCAACGGTCTGGCCCATTTCTTCCAGTGCGTTGCACATGGCAGTACGGATTTCGTGGTCGTGGTCGAACGGCGGAACCGGGAAGTAGCCGCCTTTGATACCAGGACGGTGGCCTTTGTTGCCGCCTTCGATGTCCTGGTCGGACATCCACGAACCCTGTTCGGAGTAGATCTTGAACATCGAGCCGGAGATGTCCGACTTGAACTTCACTTCGTCGAAGATGAAGAACTCTGGCTCTGGACCGGCGAAGACGGTGTCACCGATACCGGTGGTCTTCAGGTATTCCTCGGCGCGGTGAGCGATGGCGCGCGGGTCGCGATCGTAACCTTGCATGGTCGAAGGTTCGATGATGTCGCACACCAGGATCAGGGTTGGATCTTCGGTGAACGGATCGAGAACGGCAGTATCGTCGTCCGGCAGCAGGATCATGTCGGAGGCTTCGATGCCTTTCCAGCCAGCGATGGAGGAACCGTCGAACATCTTGCCGACTTCGAAGAAGTCGTCTTCCAGCGCATCGCGAGCCGGCATGGTCACGTGGTGCTGAGTGCCTTTGGTGTCCGTGAAGCGCAGATCAATCCACTTGACGTCATGATCTTTGATGAGTTGAACCGACTTCGACATAGTGTCCTCCGGGTGGCTTAGGGCTTGGTAGTGGATGCCCTTAATATGGGTGATGCCGGCGCAGATACTCTGCCAAGGCAACCTGCCTCACAAGGGAGCAAATTGCATGCCAGTGCCCCACCATGGGTTTTTTGCCCCAAATTCACGCTTCCCGCGGTGCGAAGCGCAATAAAGGGGAAAATCTCGCCCCTTAATGTAGCGTGCAAATTTGAAAGTGACCCGTTTTGGTGCATGAAAAACCTTCTGCATATTAACTGGTTAAACCTTGAGCAATTTCCGCTATAATCCGCGCCCCCCTTTTTCGGCTGGCCCTGCGCGCGCTGTTTTCATGAAACTAATCGTAAAAGTCTTCCCCGAGATCACCATCAAGAGCCGCCCTGTCCGGATGCGTTTCATCCGCCAGCTGGCCAAGAACATCCGCGCCGTGCTCCGCGATCTGGACCCGGCCGTGGTGGTGAACGGTGTGTGGGACAATCTCGAGCTGGAAACCCGCGTTACCGACCCCAAAGCCTTGAAAGAGATGGGTGAGCGCCTGGTCTGCACGCCGGGCGTTGCGCATTTTCTGCAGATCGACGAGTACCCGCTGGGCGACTTCGACGACATCACCGAGAAGTGCAAACAGCACTACGGCGATGTGCTGGCCGGGAAGATTTTCTCGGTGCGCTGCAAGCGTGCAGGCAAGCACCCGTTCAGTTCGATGGACGTCGAGAAGTATGTCGGCAGCAAGCTGCGTCGTGAGTGCGGCGCGGCCGGAATCGACCTCAAAGCACCGGAAATCGAAGTTCGCATCGAAGTTCGCGACCAACGGTTGTTTGTCATCCACAGCCAGCACAACGGCATCGGCGGCTACCCGCTCGGCGCCCTGGAGCAGACGCTGGTATTGATGTCCGGTGGCTTTGACTCGACGGTTGCCGCTTACCAGATCATGCGCCGCGGCCTGATGGCGCATTTCTGCTTCTTCAATCTGGGCGGTCGTGCCCACGAATTGGGCGTGATGGAAGTCGCGCACTTCATCTGGAAGAAGTACGGCAGCTCGCAACGCGTGCTATTTGTCAGTGTTCCGTTCGAAGAAGTGTTGGGCGAAATTCTCGGCAAAGTCGATAACAGTCATATGGGCGTCGTATTGAAGCGTATGATGTTGCGCGCGTCCTCCGCCATTGCCGACCGCCTGCACATCGATGCACTGGTGACCGGCGAAGCGATCTCCCAGGTGTCGAGCCAGACCTTGCCGAACCTGTCGGTGATCGACTGCGTGACCGACAAGCTGGTCCTGCGCCCACTGATCGTTGCGCACAAGCAGGACATCATCGACACGGCCAACGAGATCGGCACCGCCGATTTTGCCCGGCACATGCCGGAATATTGCGGGGTCATTTCGGTCAATCCGAAGACCGCCGCCAAACGCTACCGCGTCGAGCACGAAGAGAAAGAATTCGACATGGCGGTCCTCGAGCGTGCGCTCGAAAACGCCAAACTGGTGCCAATCGATCGGGTGATCGACGAATTGGGCCAGGACTTGCAGATCGAAGAAGTCGGCGAAGCGCTGGCCGGTCAGATCGTCATCGACATCCGTCACCCGGATGCGGCCGAGGATGACCCGCTGGAACTCACCGGCATAGAAGTACAGACGATGCCGTTCTACGCAGTGAACGCTCGTTTCAAGGAGCTGGATCCGACTCGCCAGTACCTGCTGTATTGCGACAAAGGCGTGATGAGTCGCCTGCATGCTCACCATTTGCTCAGTGAGGGGCATGCCAATGTGCGCGTTTATCGACCGAGCTAAGTGCCCGGGGCTGTTTGCCTGTGGCCTGCGTCACCGGCCCCCCGACACCGCCGTCAAGCTGTAACGGCCATGCCGGACACTACTGTTAATCGCTGCCAAGACTTGTCAGCAAACCGAATCCTCTGATCGAGATACACAAGTGATCGAAAATCTACGTAACATCGCCATCATTGCCCACGTTGACCATGGTAAGACCACCCTGGTAGACAAACTCCTGCGTCAATCCGGCACCCTGGAGCGCAACGAGCTCAACGACGAGCGCGTGATGGACTCCAACGACCAGGAAAAAGAGCGCGGTATTACCATTCTGGCGAAAAACACCGCCATCAACTGGAACGGCTACCACATCAACATCGTGGACACCCCGGGCCACGCCGACTTCGGCGGCGAAGTAGAACGCGTAATGTCGATGGTTGACTCCGTTCTGCTGCTGGTTGACGCTCAAGACGGCCCTATGCCGCAAACCCGTTTCGTGACCAAGAAGGCGTTCGAAGCCGGCCTGCGTCCAATCGTGGTCATCAACAAGGTTGACCGTCCAGGCGCGCGTCCGGACTGGGTTCTGGATCAGATCTTCGACCTGTTCGACAACCTCGGTGCGACCGAAGAACAACTGGACTTCCAGGTTGTTTACGCTTCGGCCCTGAACGGCATCGCCGGTCTGGACCACACCGCCATGGGCGAAGACATGACTGCTCTGTACCAGGCAGTTGTTGACCACGTTCCGCCTCCGGCCGTTGACCGTGACGGTCCGTTCCAGATGCAGATTTCCGCTCTGGACTACAACAGCTTCCTGGGTGTTATCGGTGTTGGCCGTATCGCTCGTGGTCGCGTCAAGCCGAACACCCCGGTTGTCGCTATCAGCGCCGACGGCAAGCGCCGCAACGGTCGTATCCTGAAGCTGATGGGTCACCACGGTCTGCACCGCGTTGACGTTGAAGAAGCAGCGGCCGGCGACATCGTCTGCATCAGCGGCTTCGACGAGCTGTTCATCTCCGACACTCTGTGCGATATCAACACCGTCGAGGCGATGAAGCCGCTGACCGTTGACGAGCCAACCGTTTCCATGACCTTCCAGGTAAACGACTCGCCATTCTGCGGTAAAGAAGGCAAGTTCGTGACCTCCCGTAACATCAAGGATCGTCTGGACAAAGAGCTGCTGTACAACGTTGCACTGCGCGTTGAAGAAGGCGACTCGGCTGACAAGTTCAAGGTTTCCGGCCGTGGTGAGCTGCACCTCTCGGTACTGATCGAAACCATGCGTCGCGAAGGCTTCGAGCTGGCCCTGGGCCGTCCTGAAGTGATCATCCGTGAAGTTGACGGCGTGAAGCAGGAACCGTTCGAAAACGTAACCATCGACATCCCTGAAGAATCGCAGGGCAAGGTCATGGAAGAGATGGGTCTGCGTAAGGGCGACCTGAGCAACATGGTGCCGGATGGCAAGGGCCGTGTTCGTCTGGAATACAACATCCCTGCTCGCGGTCTGATCGGTTTCCGTAACCAGTTCCTGACCCTGACCAACGGTGCTGGCATCCTGACCTCGATCTTCGACCGTTACGCTCCAGTGAAGTCGGGCCACATGTCCGGCCGTCAGAACGGCGTTCTGGTTTCGGTTGAAACCGGCAAGGCACTGACCTACTCGCTGGAAACCCTGCAGGCTCGTGGCAAGCTGTTCGTAGAACACGGCCAGGAGATCTACAACGGTCAGATCGTTGGTCAGAACAGCCGCGACAACGACCTGGGTGTGAACCCAACCAAAGGCAAGAAGCTCGACAACATGCGTGCTTCGGGTAAAGACGAAACCATCGCTCTGGTACCACCTGTTCGCTTCACCCTGGAACAGGCTCTGGAATACATCCAGGAAGACGAGCTGTGCGAAGTCACTCCTAAGTCCATCCGTCTTCGCAAGAAGATCCTGGACGAAAGCGAGCGTACCCGCGCTGCCAAGAAAGCCAAGGCATAAGATTTAGCCCAGGCTGAAAAAAACGCCCCCGGTCGCGAGACCGGGGGCGTTTTTGTTTGTCTGCGATTCAAGGCAAAAAAAGATCGCAGCCTTCGGCAGCTCCTACAGGGATACGCATTCCCCTGTAGGAGCTGCCGAAGGCTGCGATCTTTTGATCTTCAGAACTTCTCGATCGACCGGGAATTCTGCACGCGCTCGACTTCTTTCGGCTTGTACGCGCAGTATCCCGGACGCGGCCCGATCTTCGGGTGGTTACGGCAGGTGTCCGGGCGCTTGTCATAAATGGTGCACAGGCGGCTCTTACGATCCAGGTAGTAGCAATCGTTGTTGCTCATGCGCTGCAGGGTGAAGATCCCCGACTTCTGGTTGAAGCGCTCGACCAGCCCTTCCTTTTGCAGGCGCTTGGCGATGTTCTTCGGCGGGTCGCCCAGCTCGAACTCGTCGACCACGCCGATGCGCACCAGGTCCTTGATCTTGACCTCGACCGGCAGGGTGCAGCAGCTGGAGACACAAGAGCCGCACATCGGGGCCGAATATTTGGCCCACGTATCGAGACGGTCGATCTCGGCGGCGGCAATCAGGTTGGGCTTCATCATCGGGAATTACCAGGCGTGTGCATCAGGGCGCGCGATCATACCGGGACTGGTGGATTTTTGAACAACCTTTCGCCAGATTTTTCCAAATGCCACTCAATTGGCCGTCAGTACGGCACGGCCCCTGCATTCAATAGCCCACTCGCCAAGGTAATGCCGGGCTATCTCACCGTCTTCGGAAAAACTGCAGAACCTGCGCCTCTACCGTCGGTCAGACCGTCTAGGCTCAGACAATTCCCCGCTCGCTCGAGGTCCTATCGATGACTCAAGAACCACTAGTTCGCGAAGCAGAGGTGGCCGCATTCCGCGACGCCGTCCTGACCAAACTCACCTACGCGGTGGGCAAAGACCCGGATCACGCCTTCGACCATGACTGGTTCGAGGCCATTGCCCTGGCGGCGCGCGACCACATGGTCGAGCACTGGATGGACCACACCCGGCAGATCTACCGCAAAGGCCAGAAGCGGGTGTATTACCTCTCGCTGGAGTTTCTCATTGGTCGCTTGCTCTACGACAGCTTGAGCAACCTCGGTCTGCTCGATGTCGCCCGTGAAGCGCTGACTGAACTGGGCGTCGATCTGGAGCGCATCCGTCTGCTGGAACCGGATGCGGCACTCGGCAACGGCGGCCTCGGGCGTCTGGCGGCGTGCTTCATGGAAAGCATGTCGACCCTCGGCATCGCCGGGCATGGCTACGGCATTCGCTACGAACACGGCTTGTTCCGTCAGGCCATCGTCGATGGCTGGCAGCAGGAACAGACCGAACACTGGCTGGATTTCGGCAACCCGTGGGAGTTCGAACGTCCGGAAGTGGTGTACACCATCGGTTTCGGCGGCAGTGTCGAAACCGTCACCGATGCCAGCGGCAAATCCAGGCAGGTCTGGTCGCCAGCCGAAACCGTGCGGGGGATTGCCTACGACACACCGGTGGTCGGTTGGCGCGGGGCGAGCGTCAACACCTTGCGCCTGTGGCGCGCGCGGGCCATGGAAGATCTGCATCTGGAGCGCTTCAACGCCGGTGACCACTTGGGCGCCGTGGCTGAAGTGGCCCGAGCTGAAAGTATCTCCCGCGTGCTCTATCCGGCGGACAGCACCGAAGCCGGGCAGGAGCTGCGCCTGCGCCAGGAATACTTCTTCGTTGCCGCGTCGCTGCAAGACTTGCTGCGTCGTCATCGCAACATGCACACCTCGGTACTGACCCTGGGCGATCACGCGGCGATCCAGCTCAACGACACCCACCCCTCGATTGCCGTTGCCGAACTGATGCGGCAACTGGTCGATGTCTACGACGTGGCCTGGGATGCGGCGTGGCAAGTCACCGTCGACACGCTGTCGTACACCAACCACACGCTGCTGCCCGAAGCGCTGGAAACCTGGCCGGTCGGCCTGATGGAGCGCATGTTGCCGCGGCACATGCAGATCATCTACCTGATCAATGCCCAGCACATCGATTCGCTGCGGGCCAAGGGCATCCATGACTTCGACGTGCTGCGTGCGGTGTCGCTGATCGAAGAGGACAACGGCCGCCGGGTGCGCATGGGTAACCTCGCGTTCCTCGGTTCGCACAGCGTCAACGGCGTGTCCGGGCTGCATACGCAGTTGATGCGCAAGACCGTGTTTGCCGAATTGCACAAGCTCTATCCGGAGCGGATCAACAACAAAACCAACGGCATCACCTTCCGCCGCTGGCTGTTTCAGGCCAACTCCGAACTGACCTCGATGCTGGTCGATGCCCTCGGTCCGCAAGTGCTGGATAATCCCGAAGAACGCTTGCTCGACCTCGAACCGTTCGCCGAGAAAACCGCGTTCCGCAAGGCCTTCGCCGAGCAGCGCCTGCATAGCAAAAAGGCCTTGGCCTATCTGATTCACGAGCGGCTGGGGATCGCAGTCAATCCGGCGGCGATGTTCGACGTGCAGGTCAAACGGATCCACGAATACAAGCGTCAGTTGCTCAACCTGATGCACACCGTGGCGCTGTATCAGGCGATTCGCGCCGAGCCTGAAGTCGACTGGGTGCCACGGGTGAAGATCTTTGCCGGCAAGGCGGCGGCCAGTTATCACCAGGCCAAACTGATCATCAAACTGACCAACGACATCGCCCGGGTGGTGAACAACGATCCGACCGTGCGCGGTCTGCTGAAAGTGGTGTTTTTGCCCAACTACAACGTCAGCCTGGCCGAGAGCATCATTCCGGCGGCGGATTTGTCCGAGCAGATTTCCACCGCCGGTTTCGAAGCCTCGGGCACCAGCAACATGAAATTCGGCCTCAACGGCGCACTGACCATCGGCACCCTCGACGGCGCCAACGTGGAAATGTGCGAGCGCATCGGTGCCGAGCACATGTTCATCTTCGGTCTCAGCGCGCAGCAGGTCGAAGCGCGCAAACAGAACCACGAGTTCAGTGCCGCGCCGGACATCGCCGCGTCTCACCGCCTGAGCGACGTGCTGCAAGCGATCCGCAGCGGCGTGTTCTCGCCGGATGACACGTCGCGCTACACCGGGCTGATCGATTCGCTGGTGGACTACGACCGCTTCCTGGTCTGCGCCGACTTCGATTCCTACTGGGAAGCGCAAAAACGCGTCGATGCGCACTGGCTCGATTCCAACAACTGGTGGCGTTCGGCAGTGCTCAACACGGCGCGGATGGGCTGGTTCTCCTCCGACCGGACTATCCGCGAGTACGCCACCGATATCTGGAAAGCGCTGGAGTAACTTTTCGCTCGGCTCGATATAATCGGCGCGCCGGAAAAGATCGCAGCCTTCGGCAGCTCCTACAGGGTTATGTGAACACCTGTGTAGGCGCTGCCGAAGGCTGCGATCTTTTTGGATCAGGCTGCGCTAATCTTCCCGGATTGGCCTTTGCGCTTAGGGATATCGACCATGCAATGGATGTTCATGTTGATCGGGCTGGTGCTCGGCTGGCTGCTCGATGAGTCGTTCAGTGCCGCGCTGCTCGGTGCACTGCTCGGGCTTGCGATTGGGCAAACGCTGCGCATCGCCCGGCTTGGCTCGCAGGCGGCGGAGCAACAGCGCCAACTTGAACAGACGAAGGTAGCCTTGCAAGGCGTCGCGCAGCGCCTGTATCTGCTGGAAGGCTCCCCCTCTCACGCGGTGCTACCGGCAGGCGCGGAACCGTTCAGCGAGCCGGTCGTCGAGCCCGTTGACACCGCTGAGGATGCCTCAGCGCCAGAATTGGTCTGGGAACTGCCGCCCGAACTCGAACCGATCAGCGCCGTCGCCAGCGAAACCAGTCAGCCGCTACCGGCCGATGTCTGGCATCTGGACGCCATCACTGACGAACCCGCAAAACCCGCACAACCCGCCGAACCTCGTGGTCCGAACCTCATCGAACGTGGCATCAGCGCTGCGCGCAACTGGCTGTTCGGCGGCAACACCGTGCTGCGGGTCGGTGTGGTGCTGTTGTTCTTCGGTCTGGCCTTCCTGTTGCGCTACGCCACCGAAGGCATGGTGGTGCCGATCGAAGTGCGTTACGCCGGTGTCGCGGCGGCGGCCTTGGCCCTGCTGGCGCTGGGCTGGTGGCTGCGTCGGCGCAACAGCAGTTATGCGCTGATTTTGCAGGGCACCGGGATCGCCGTGCTGTACCTGACGGTGTTTGCGGCGATGCGCCTGCACCCGTTGCTCGACCCGTCCGCCGCGCTGGGGCTGTTGGTGGCCGTGACGGTGTTCTCGGCGATTCTCGCCATCACCCAGGATGCGCTGGGGCTGGCCGCCGCGGCGGCATTGGGCGGTTTCGCCGCGCCGATCCTGACCTCGACCGGCGCCGGCAACCATGTCGCGCTGTTCAGCTATTTCGCGTTGCTCAACGCCGGCATTCTCGCCATCGCCTGGTTCAAGGCCTGGCGCCTGCTCAACCTGATCGGTTTTGTCGGCACCTTCGGTATCGGTTTCGCCTGGGGACTGCGTTCGTATGCGCCTGAGTTGCTGTGGAGCACCGAGCCGTTCCTGATCCTGTTCTTCCTGATGTATCTGGCCATCGGTCTGCTGTTTGCCCGGCGCAAGTTGCTCGACATGCCCGATGCGCCGGCGGACGGCGACCGCGAGGCGCTGCTGCACTGGTCGGCCCGCAAGGGCGATTACGTCGATGGCACGATGCTGTTCGGGCCGCCGATCGTGGGCTTCGGTCTGCAGTTTGCGCTGGTGCAGCATCTGGAGTTCGCCGCCGCGTTCAGCGCGCTGGCGTTGGGCGTGATCTACATGGGGCTGGCCCGGGTATTGATGGGCGGACGCGCCTTGTTGCTGGGCGAAACCTGTCTGGCGCTGGGGGTGATTTTCGCCAGTCTGGCGATCCCGCTCGGCCTCGATGCGCGCTGGACCTCGGCAGCCTGGGCGGTGGAGGGCGCGGGTATTTTCTGGCTCGGCTTGCGTCAGCAGCGACCGTTCGCCCGGGCGTTTGCCCTGCTGCTGCAACTGGGTTCGGCGCTGGCCTTTCTCAGTCAGTTGCGGGTCGGTGAAAGCAGCCTGCTCGACGGTGCACCGTTGGGCGCGCTGATGCTCGGCATCGCGCTGCTGTTCAGTTTCTATCAACTGCGCAAGGCCTCGCCGGAACAGGCTTCGCCGTGGGAGCGCCAAGGCCTGCCGGTGCTGGCGGCCCTGGGCCTGACCTTCCTGTATCTGTTGGCGCCGCTGTTCTTCTTTGTTCAGGCCACGGCGATCAGTTGGGCGCTGGCCGGGTTGGCGACATTGTTCGCCGGCCTGCGCCTGCAGTCGCGCACGTTCCTGTTCACCGCGTTTGCCGTGCAGTTGCTCGGTGGTGCGTTGTTCCTGCTGCGCCTGCAAGGCGCGGGTGAGGATTCGGCGGCGGTGTTCAGCGCTGGCTGGAGCGGTTTGCTCAGTGCGTCGCTGATTGGCCTGGCATTGATCGCTGGCATGCTGCTGGCGGCGCGCGACGAGATGGTGCGCGGCGATGTGCGTCTGCTGCGCGGCTTATCGGTGGTGCTGTTGGCGGGGTTGGTGCTGATCAATCTGGCGGTGCTGTTCGTGTTGCCATGGCAAACCGCGAGCGCGGTATGGGCCGCCAGCGGATTGCTGATCATCTGGCTGAGCCTGTACCTCCAGCAACGCGTGAGTTTCGTTTTCGGCCTGTTGTTGCAGTTGATCGGCGGCGCGGCGTTTTTGCTGGCCGGTCCCGAGTTGCTCGGACCGCTGTCCA
This sequence comes from Pseudomonas serboccidentalis, assembly GCF_028830055.1. NCBI lineage: Bacteria > Pseudomonadati > Pseudomonadota > Gammaproteobacteria > Pseudomonadales > Pseudomonadaceae > Pseudomonas > Pseudomonas serboccidentalis. The sequence goes on from NZ_CP101655.1 coordinate 3,051,481, forward strand.
GCGAAGGTCTGCGACCGCTGGCTCATGGCGGTTTCTGGACGCCGCTGGTGTTGGGGCTGGCCGCCATGATCGGTGCCTGGCGCCTGCAACTGGGCAATCACGCTTCGGCGTTCGATGCACTGAGTTTGCAGCGCCTGTCTGAGGTGCTGCTGGTGTGGGGCGCCGGATGGTGGGCGTTGGCGTGGGTCAGCGAAGTGCTGCGATTTGCGCCGCTGAACCTGCAGGCAACCCTGTTGCTGCTGGTCGCCGCACTGAGCGTGGCGCTGTGGACATTGCTGTCGCTGCGTTTGAAATGGCCGGCGCTGGGCCTGCTGTGCACCTTGCTGATTCCGGCGGCGGGACTGGTGCTGCTGGCAGCGTGGCATTCGCGTTATCACCCGGCGGCGAACATCGGCTGGCTGGCGTGGGCACTGGTGTTCGTCGTGCACTTTTTCAGCTTGCGGCGTCTGGCGCCAATGCTGCCGGCAAGGGCCCTGAGCACGGCGCATGTGCTCGGCTGCTGGCTGCTGATCGGCGTGCTGGCGCTGGAATTGCGCTACGGCCTGCTGCTGTTGTCCGAGCAATACAACGCCTGGCGCTGGCTGGGCTGGGCGATCCTGCCGAGCCTGTATTTGTTGCTGGCGGCGGCTGCGCGCAACTGGCCGTGGCCGGTGGCAGCGTTCCCCCGCGAATATCGCTTGTACGCCGCTGCGCCACTGGCGGTGCTGATGCTGGCGTGGTTCTGGCTGGCCAACGGCGTCAGCGACGGCAACGCCGAACCACTGCCGTACGTGCCGCTGCTCAACCCGCTGGAATTGGGCCTGCTGTTCGCCCTGTTCGGGGTGTACGTGTGGTCGCGCTATGCCGTGGCACAGTTTGCGATCCGTAAGGATTACGCCGAGTACGCCACGCAACTGATCGCCGGGGTTTCGCTGTTCGCCTTGTGCACCGCGCTGGTCACCCGTGCTGCGCACCATTGGGCGGGGATTCCGTTCGAACTGGATCTGCTGCTCGAATCGATGCTGGTGCAGGCCGGGTTGTCGATCGTCTGGACGCTGATGGCGCTGGGTCTGATGATCGGCGGGCATCTGCGTCATCGGCGCGAGGTGTGGCTGATCGGCGCGGCGCTGATTGCGCTGGTGGTGGCGAAACTGGTTTTTGTCGAATTGAGCAACCGTGGCGGACTGGCACGGATCGTCTCGTTTATCGGCGTCGGGGTGTTGCTGCTGGTGGTGGGCTACTTTGCGCCGCTGCCGCCCAAACGCGTCGAAGCCGAACCGGCGGCGGACAAACCCGTCGCAGACACCGAAGGAGTTTCATCTTGAGTCGCATGCTGAATCTGGGGTGGTTGGCGCTGGGCGTGGTGATGGCTGCCGGCGCCCAGGAAAAACCGGCGGACTTCGCCACGCAGGTGCCGCTGGTGGTGAGTGGCAACGGCCCCTGGTATCGCCTCGAGCTGCCATTGAGCGCGCAATTGCAGGCACGCCAGACCGACCTGAGCGACCTGCGGGTGTTCAATGCCGCCGGCGAACCGCAAGCCTATGCCCTGGCTCGCGAGTCGGCGCAGACCCGCGACGACGGGCAGTTGCATGAGGTGAAGTGGTTCCCGTTGTACAACGCCGCCGACGCCAGTGAGCGCGCGCCGAATGTGCGGGTGCAATCGACCACCACCGGCACGCTGGTGGAAGTGCAACCGTCCAGCCAACTGGAGGCCGGCGAAGAAGTGCTGCGTGGCTGGCTGCTCGACGCCAGCGCGATCAAGGCACCGTTGCAGCAGTTGATCCTCGACTGGACCAGCGAACGCGACGGCTTCCAGCGCTTCAGCATCGAGGCCAGTGATGATTTGCAGCATTGGCAGGCGTGGGGGGATGGGCAGGTCGCACGGCTGACCTTTTCCGACGAGCGCATCGAACAGCATGAAGTGGCGCTGCCGGGACAATCGGCGCGTTATCTGCGACTGCTGTGGGACGCGTCGACGTCGGCGCCGACCCTGACCTCGGCGCAGCTGAAAAGCAGCGATCCGCGTAACGTGCCGTTGCCGTTGGTCTGGTCGCAAGCGCTGACCGGCAGCAGCACCAAGGCCGGCGAATACACTTGGCAGTTGCCGATGGGGCTGAACGTCGAGCGGGTGCAGGTTGAACTCAAGCAACCGAACAGCCTGGCGCCGGTGACGCTCGCCGGCCGGCGCGAGAGCAGCCTGCCGTGGCAGACCGTAAGCAGCGGTTTGCTGTACCGCCTGACCCAGAACAGTCAGGACGTGGTGCAGAACGAATTGCAGCTGTATGGGCAGACCGTGCAGCAATTGAAGCTGACGGTGGATGAGCGCGGCGGTGGCCTTGGTGAGCAGGCGCCGAGCCTGAAGTACGCGGTGCGGGCGACGCAGGTGATTTTCCTCGCGCGCGGCGAAGGGCCTTACAGTCTGGCATTGGGTAACCCGAGTGTGAAAACGGCGAACCTGCCGCTGGCCACGCTGATTCCGGATTTCAAACCGGAGAAACTCGTGACGCTGGGCAAGGCAACGGTGCAGGGCGAAGCGCTTGCTACGCAGGCTACGCCGGCCACCACCGCGGCGGTGGCCGAGACCAACTGGAAGAAAATCGGTTTGTGGGCGGTGTTGCTGGTGAGCGTGGTATTTCTGGGGGCGATGGCGGCGAGTCTGTTGCGCAAGCCTCCGACCAACTCCTGAGTCGGCGGGTGCTGTGCACCCGATCGCGAGCAGGCTCACGCCTACAATTGGAATGCGTACCCCTGTAGGGGTGAGTCTGCTCGCGAAAGCGATCGCTCAATCGACAAAGGTCTTGAACTGCCATCCGTCTCGATTCGAACTACGCTGATTGCGGTGCCTGAACTCTCTCGACCCGATCACGTCTGATACAAGCAATTGCGCCCCAATGCACGTTACCGGGCGTCATCGCTCGCTACGTTTTCAGACTCCCTGTAAACTGCGCGGGTTTTTAGCCCCCCCCAATCCACCGGAGCCGTCCATGTCCCGCGTTACCCTGAGTCGCTATTTGATTGAGCAGACCCGCAGCAATAACACTCCTGCCGATCTGCGCTTCCTGATCGAAGTGGTGGCGCGTGCCTGCAAAGAGATCAGCCACGCCGTGTCCAAAGGTGCCCTGGGTGGTGTTCTGGGCAGCATGGGCACTGAAAACGTCCAAGGCGAAGTACAGAAGAAGCTCGACGTTCTGTCGAACGAGATCCTGCTCGAAGCCAATGAATGGGGTGGTCACCTGGCCGGCATGGCGTCCGAAGAAATGGACAATGCCTACCAGATCCCGGGCAAATACCCGAAAGGCGCGTACCTGCTGGTATTCGACCCACTGGACGGCTCGTCGAACATCGACATCAATGCCCCGGTCGGTACCATCTTCTCGGTACTGCGTTGCCCGCACGAATACCTGAGCCAGAACGAGCCGCTGAACGAAAAAGCGTTCCTGCAGCCAGGCACCCAGCAAGTCGCTGCCGGTTACGCGATCTACGGCCCGCAGACCATGCTGGTGCTGACCCTGGGCGACGGCGTCAAAGGCTTCACCCTGGACCGCGAAATGGGCAGCTTCGTCCTGACCCACGAAGACATCACCATTCCTGAGTCGACCCAGGAATTCGCGATCAACATGTCCAACCAGCGCCACTGGGAAGCCCCGGTACAACGCTACGTCAGCGAACTGCTGGCCGGCGAAGAAGGTCCGCTGAAGAAGAACTACAACATGCGTTGGGTTGCCGCGATGGTCGCCGACGTGCACCGCATCCTGACCCGTGGCGGTCTGTTCATGTACCCACGTGACAGCCGCGAGCCATCGAAGCCGGGCAAACTGCGTCTGATGTACGAAGCCAATCCGATGTCGTTCCTGGTGGAACAGGCCGGTGGCGCATCCACCGACGGTCACCAGCGCATTCTCGACATTCAGCCGGAAGGTCTGCACCAGCGCGTAGCGGTGTTCCTCGGCTCGAAAGAAGAAGTCGCCCGCGCTACGGCCTACCACAAGGAATAAACCATGAACGCGCCCTGGCAGCCGTTGCTCGATTGGTGGTTCGGACATGCCGAATCACCGGACGAGATTGCGGCTGACAAGGGCAAGTTGTGGTTCGGTAAGCGTGACAGCCAAGACCTCGAAGCGCGTGAGCGTTTCGGGGTCTTTGTCGATCAGGCCCTGGCCGGCGAATTAACCGAGTGGACGCAACGTCCCGAAGGTTGGCTGGCCGTGGTGTTGCTGCTCGATCAACTGCCGCGAATGATCTTTCGCGACTCCCCCAAAGCCTATTCCGGTGATCTGCGTGCGCAGAAACTCGTCGCGCAAGGCATTGCTGCGGACTTCGACCGGCAGCTGAAACCGATCCAGCGGGTATTCATTTATCTGGTGTTCGAACACTGCGAAAACCTCGCGGTGCAGAACGAGGCGGTGTCCAGGTTCATGGAACTGGTGGCTGAACAGCCGGAAGCCGAGCGGGCGGTGTTTGCCGACAATCTGGACTACGCCGAGCGGCATCGGAAAGTGATTGCGCGGTTTGGCCGGTTTCCGCATCGCAATGCGGTGTTGGGGCGCGAGTCTACGGCTGAGGAGTTGGCGTTTCTTTCTAAACCGGGTTCCAGATTTTAGATCTCAGTGCGGCTGATGCCGCTTTCGCGGGCAAGCCCGCTCCCACACTGGTTTTGTGATCACCACCGATCCAATGTGGGAGCTAGCCTGCTGGCGATGGGGCCAGTGGCTGCACTTCAGATCCTGAAACTGCCCACCAGCTGCTTCAACCGCGCCGCTTGCTGCTCAAGATCCGAGCATGCGCGCAAGGTCGCCTGCAAGTTCTCCACACCTTCCTGATTCAGTGTGTTGATCTCGTTGATATCAACGTTGATCGACTCGACCACAGCGGTCTGCTCTTCGGTCGCTGTCGCCACCGACTGGTTCATTCCGTCGATCTCGCCGATGCGCTGGGTCACGCTGCCCAGACGTTCGCCTGCCTGGTTGGCGATGCCTACGCTGCTTTCGCTCTCGCGCTGGCTCTCGGTCATGATGCTCACCGCCTGACGCGCGCCGACTTGCAGTTCTTCGATCATCTTTTGCACTTGCTGCGCCGAGTCCTGAGTGCGGTGTGCGAGGTTGCGCACCTCGTCAGCGACCACGGCGAAACCACGGCCAGCTTCACCGGCACGGGCCGCTTCGATGGCGGCGTTGAGCGCCAGCAGGTTGGTTTGCTGGGAGATGCTGGTGATCACTTCCAGAATCTGCCCGATGTTCACCGTATTACTGTTGAGGGTTTCGATGTTGCCGCAGGAGTCGCTGATTTTTGCCGACAACTGCTGCATGGCGTGGATGGTTTTATCCACAACCTGCTGGCCGTCGACCGCCAGGCTGCGTGCATCGCTGGAGTGTTGCGAGGCGAGGGCGGCGTTCTGCGCGATTTCCTGGGCGGCGGCGCCGAGCTGATTGATCGCGGCGGCTACGCTGTTAGTGCGGCTGGCTTGCTGGTCGGAGTTGTACATCGACGAGTTCGATGCCGCGACCACGCGCAAGGCGACCTCGTTGACTTGGCCGGTGGCCGAGGACACTTCGCGGATCGAGGTGTGAATACGTTCGACGAAGCGGTTGAACGACAGGCCCAGTGCGCCGAACTCGTCGTGGCCATGGATCACCAGACGCTTGGTCAGATCGCCTTCACCTTCGGCGATGTCGTGCATGGCGCGGCCCATGGTCAGCAGCGGTTGCATCAGCACGCGGATCAGCATGCCGAGCAGGGCGATGATGATCACCACGGCAATCACCATGGCGATCAGCGCCGAAGTGCGGAATTCGCTGAGCATCGAGAACGCGGTGTCTTTATCCAGCACCAGCGCCACATACCAGTCAGCCGATGGCACGCCGTTGACGCGGGTGAACGAGACGAGTTGGGTCTTGCCGTCGAACTCGACTTCTTTCAGGCCCGGGCTGACTTTCGGCGCGCCGTTCGGGTAGGCCTCGGCGAGGGTCTTGAGCACCAGTTTGCTGTCCGGGTGGATGAGGATCTTGCCGTCGCTGCTGACAATGAACGCGTGGCCGTGGCCACCAAAGTTGAGCGAGTTGATGATCGCGCTGACGCTGGTCAGGTCGATGTCGGCACCGGCCACACCAATCATCTGGCCCTGACGCTGCACCGGGGTGGCGACGGTGATCACCAGTTTGCCCGACGAAGCGGCGATGTAGGGTTCGGTGACGATGGTCTGCTGGGCACTGTTGGCCGCCTTGTACCAGCCACGGGCGCGCGGGTCGTAGTCCGGCGCGCGGTTGCCGGCGGGCACCGAGAACATCACGCCGTCGACACCACCGAAGTAGCTGAGCTGGAAATTGCCGGTGTAGGCGGGCAGGTCGATGATGCGTTTCAGGCTGGCGGGCGCACTGCCGTCCACGGCGACCTGCTGCGACAGCGATTGCAGCAACTGGATGCGGCTCTCCAGCCAGGTCTGGATGTTGCTGGTGGTCAGGCTGCCCAGTTCCTGCATCGTGGCTTCGGTGCTGCTGCTCAGGGCTTCGCGTTGTCGATAGTCGTTGAAGAAAATGAAACAGGCGAACGCAACGGCCACCACGAGGGCGGCAGCCAGCAAGATCTTGTGGCTGAATTTCATGTTTCTGGTCATCGAATGAACTACCGCGAAGGGGCTGGTCGAGAAATGGCGGCAATTTGCCACACCTGGGGGCTTTGCGCTGCTCTTATTTCGACTGCGGCCCGCCAAAGATTAGGCGGTTTCGATGAAATGCGACGAAATGCTCAATAGCTGCAAAAAGTCGCTGATTTGCCGGTAAATGCCAGACGAGCGGAGCAATAAATAGCCATCGTCGTGGGGAACCAGACAGGGGTTTTCTCTTCTAAGCTTCTGGTTGGCGCCATGCCATCCCCCTTCCGCTCCAGGAGTTACTTCATGTCGCTGCGATCTATCGCCCTACTGACTTTTTGCGTGCTGCTGGCCGCGTGCAGCAAGGTCAATCAGGAAAACTATTCCAAGCTTTCGGCCGGCATGGCCAAGGCCGAAGTTGAGACGTTGCTCGGCAAACCGACCGACTGCTCGGGCGCGCTCGGCATGTCCAGTTGCACCTGGGGCGACCAGAAAAGCTTTATCAGCGTGCAATACGCCGGTGACAAAGTGTTGATGTTTTCCGGCCAAGGCCTGAAGTAATCCGGGGCTACGCGCCCACGGGAGAAAAATAATGAAGCGGTTATTGTTTGTTCTTTTTGCCGGCCTGGTACTGGCCGGCTGCGCCACGCATGGTGAAGATCCGCTGGCGCCCAAGACAGTCCACAGCGTCAACCTCAAGCGTTATCAGGGCACCTGGTACGAACTGGCGCGACTGCCGATGTACTTCCAGCGCGATTGCGCGCAATCCGAAGCCCATTATTCGCTCAAGCCGGATGGCAACGTCGATGTGCTCAATCGCTGCCTGACCGCGGACTGGCAATGGGAAGAAGTCAAAGGCACGGCGTACCCACAGGTGCCGGGCAAGACCGACAAATTGTGGGTCGAGTTCGATACCTGGTTCTCGCGCCTGATTCCGGGTGTGGCGAAGGGCGAATACTGGGTGCTGTATGTCAGCGATGACTACAAGACCGCTATCGTCGGCGACCCGAGCCGCAAGTACATGTGGTTGCTGTCACGCACGCCGACCGTCAACGGTGTGGTGCGTGAAGAATTGCTGAGCAAGGCGCGGCAGCAGGGTTATGACACCACGCGACTGATCTGGCGGGCGTCTGATCGGCAGATGGCCAAGACTTCGAACTAAAGGTCACCACAAAACCAATGCAGGAGTGAGCCTGCTCGCGATGGCGGTGTGTCAGTCACATATTTATGTCTGACACACCGCCATCGCGAGCAGGCTCACTCCTACATTTTGTTATGTGTCAGCTCAGAAGGTCACGCAGGACTTGGGTGAACGCGCGGCTGCTTTCCTCTTCGCCAGCATGCCGGCCATCACGCACCACCCACTGGCCGTTGACCAGCACATCACGCACCTGACGATCGCCACCGGCAAACAGCCAGCGATTCAGAATCCCGTCGCCCGTGGCCGTGGCCAGATACGGATCATTGCCATCGAGCACGATCCAGTCCGCACGCTTGCCGACTTCCAGTGCGCCAATCGGTTGCCCCAGCGCTTGGGCGCCGCCGTCCAGCGCCGCGTCATACAGCGTGCGCCCGACCATCGGCTGATCCGCGCCATACAAACGGTTGCGCCGTTGATCGCGCAGACGCTGGCCGTATTCCAGCCAACGCAACTCCTCGACCACGCTGAGCGACACATGGCTGTCGGAACCGATACCCATGCGCCCGCCCTGAGCGAGGAAATCCACTGCCGGGAAGATCCCGTCGCCGAGGTTGGCTTCAGTGGTCAGGCACAGGCCGGCGATGGCGCGGCTCTTGGCCATCAACGTGACTTCTTCCGGGTTGGCGTGGGTCGCGTGGACCAGGCACCAGCGCTGATCGACCTCGGTGTTTTCGTAGAGCCATTGCAACGGACGACGACCGCTCCAGCTCAGGCAGTCATCGACTTCCTTCTGCTGTTCGGCGATGTGAATGTGCACCGGGCACTGCTTGTCGCTGGCCGCCAATACTTCGCTGATCTGCTGCGGGGTGACCGCGCGCAACGAGTGGAAACACAGGCCCAGCGATTGCGCCTTTTGCTGCGCCAGCAATGGCTGCAGGCGCGATTGCAGATTCAGGTAGTTTTCGGTGCTGTTGATGAAGCGGCGCTGGCCGTCGTTCGGCGTCTGCCCGCCGAAGCCCGAGTGGCTGTAGAGCACCGGCAGCAGGGTCAGACCAATGCCACTGTCACTCGCGGCCTGGCTGATGCGCAGCGCCAGTTCGGCCGGGTCGGCGTAAGGCTGGCCGTTATTGTCGTGATGCACGTAATGGAATTCGGCGACCGCGGTGTAACCGGCCTTGAGCATCTCGATGTACAGCTGACGGGCAATCACGCCGAGCTGCTCGGGGGTGATTTTCCCGACCAGCCGGTACATCAGGTCGCGCCAGGTCCAGAAACTGTCATTGGGATTACCGGCCACTTCGGCCAGTCCCGCCATTGCCCGCTGGAAGGCGTGGGAGTGCAGATTGGGCATGCCCGGTAGCAGCGGACCGCTTAGCCGTTCGGCGCCGTCTGCGGTGGAATCGGCCTGAATTTGGGTCAACACGCCATCGGCGCTGACCTCAAGACGTACATGGTTGGCCCATCCGTTAGGCAGCAGCGCGCGTTCGGCAAAGAAAGCGGACATGGTTCAGCACCCCATCGTGTGTTATTTGTATATACATATACAGACGTTTGCCTGCCCGGTAAACTCCGGCAAGCTAGCAACTTTCATCCAATGAACAGGGATCAACCGTGCCGACTCCGCCTCCAGTCTCCCCGTTGGCCGCGAACATGGGCGACAGTCCGGCGCCCTTGTACGCCCGCGTCAAACAGATGATCACCCAGCAGATCGACAGCGGTAACTGGCCGCCGCACTATCGCGTGCCGTCGGAAAGCGAACTGGTCAGCCAGCTCGGCTTCAGCCGCATGACCATCAACCGTGCGCTGCGCGAGATGACCGCCGACGGTCTGCTGGTGCGCATGCAAGGCGTCGGCACGTTCGTCGCCGAACCGAAGAGCCAGTCCGCGCTGTTCGAAGTGCACAACATCGCCGACGAGATTGCCTCCCGTGGCCATCGCCACACCTGCCAGGTGATCACCCTCGAAGAAGAGGCTGCCGGCTCCGAGCGCGCACTGGCGCTGGACATGCGCGAAGGACAGAAGGTCTTCCATTCGCTGATCGTGCATTACGAAAACGACATTCCGGTGCAAATCGAAGACCGTTTCGTCAATGCGCTGGTTGCTCCGGAATACCTCAAGCAGGATTTCACCCTGCAAACCCCTTACGCCTATCTCAACCAGGTGGCGCCGCTGACCGAAGGCGAGCACGTGGTCGAAGCGATTCTCGCCGAGTCCTCCGAGTGCAAGTTGCTGCAAATTGAAAAGGGTGAGCCATGCCTGCTGATTCGCCGTCGAACCTGGTCGGGCCGTCAGCCGGTGACCGCTGCGCGTCTGATCCACCCCGGCTCCCGTCATCGTCTGGAAGGACGCTTTCATAAATGAATGGTTTGAAGGTTTTACGCGCTGAAGGCTACCCGCGCATGCCGTGGAAAAACGGCGGCGGCAGCACCGAAGAAATTACCCGTGACACCGGTGCCGGCCTTGATGGCTTCGGCTGGCGCCTGTCGATTGCCGACATTGCCGAGTCGGGCGGTTTTTCGACCTTCGCCGGTTACCAGCGGGTGATCACGGTGCTGCAGGGTGACGGCATGACCCTATGCGTCGATGGCGATGACACGCGCCCGCTGTTACCGCTCGACCCGTTTGCCTTCAGCGGCGAAAGCCAGGTGTCCTGCACTTTGCTCGGCGGCGCGATCCGCGATTTCAACCTGATCTACGCGCCGCAGCGTTACAGCGCGCGGTTGCAATGGCTGGACGGCGAACAGCGGTTTTTCAGTTCGGCGGGGACGGTGTTGGTGTTCAGTGTCAGTGAGCTGCTGCAAGTGCAGGTGGGTGACAGTGTTGCGCAGTTGGGGCGACATGATTGTCTGCAACTGGACGGTAACAATGGCTTGGTTGAGGTTTCCGTTGATGCGGGTTGCTGTGTCATTGAGCTGACTACGCGCTGATTCAAAAATATTAAAAGATCGCAGCCTTCGGCAGCTCCTACATTGGGATTGATGTACACCCTGTAGGAGCTGCCGAAGGCTGCGATCTTTTGCTTTTGGGGTGTTCCCAACCCACGCACCAACTTGTTACCGAACGCCCCAGCGTGGCGCAAAACCGCGCTCACCCAACCAAGCCCCGACCGCACAAAATCTCTCCGCGAAAAATTTCATCCACGCCTGAACCCTTGATTCAGGCGCCCTCCAGCCGTGTCCGCGTTTTTTCTTGAGCGCCTCTCCAGCAAGTTGGCCGCCTGATTGCATATGCTTGTATGTACAAGTAAAGACGTATGCGTATGAGTCGCTCGAGACTCTCCGCAGCGTCCACTGATTCGCTTGTCGCGCATTGACGCGCACAGGCTGCTTGCCCACTGCCAGGGTTGGTTTGAATTGATCGCTGAGGAGTCTTTTTCGTGACTGACAATACCCAGAAACCTACCAAGGTTCGTAATGTTGAAATCCGTGCCGCCCGCGGCAACAAGCTGACCGCCAAGAGCTGGCTGACCGAAGCGCCGCTGCGCATGCTGATGAACAACCTCGATCCGGAAGTGGCTGAGAACCCGAAAGAGCTGGTGGTCTACGGTGGTATCGGTCGCGCCGCGCGTAACTGGGAGTGCTACGACAAGATCGTCGAAAGCCTGACCAACCTGAATGACGACGAGACCCTGCTGGTGCAATCCGGCAAGCCGGTCGGCGTGTTCAAGACCCACGCCAATGCTCCACGCGTTCTGATCGCCAACTCCAACCTGGTGCCGCACTGGGCGAGTTGGGAACACTTCAACGAACTCGACGCCAAAGGCCTGGCCATGTACGGCCAGATGACCGCCGGCAGCTGGATTTACATCGGTAGCCAGGGCATCGTTCAGGGCACCTACGAAACCTTCGTTGAAGCCGGTCGCCAGCACTACAACGACAACCTCAAGGGCAAGTGGGTCCTCACCGCAGGTCTGGGCGGCATGGGCGGCGCTCAGCCACTGGCTGCAACCCTGGCCGGCGCCTGCTCGCTGAACATCGAATGCCAGCAGGTGAGCATCGATTTCCGTCTGAAAAGCCGGTACGTCGATGAGCAAGCCAAAGACCTCGACGACGCCCTGGCACGCATCGCCAAATACACCGCCGAAGGCAAAGCGATCTCCATCGCGCTGCTGGGCAACGCGGCAGAAATTCTCCCGGAACTGGTCAAGCGCGGCGTACGCCCGGACATGGTCACCGACCAGACCAGCGCCCACGACCCACTCAACGGCTACCTGCCGGCAGGCTGGACCTGGGACGAGTACCGCGCCCGCGCCAAGACCGAGCCGGCTGCTGTGATCAAAGCCGCCAAGCAATCGATGGCCGTGCACGTCAAAGCGATGCTGGACTTCCAGAAGCAAGGCATTCCGACCTTCGACTACGGCAACAACATCCGTCAGATGGCACAGGAAGAAGGCGTCGAAAACGCGTTCGACTTCCCGGGCTTTGTACCGGCCTATATCCGTCCACTGTTCTGCCGCGGCATCGGTCCGTTCCGCTGGGCGGCGCTGTCGGGTGACCCGCAAGACATCTACAAGACCGACGCCAAAGTCAAAGAACTGATCCCGGACGACGCCCACCTGCACAACTGGCTGGACATGGCCCGCGAGCGCATCAGCTTCCAGGGTCTGCCGGCACGTATCTGCTGGGTCGGCCTGGGCCTGCGCGCCAAGCTCGGTCTGGCGTTCAACGAAATGGTGCGTAGCGGCGAGTTGTCGGCACCGATCGTGATCGGTCGCGACCACCTCGACTCCGGCTCGGTGGCCAGCCCGAACCGTGAAACCGAATCGATGCAGGACGGTTCCGACGCCGTGTCGGACTGGCCACTGCTCAACGCGCTGCTGAACACCGCGAGCGGCGCGACCTGGGTCTCCCTGCACCACGGTGGTGGCGTGGGCATGGGCTTCTCGCAGCACTCGGGCATGGTGATTGTCTGCGACGGTACCGATGAAGCGGCCGAGCGTATTGCCCGCGTTCTGCACAACGACCCGGCCACCGGTGTCATGCGCCACGCCGATGCCGGTTACCAGATCGCCATCGACTGCGCCAAGGAGCAGGGGCTGAACCTGCCGATGATTACCGGTAAATAACGCACAACCCCTGTATGAGCTGCCGAAGGCTGCGATCTTTTGATGTTGATTTTTTAAGATCAAGAGATCGCCGCCTCGTTTCACTCGACAGCTCCTACAGGCGTACGAACCAACCCAGAATAACAATCTACAGAGGTTGAATCATGGCTGTAACCCCTGATCGTGCAGGCAACAAACCGTTGATCGAAAGGCGTTCGATCGACTACATCCCGGAAGCGGAAAGACACGGTCGTCTGTTGAGCCAGTTCACCCTGTGGATGGGTGCGAATCTGCAAATCACCGCGATTGTCACCGGGGCGCTGGCCGTGGTGCTGGGCGGTGATGTGTTCTGGTCGTTGATCGGTCTGTTGATCGGCCAACTGCTGGGCGGTGGCGTGATGGCGCTGCATGCGGCACAAGGGCCGAAGCTTGGCCTGCCGCAGATGATTTCCAGCCGGGTGCAGTTCGGCGTCTATGGCGCGGCGATCCCGATCGTCTTGGTGTGCCTGATGTACCTGGGTTTCACCGCGACCGGCACGGTGTTGTCCGGTCAGGCGCTGGGTCAGTTGTTCGGCGTCAGCGACACCGTCGGCATCCTGCTGTTCGCCAGTGTCATCGTGGTGGTCACGGTGCTCGGTTATCGGGTGATCCACTGGATCGGCCGGGTCGCCAGCGTGATCGGGGTGATTGCCTTCGTGTACCTGTTCAGCCGTCTGCTGAGTCAGGTTGACGTGGGCGCACTGTTGCAGATCCGCCACTTCAGCTGGAGCAGCTTCTTGCTGGCGGTGTCGCTCGCGGCGTCCTGGCAGATCGCGTTCGGCCCGTATGTGGCGGACTATTCGCGCTACCTGCCGAGCAAGATTTCCTCAGTGAAAACGTTCTTCGCCGCTGGCGCAGGTTCGGTCATCGGTGCGCAGGTAGCGATGGTCCTCGGCGTGTTCGCCGCGGCTTCGGCCAACGGGCAGTTCGCCGGGCATGAAGTGGCTTACATCGTCGGGCTGGGCGGCACCGGTGCCACCGCTGCGCTGCTTTACTTCAGCATCGCGTTCGGCAAGGTCACCATCTCGACGCTGAACTCCTACGGCAGCTTCATGTGCATCGCCACCATCATCAGTGGCTTCCGTGGGCATCTGACGGTCTCGCGTCTGCAGCGTCTGGTGTTCGTGCTGGTGATCGTCGGCGCGGCAACCCTGATCGCCTTGCTCGGCCAGCACTCGTTCCTGGGTGCGTTCAAGTCGTTCATTCTGTTCCTGCTGGCGTTCTTCACGCCTTGGAGCGCGATCAACCTGGTCGACTACTACTGCATCACCCGCGAGCGCTATGACGTGCCGGCGCTGGCCGACCCGAACGGTCGCTACGGCCGCTGGAACCTGCTCGGGATCAGCATCTATGTGTTCGGTGTGCTGGTGCAGTTGCCGTTCATCTCCACCAAGTTCTACACCGGCCCGCTGGTGGCCGCCCTCGGTGATGTGGATATCTCCTGGATCATCGGTCTGGTGCTGCCTGCGGCGCTGTATTACCTGTGCGCCAAAAAATGGCACGGCTCGGTGCCTGATCAACTGATTCTGCCGGTCGAGCAGAACAGCGTTGTACCACCTGAAAAAAGTGGGCCCGGTCGCGCTGCGGCGCAGGCCTGATTGGACGTGGACAGGGCTGGATGCCTCTTGACTGCCGTAAGCCAATTCATGATTAGGAGCGTCGCAACAATGAAATCGAACAAGACCCTGCTGACTACACTGCTGTCCATGGGCCTGTTGGCCAGTGCCGGCGCCACCCAGGCGGCCGGTTGGTGCGAGTCCGGCAAACCGGTGAAATTCGCTGGCCTGAACTGGGAAAGCGCCATGCTGCTGACCGACGTGCTGCAAGTGGTGCTGGAGAAAGGTTACGACTGCAAGACCGACAGCCTGCCGGGCAACTCCATCACCATGGAGAACGCCCTGAGCAGCAACGATATTCAAGTGTTCGCCGAGGAATGGGTCGGCCGCAGTGAGGTCTGGAACAAGGCCGAGAAGGCCGGCAAGGTCGTCGGTATCGGCGCCCCGATCGTTGGCGCCATCGAAGGTTGGTACGTGCCGCGCTACGTGATCGAAGGCGATGCCAAACGCAAGATCGAGGCGAAAGCCCCGGACCTGAAAAACATCGCTGACCTGGGCAAATACGCAGCCATCTTCAAAGACGCTGAAGAGCCGTCCAAGGGCCGTTTCTACAACTGCCCGGCGGGCTGGACCTGCGAGCTGGACAACAGCGAAATGCTCAAAAGCTACGGCCTGGAAAACACCTACACCAACTTCCGTCCGGGCACCGGGCCTGCGCTGGATGCGGCGGTGCTGTCGAGCTACAAGCGTGGCGAACCGATCCTGTTCTACTACTGGTCGCCAACCCCGCTGATGGGCCAGATCGACGCGGTCAAGCTCGAAGAGAAACCGGGCGTCGACAAGACCGTGAGCATCAAGGTCGGCCTGTCGAAAACCTTCCACGAGCAAGCCCCGGAACTGGTGGCCGTGCTGGAAAAGGTCAACCTGCCGATCGACCTGCTGAACCAGAACCTGGGACGCATGGCGAAGGAACGTATCGAGTCGCCAAAACTGGCGAAAATCTTCCTCAAGGAACATCCTGAGGTCTGGCACGCGTGGGTCAGCGACGACGCAGCCAAGAAAATCGACGCGGCCTTGTAGGTTGAGCTTTCCGACTGCCGGCAACGGCAGTCGGACGCTTGATCGCAACCCCTTGATTGAGAGTCTCTTATGTTTCCCGAAAGCTTTACCTTTTCCATCGCCGACTGGGTCAACGGTTGGGTCGATTCGCTGGTCACCAACTACGGTGATGTGTTCCGCCACATCTCGGACACCCTGCTGTGGGCCATCGTCAACCTAGAAGGCCTGCTGCGTGCGGCGCCGTGGTGGTTGATGCTGGCGATCGTCGGGGTGGTTGCCTGGCATGCCACGCGTAAAGTCGTGACTACCGCTGTCATCGTCGGCCTGCTGTTTCTCGTTGGCGCCGTTGGCCTGTGGGACAAGCTTATGCAAACCCTGGCGCTGATGATGGTCGCGACGATCATTTCGGTGCTGATCGGCATACCGCTGGGGATCCTCTCGGCGCGCAGCAATCGCCTGCGTTCGGTGCTGATGCCGCTGCTCGACATCATGCAAACGATGCCAAGTTTCGTGTACCTGATCCCGGTGCTGATGCTGTTCGGCCTGGGCAAGGTCCCGGCGATTTTCGCCACGGTGATCTACGCCGCGCCGCCGCTGATCCGCCTGACCGATCTGGGCATTCGCCAGGTCGACGGCGAAGTGATGGAAGCGATCAACGCCTTCGGTGCCAACCGCTGGCAGCAACTGTTCGGCGTGCAACTGCCGCTGGCCCTGCCGAGCATCATGGCCGGGATCAACCAGACCACCATGATGGCCCTGTCGATGGTGGTGATCGCCTCGATGATCGGTGCCCGTGGCCTCGGTGAAGATGTGCTGGTGGGGATTCAGACCCTCAACGTTGGACGCGGCCTCGAAGCCGGTCTGGCGATCGTGATTCTCGCAGTGGTCATCGACCGCATTACTCAGGCGTACGGTCGGCCACGGCATGAGGTGAGCAAATGAACAACGCAACCGTGAGCAAGATCGAAGTCAAAAACGTCTTCAAGATTTTCGGCAACCGTGCCAAGGACGCACTGGCGATGGTCGGTCAGGGCAAGACCAAGGATCAGGTGCTGAACGAGACCGGTTGCGTGGTCGGGGTCAACGACTTGTCGCTGAGCATCGGCACCGGCGAGATCTTTGTGATCATGGGCCTGTCCGGTTCCGGCAAATCGACCCTGGTGCGCCACTTCAATCGCCTGATCGACCCGACCAGCGGGGCGATCCTGGTGGACGGCGTGGACATCCTGCAATACGACATGGATGCCCTGCGCGAATTACGCCGGCACAAGATCAGCATGGTGTTCCAGAGCTTCGGCCTGCTGCCGCACAAGACCGTGCAGGAGAACGTCGCCTACGGCCTGAAAGTGCGTGGCGAGAGCAAGCAGATGTGCGCCGAGCGCGCGTTGCACTGGATCAACACCGTGGGCCTCAAGGGTTACGAAAAAAAATACCCGCACCAGCTCTCCGGCGGCATGCGCCAGCGCGTCGGCCTGGCCCGTGCACTGGCGGCGGACACCGACATCATCCTGATGGACGAAGCGTTCAGTGCGCTGGACCCGCTGATCCGCGCCGAGATGCAGGACCAGTTGCTGGAGCTGCAAAAGACCCTGCACAAGACCATTGTCTTCATCACCCACGACCTCGACGAGGCCGTGCGCATCGGCAATCGCATCGCGATCCTCAAGGACGGCCGCCTGATTCAGGTCGGCACTCCGCGAGAGATCCTGCATTCGCCGGCGGATGAGTATGTCGACCGGTTCGTGCAGCGGCGGGCGGCGGTGGTTTGAGATGAGTGCTTGGTGAAAATCCATTGTGGCGAGGGGGGTTGCCCCCGTTGGGGCGCGCAGCGGCTCTGAAAATCTACGACTGCTGCGCAGTCGAACGGGGGCAAGCCGCCTCACCACAGGGTTCATGCATCAACAGAATTGGTATGAGGTTTTAGATGTCCCAGGCTGAAAAAATCGTTATCACCGGCAGCCCCCTGCGTTGGCAGGACGTGGTCGCCGTCGCCCGTCATGGTGCGCAACTGGAACTGTCGAGCGAGACCTGGGCGCGCATCGAAAACGCTCAGGGTATTGTCCAGCGCATCGTCGAAAGCGGCGAACGTGCCTATGGCGTCAACACCGGTCTGGGCGGCTTGTCCAACGTTTCGCTGAAAGACGAGCAACTGAGCCAACTGTCGCGCAACACCTTGCTCAGCCACGCCTGCGGCGTCGGCCCGGTACTGCCCGATGAGCAAACGCGCGCGATCATCTGCGCGGCGATCCACAACTACAGCCACGGCAAATCCGGCATTCATCGCCGCGTGGTCGAAGGCCTGCTGGTGCTGCTCAATCGCGGCATCACCCCGCAGGTTCCATCGCAAGGTTCGGTGGGTTACCTGACCCACATGGCGCACATCGGCATCGCGCTGCTGGGCGTGGGCAATGTCAGTTATCGCGGGCAAATCACCTCGGCGCAACAGGCGCTGGCCGAAGACGGTCTACAACCGGTGCAACTGGGGGCGAAGGACGGTTTGTGCCTGGTCAACGGCACGCCGTGCATGACTGGCCTCAGCTGCCTGGCCATTGCCGATGCGACGCGGCTGGTGCAATGGGCCGATGTGATCGGCGCCATGAGCTTCGAAGCCCAGCGCGGCCAGATCGCCGCGTTCGACGCTGAGATCATCGCGCTCAAGCCGCACCCGGGCATGCAGCAGGTCGGTAGTAATCTGCGCGCGTTGCTCGATGGCAGCGAAGTGATCGCGGCGAGCAAAGGCATTCGCACTCAGGATGCGCTGAGCATCCGTTCGATCCCGCAGGTGCATGGTGCCGCGCGCGATCAACTGGATCACGCAATCAGGCAGGTCGAAGCCGAACTCAACGGCTGCACCGACAACCCGTTACTGCTGGGCACGCCGGAGAATTTCCGGGTGATGTCGCAGGCCAATCCGCACGGCCAGTCAGTGGCGATGGCGGCGGACTTGCTGGCGATTGCCATGGCCGAAATCGGCTCGATCGCCGAGCGTCGGCTGGATCGACTGGTCAACCCGCACGTCAGCGGTTTGCCGGCGTTTCTGGTGGCCAATCCGGGGGTGAACTCCGGGATGATGATCGTGCAATACGTCGCCGCCTCGCTGTGCGCGGAAAACCGTCAACTGGCGCAACCGGCGGTGCTCGACAACTACGTCACCTCGGGGCTGCAGGAAGACCACCTGAGCATGGGCACCACTGCGGCGCTGAAGCTGCACCGCGCCCTGGAAAACTGCACGCAGATCCTCGCCATCGAGTACCTGCTGGCGGCGCAGGCCTTTGAATTCCTCAAGGACCAGCGCTTTGGCGCAGGCACTGACCGGGCGTGGCGACTGCTGCGCGAAACCGTCCCGGCCTACGATCAGGACCGCTGGCTGGCACCGGATATCGCTGCCGCCGCAAGCGTGTTGAAAAACCCGAATTCGCTGCACAACGTATTACCGAATCTGCACTGACAATACCCATACCAGCGTGCCAAGGCGCTAATCGTCCATAAGACGAGAAGCGACGGATAACGGAATGCTCCGGAGCGACTGGTAGTTAATAACAATGCCTAAACAGGAGCATTTTAATGACTGCGCTGAATCTGATTCCCGGCCAACTGAGCCTGGCCCAACTGCGTGACGTCTACCAACACCCGGTCAAGCTGACCCTCGATCACAGCGCCTGCGCGCAGATCGAGGCCAGCGTGGCTTGCGTCGAGCAGATCCTCGCCGAGAATCGTACTGCCTACGGCATCAATACCGGTTTCGGCCTGCTGGCCTCGACCCGCATCGCCAGCGAAGACCTGGAAAACCTGCAGCGTTCGCTGGTGCTGTCCCACGCCGCCGGTGTCGGTCAGCCGATCAGCGATGATCTGGTGCGCCTGATCATGGTGCTCAAAGTGAATAGCCTCAGCCGTGGGTTCTCCGGCATCCGCCGCGTGGTGATCGATGCGCTGATCGCGCTGATCAACGCCGAGGTTTATCCGCACATTCCGTTGAAAGGTTCCGTAGGCGCTTCGGGTGACCTCGCGCCATTGGCGCACATGTCGCTGGTGCTGCTGGGCGAAGGCAAGGCGCGCTACAAGGGCGAGTGGATGGAAGCCACCGAAGCGCTGAAAGTCGCCGGCCTGACCCCGCTGACCCTGGCCGCGAAAGAAGGCCTGGCGCTGCTCAACGGCACTCAGGTGTCCACCGCGTTTGCTCTGCGTGGTCTGTTTGAGGGTGAAGATCTGTTCGCTGGCGCATTGGCGCTGGGCGGTCTGACTGTTGAAGCGGTACTCGGTTCGCGTTCGCCGTTCGACGCACGCATTCATGCTGCTCGTGGCCAGAAAGGCCAGATCGACGCCGCTGCGGCCTACCGCGATCTGCTCGGTGAGCGCAGCGAAGTCTGCGACTCGCACCAGAACTGCGAAAAGGTCCAGGACCCGTACTCGTTGCGTTGCCAGCCACAAGTCATGGGCGCCTGCCTGACCCAGTTCCGTCAGGCTGCTGAAGTACTCGCTGTCGAAGCCAACGCAGTGTCTGATAACCCGCTGGTCTTCGCCGCAGAAGGCGATGTGATTTCCGGCGGTAACTTCCACGCCGAACCGGTGGCGATGGCCGCTGACAACATGGCCCTGGCCATCGCCGAAATCGGCTCGCTGAGCGAACGCCGCATCTCGCTGATGATGGACAAGCACATGTCGCAACTGCCGCCGTTCCTGGTGGCCAATGGCGGCGTCAACTCGGGCTTCATGATCGCCCAGGTGACGGCTGCCGCACTGGCCAGCGAGAACAAGGCGCTGTCCCATCCGCATTCGGTCGACAGCCTGCCGACCTCGGCCAACCAGGAAGACCACGTATCCATGGCCCCGGCCGCCGGCAAGCGTCTGTGGGAAATGGCCGAGAACACCCGCGGGATTCTCGCGGTGGAATGGCTGGCGGCGGTGCAGGGGCTGGACCTGCGCAACGGCCTGAAGACCTCGGCCAAGCTGGAACAGGCGCGGGCGATTCTGCGCAAGGAAGTGCCGTTTTACGAGAAAGACCGCTTCTTTGCGCCGGACATCAATGCGGCAACCGAGCTGTTGGCTTCACGGTGCCTGACCGAACTGGTTCCGGCGAAGTTGCTGCCTAGCCTGTGATGGCTTCTTCGCGAGCAAGCTCGCTCCCACATTGGAATACGTACCCTTGTGGGAGCGAGCCTGCTCGCGAAATCGATTTTGAATACTGTGGAGACTAAGGGATGAAAACCCTCTGGCAACACTGCCACGTCGCAACCATGGCGCAGGGCGTCTACTCGATCATCGAGGATGCGGCCATCGTGACGTCTGGTGCGCACATCGAGTGGATCGGTCCGCGCCATCAATTGCCCTCCGGCGAATACCCGGCGGTCAACGACCTGCAAGGCGCGTGGGTCACCCCCGGCTTGATCGACTGCCACACCCATACGGTGTTCGGCGGCAACCGTAGCGGTGAATTCGAGAAACGCCTGCAAGGCGTCAGCTACGCTGAAATCGCCGCGCAGGGCGGCGGCATCGCCAGCACCGTGCGCGCCACTCGTGAAGCGACCGAGGACGAGTTGTTCGCCAGCGCCGCCAAACGTCTGAAAAGCCTGATGCGCGACGGTGTGACCACGGTCGAGATGAAGTCCGGCTACGGTCTGGACTTGGCCAGCGAACGCAAGATCCTGCGGGTCATCCGTCGTCTGCAGAAAGAGTTGCCGATCAGCGTGCGCAGCACCTGTCTGGCCGCCCACGCGTTGCCGCCGGAGTACAAGGATCGCGCTGACGCTTACATCGATCACATCTGCGCCGAGATGCTGCCGGCTCTGGCCGCCGAAGGGCTGGTCGACGCCGTGGATGCGTTCTGTGAATACCTGGCGTTTTCGCCGGAGCAGGTAGAGCGGGTGTTCATCACCGCACAGAAACTCGGTCTGCCGGTGAAGCTGCACGCCGAACAATTGTCGTCGCTGCATGGCTCCAGTCTGGCCGCGCGGTATCACGCGTTGTCCGCCGATCATCTGGAATTCATGGACGAAGACGACGTCATTGCGATGGCCAAATCCGACACCGTCGCGGTGCTGCTGCCCGGCGCGTTCTACTTCCTGCGCGAAACACAGCTACCGCCGATGGACGCCCTGCGCAAGCACAAGGTGAAAATCGCCATCGCCAGCGACCTCAACCCTGGCACTTCGCCGGCGCTGTCGTTGCGCCTGATGCTGAACATGGCCTGCACCTGCTTCCGCATGACCCCGGAAGAGGCCCTGGCCGGTGCGACCATTCATGCCGCACAAGCGCTGGGCATGGCTGATACGCATGGCTCGCTGGAAGTCGGCAAGGTCGCGGATTTCGTCGCCTGGCACATCGATCGTCCGGCGGATCTGGCCTACTGGCTCGGTGGTGATCTGGACAAACGCGTCGTGCGTCACGGCGTTGAATCAAGTCTGTAGGAGAGCGGTTGTGAAAAAGGTTCTGAGTTTCAAACAAGGTCGTGTGCCGCTGCTGATCAGCATGCCGCATGCCGGTTTGCGTCTGACGCCTGCTGTCGAAGCCGGGCTGATTGCGGACGCGAAAAGCCTGCCGGACACCGACTGGCACATTCCACAGCTCTACGATTTTGCCGAGGCGCTGGGCGCCAGCACGTTGGCCGCCGAGTACTCGCGATTCGTCATTGACCTGAACCGCCCGTCCGACGACAAGCCGTTGTACACCGGCGCGACCACCGGGCTGTACCCGGCGACGCTGTTTGACGGCATCCCGTTGTTCCGCGAAGGGCACGAGCCGTCGAAAGCAGAACGCGCGGCCTATCTGGAACAGATCTGGACGCCGTATCACCGCACCCTGCAGCAAGAGCTGGCGCGGCTGAAGGCTGAATTCGGCTACGCGCTGCTGTTCGACGCGCACTCGATCCGCTCGATCATCCCGCACCTGTTCGACGGCAAACTGCCGGACTTCAACCTCGGCACCTTCAACGGTGCCAGTTGTGATCCGCAGCTTGCGACGCAACTGGAAGCCATCTGCGCGCGCCACGGCAACTACAGCCATGTGCTCAACGGACGCTTCAAGGGCGGCCACATCACCCGCCATTACGGCAACCCGGCCGAGAACATCCACGCCGTGCAACTGGAGCTGTGCCAGAGCACCTACATGGAAGAGTTCGAACCGTTCCGCTACCGCGCCGATCTGGCGGAGCCAACGCGGGTGGTGCTCAAGGAATTGCTGCAAGGTTTCCTCGCCTGGGGCGAGAGCCACTACGCGCGATAACGTCAGGCACATAGACCCCTTGTAGGCGTGAGCCTGCTCGCAATAGCGGTATGTCAGTCGCTGGAGAGTGTTGACTGAACGATTGCCATCGCGAGCAGGCTCACTCCTACAGGTTCCGCGTTCGAGCAGGGTCGCCGCTGTGCAAATGCCGGTCGCCACAGTTCATCTTTCCCTCTCGTCGCCTGCGTAATGTTTCGGCCACGGTGCACCAGACACCGACCTGACAATAATCCGCTGCCGCACGAGATCTCCCGAATGAAAAAACTCTTCACTCGTTGTGCGTTAATCCTCACCGGCAGTGCGCTGCTGAGTGCCGGCGTCATGGCCAATGACGACGCGTCCTGCAAAACCGTGCGCATGGGCGTGGTCAACTGGACCGACGTGATCGCCACCAGCGGCATGGCCGACGTGTTGCTCAACGGCCTCGGCTACGAGAGCAAGCAGACCAGCGCGGTGCAGCAGATCATCTTTGCCGGCATTCGCGACAAGCGCCTGGACATCTTCCTCGGCTACTGGAAACCGGCGATGGACAAGAACATCGCGCCGTTCCTCGCCGCCAATCAAGTCAAAGTCATGGACAGGCCCAGCCTGGCGGATGCGCAGGCGACGCTGGCGGTGCCGGATTACGTGGCGGCCGCCGGGTTGAAAACCTTTGCCGACATCGCGAAGTTCAAGGATCAGTTGGGCGGCAAGATCTACGGCATCGAGCCGGGCAGTGGGGCCAACACCACCATCAAGACCCTGATCGAGACCAACCACTTCGGTCTGAAGGATTTCAAGATCATCGAGTCCGGCGAGGCAGGCATGCTCGCCGCCGTGCAGCGCGCGGTGAATCGCAAGGAGTTCGTGGTGTTCGTCGGCTGGACCCCGCACCCGATGAACATCAACATGAAGATCACCTACCTGACCGGCAGCGAAGATGTCTACGGCCCCAATGAGGGCGCCGCGACCGTGTCCACCGTCACCTCGCCGGATTACGCCGAGCGTTGCCCGAACGTGCATCGGCTGCTGCAAAACCTGACGTTCACCGCCGCTCAGGAAAGCCAGTTGATGGTGCCGATCATGGAGCGCAAGACCCCACAGGAAGTGGCGAAGAACTGGCTGCGAGAACACCCCGAGGATCTGCAGCGCTGGCTGGCGGGGGTCAGCAGCTTCGATGGCAAGGATGGCGTGGGCGCGGTTCAGGCCAGTCTGAAACCCTGAAGATTCTTTGTGCTGAATGAGTTTTTTGTGGCGAGGGAGCTTGCTTCCGCTGGACTGCGAAGCAGGCCCGATACGGTTGCGACCGCTACGCGCTCGAGCGGGAGCAAGCGCCCTCGCCACAGGATGGTGGTTATCCAGGTAAAGCGCGAACCGAGGGCGTATGGCTCACTACCCACTTTCAGCTTCAATGGCAGACTTCGTCGCCAAGACCATGAGCTTTACCAGCGATGACAGCAGCCTTGCCGGCCTGCGCCGCGGCTACGATGAAATGTGTCGTGCCTTCAAGCCGCCCATGCCGGGGGGGCTTGAAATCGTCGATTTTCAGCTCAGCGGCGTACCGGTGCGCTCATACCGTCCGCCGGTTAAACCAGCTGCCAGCGGCTGGCCTTGCGTGCTGTACCTGCATGGCGGTGGTTGGGTCGTCGGCGGCCTCGACTCCCACGACTTCATCTGTTTCGAGCTGGCCATGACATTGGGCGCGATGGTGGTGGCAGTGGATTACCGGTTGGCGCCGGAGCATCCGTACCCGGCCGGGTTCGAGGATTGCCTGAGTGTCTGGCGCGCGTTGCGCAGCGGGCCGTTCTGGTTTGACCCGCAGAAAATGCTGGTGGCTGGGGACAGCGCCGGTGGCAATCTCGCCGCCGCGTTGTGCCAGGCATTGCGCGATGCCGGCGAGTCAATGCCAGCGGCTCAAGTGCTGGTCTACCCGGGACTGGGTGGCAACGAACGTCTGGCTTCACGCAGCGACTGCGCCGATGCGCCCTTGCTCGGCAGCACTGACGTCGACGACTATCACGCGTTATACCTGCGTGGCAGTCCTGAACCTGACGCTTATGCCATGCCGCTGCTCGCAACCGATTTCAGCGGCTTGCCGCCGGCCTGGATCGCCGTGGCGCAATTCGATCCCCTGCGCGACGACGGCGTACGCTACGCCGAGCAACTGGCCGCCGCCGGCACGGATGCCTCGCTGTATTACGGCGAAGGGCTGGTGCACGGTTGTTTGCGCGCGCGTGGCCAGGTCGCCGAGGTCGACCGGCTCTACGAAAACCTGCTGAGGTTCATGGCTGACAAATTGTGACTGCGTGCGGGCATGCTCATTGACGTAAATCGGGTTTATGATGCCAGACGGCAGAATAATAGAAGTCCCCCCAGGGATGACCTCGACCCCTTACGGAGCGCGCAATGCAGACTTTGTTTCCGCAGATCAAACCCCATGCCCGGCACGATCTGGCTGTCGATGACACCCACACGCTGTACGTCGATGAAAGCGGTTCTCCGGAAGGCTTGCCGGTGGTGTTCATCCACGGTGGTCCCGGCGCCGGTTGCGACGCCCAGAGCCGTCGCTATTTCGATCCGAACCTGTATCGCATTGTTACCTTCGACCAGCGCGGCTGCGGACGCTCCACGCCGCACGCCAGCCTGGAAAACAACACCACCTGGGATCTGGTCGCCGACCTCGAACGTATCCGCAAGCACCTGGGCATCGACAAATGGGTGCTGTTCGGTGGCTCCTGGGGTTCAACCCTGGCGCTGGCCTATGCGCAAACCCATCCGGAGCGCGTACACGGTCTGATCCTGCGCGGGATCTTTCTATGCCGCCCGCAGGAAATCGAGTGGTTCTATCAGGCCGGTGCCAGCCGTCTGTTCCCCGACTACTGGCAGGACTACATCGCACCGATCCCGCTGGACGAGCGCGACGATTTGCTCGGCGCGTTTCACAAGCGCCTGGTCGGCAACGACCAGATCGCCCAGATGCACGCGGCCAAAGCCTGGTCGACATGGGAAGGGCGCACCGCGACCCTGCGTCCGAACCCGCTGGTGGTTGATCGTTTCTCCGAACCGCAACGCGCACTGTCGATCGCGCGGATCGAGTGTCACTACTTCACCAACAACGCGTTCCTGGAGCCGAATCAGTTGATCCGCGACATGGGCAAGATCGCTCATCTGCCAGGGGTGATCATTCATGGTCGCTACGACGTGATCTGCCCGTTGGACAACGCCTGGGAATTGCATCAGGCCTGGCCGAACAGCGAGCTGCAGGTGATTCGCGATGCCGGCCACGCCGCCTCCGAGCCGGGCATCACCGACGCGCTGGTACGCGCCGCGAGCAATATGGCCCGACGCCTGCTCGACCTACCGCCCGAAGAAGCATGAAGGGGCTTTTACAGCGTGTGCGCGGTGCACGGGTCGAAGTTGCCGGAGAAATCGTCGGCGCGGTGGATCAGGGGTTGCTGGTGCTGGTGGCCGTCGAACCCGACGATACCCGTACCAGCGCCGACAAACTTCTGCATAAACTGCTTAACTATCGTGTATTCAGTGACGCCGAGGGCAAGATGAATCTGTCCCTGGCGGATGTAGGCGGCGGGTTGCTGCTGGTCTCTCAGTTCACCCTCGCTGCCGACACCAGGAGCGGGTTGCGCCCGAGTTTCTCGACTGCGGCCCCTCCGGCATTGGGCGAGGAATTGTTCGACTATCTATTAAGCAAAGCGAAACAGATGCATGGCACTGTGGCATCAGGTAGATTCGGCGCGGATATGCAGGTGCACCTGGTCAACGATGGCCCGGTAACCTTCCTGTTACAGACATGAAAGCGCTTGAAACATCTTTTCAAGGGCTTTTCGACTGAAAACAGGCGTTTTTCGCGATAAATACTTTGTTACCCCTGATGCGTTGTCACGCGGGCTACTAGATAATCGCGCGCTATGGGGATCAGCGTTCGCTGGTCCATTTTTGACTTAGGTAGAGACTTGTCTGGATCCGATTGGGGAATCATTTTGCCCCAGTGGAGTCGGAACAATGCTCGCCAACCTGGCATCTAGATAGCTGGCCGTTGGTTTTTTGATCTGTTTTCGGCGAGGGTTGCTCGTGATTGTTAGTCCCTGTAATGCAGCAAAAATGTCTGCCAAACGCATGCGAAGTGCCCTGGTAGCGGGTTCGGCGCTCCTGTGCCTGCTCAGCGCCGGCCAGCTTTGGGCGTTCAATCTTGACGATGTATCGGCCAAGGCTAAAGAGCTGGCCGGGCAGAAGTTCGAAGCCCCGCGCAGCAACCTGCCGAACGAATTCCGTGACATGAAGTTCGCGGACTATCAGAAAATCCGCTTCCTCACCGAAAAGGCTGAGTGGGCCGATCAGAAGACTCCGTTCAAGCTGTCCTTCTATCACCAGGGCATGCACTTCGATACGCCGGTGAAAATCAACGAAATCACGGCGAACACCGTCGAAGAGATCAAATACGATCCGACCCGCTTTGATTTCGGCGACCTGAAGTTCGATCCGAAGGCCACTGAGCAACTGGGCTACGCCGGTTTCCGTGTGCTGTACCCGATCAACAAGGCCGACAAGCAAGACGAAATCATGACCATGCTCGGCGCGAGTTACTTCCGCGTCGTTGGCAAGGGTCACACCTACGGTCTGTCGGCCCGTGGCCTGGCGATCGATACCGCGCTGCCGTCGGGTGAAGAATTCCCGCGTTTCCGCGAGTTCTGGATTCAGCAGCCAAAGCCGGGCGACAAGCACCTGGTGATCTTCGCCCTGCTTGATTCGCCGCGTGCCACCGGTGCCTACCGTCTGATCCTGCGCCCGGGCAGCGACACCATTGTCGACGTCAAGGCGCAGATGTTCCTGCGGGACAAGGTCGGCAAACTGGGCATCGCCCCGTTGACCAGCATGTTCCTGTTCGGCGCCAACCAGCCGTCGAAAGTCCTCAACTACCGTCGTGAGCTGCATGACTCCAGCGGTCTGTCGATCCATGCCGGCAACGGCGAGTGGATCTGGCGTCCGCTGAACAACCCGAAACACCTGGCCGTGAGCAACTTCAGCGTCGAGAACCCGCGTGGTTTCGGCCTGCTGCAACGTGGCCGCGACTTCAGCCACTACGAAGACCTCGACGATCGCTACGACAAGCGCCCAAGCGCCTGGATCGAGCCGAAGGGCGAGTGGGGCAAGGGCTCCGTGGATCTGGTAGAGATTCCGACCGCTGACGAAACCAACGACAACATCGTTGCGTTCTGGAGCCCGGAAACCATGCCGGAGCCGGGCAAGCCTCTGGACTTCGCCTACCGCATGCACTGGACCATGGATGAATCGGCGATTCACGCCCCCGACAGCGCTTGGGTCAAGCAGACCCTGCGTTCGACCGGTGACGTCAAACAGTCGAACCTGATCCGTCAGCCAGACGGCAGCGTCGCTTACCTGGTCGACTTCGAAGGTCCATCGCTGGCGGCCCTGGCCCCGGATGCCGACGTACGCAGTCAGGTCAGCGTTGGCGATAACGCCGAGCTGGTCGAGAACAGCGTGCGCTACAACCCGGAAACCAAAGGCTGGCGCCTGACCCTGCGGATGAAGATCAAGGACGCGAGCAAGGCGACCGAGATGCGTGCCGCCCTGGTTCAGCCAGCAGTAACCGCTGATCTGGCCAAGTCTTCGGTGCCGGCGTCCAACTCGTCCGTCGCCAAGGCCGACAAGATTGCCGCCAAGCAACAAGAGAAAATCGACAAGGAAGCGAAGGCCGCCGAAGCCAAACAGGTCGACGCCAAGCCAGTTGCAGATGCCAAGGACAAGGCGACCAAAGACGCCAAGCAGCCAGTCGCTGCGAACGCGGCCCCAGCCACACCGGAATCGGCACCGACTGAAGAAGTCCTGACCGAGACCTGGAGCTATCAGTTGCCTGCCGATGAGTAACTCTCAAGTACAGCCAGAGACTCTGTCCGAGTATCTGGCGCATTTGCCGATGACTGACGAGCAGCGCGCGGAACTCGCGGGCTGCCAGTCCTTCAGCGAACTGCACCAACGCCTGTCGTCGTCGACGTTCGACGCCCCTGCCGAAGCCGCCCAGGCTTCGGTGGGCAAGCGCCTGGCCCTGAGCACCGCCGAAGAGCTGGAAGACGCCGAAATGCTGGTGCTCGACGCCAGCGGCCGGGTCAGCATGAAGGCGACGCCGCCGATCCATCGGACCAAAGTCGTGCCGGAGCCGTGGCGCACCAATATTCTGGTGCGTGGCTGGCGCCGCCTGACCGGTCGTACCAACCCGCCACAGCCGCCGAAGGACGAGAACGTGCTGCCCGCCGCGCGCTGGCGCACCGTCGGCTCGATCCGTCGCTACATTCTGTTGCTGCTGATGCTCGGCCAGACCATCGTCGCCGGCTGGTACATGAAGGGCATCATGCCGTACCAGGGCTGGTCGTTCGTCGATCTGGAAGAAGTCCTGCACCAGCCGCTGCTGCAAACCGCCACGCAAGTGCTGCCGTATGCGCTGCAAACCAGCATCCTGATCCTGTTCGGGATTCTGTTCTGCTGGGTCTCGGCCGGTTTCTGGACGGCGCTGATGGGCTTCCTTGAGTTGCTCACCGGTCACGACAAATACCGCATCTCCGGCAAAAGCGCCGGCAACGAACCGATTCCCAAAGACGCGCGCACCGCACTGGTGATGCCGATCTGCAACGAAGACGTGCCTCGGGTATTTGCCGGTCTGCGCGCCACGTTCGAATCGGTTGCGGCGACCGGTGATCTGGATCGCTTCGACTTTTTCGTCCTCAGCGACAGTAACGACACCGATATCTGCGTCGCCGAGCAACAGGCCTGGCTGGACGTCTGCCGTGAAGCCAAGGGCTTCGGCAAGATCTTCTATCGCCGCCGTCGCCGCCGCGTGAAACGCAAGAGCGGCAACCTCGACGACTTCTGCCGTCGTTGGGGCGGTGACTACAAGTACATGGTCGTGCTCGACGCCGACTCGGTGATGAGCGGCGAGTGCCTGACCAGTCTGGTGCGCCTGATGGAAGCCACGCCGGACGCCGGGATCATCCAGACCGCGCCGCGTGCGTCGGGCATGGACACCCTGTATGCGCGCATGCAGCAGTTCGCCACCCGCGTGTACGGTCCGCTGTTCACTGCCGGTCTGCACTTCTGGCAGCTGGGTGAATCCCACTACTGGGGTCACAACGCGATCATCCGCATGAAGCCGTTCATCGACCACTGCGCCCTGGCGCCGTTGCCGGGCAAGGGGGCGTTCTCCGGGGCGATCCTGTCTCACGACTTCGTCGAAGCCGCGCTGATGCGCCGTGCCGGTTGGGGCGTGTGGATTGCCTACGACCTGCCGGGCAGCTACGAAGAACTGCCGCCGAACCTGCTCGACGAACTCAAGCGTGACCGTCGCTGGTGCCACGGCAACCTGATGAACTTCCGCCTGTTCCTGGTAAAAGGCATGCACCCGGTGCACCGTGCGGTGTTCCTGACGGGCGTGATGTCGTACCTGTCGGCGCCGTTGTGGTTCTTCTTCCTGGTGCTGTCGACCGCGCTGCTGGCGGTGAACACGCTGATGGAGCCGCAGTACTTCCTTGAACCGCGTCAGCTCTATCCGCTGTGGCCACAATGGCACCCGGACAAGGCGATCGCGCTGTTCTCGACCACCATCGTGCTGCTGTTCCTGCCGAAACTGCTGAGCATCATCCTGATCTGGGCCAAGGGTGCGAAAGAGTTCGGCGGCAAGTTCAAGGTGACCTTGTCGATGCTGCTGGAGATGCTGTTCTCCATGCTGCTGGCGCCGGTGCGGATGATTTTCCACACCCGTTTCGTACTGGCCGCGTTCCTCGGCTGGGCGGCGACCTGGAATTCGCCACAGCGTGACGACGACTCCACACCATGGAGCGAGGCGGTCAAACGCCACGGTCCGCAGACGCTGCTGGGCTTCTTCTGGGCGCTGCTGGTGATCTGGCTGAACCCGAGCTTCCTGTGGTGGCTGGTGCCGATCGTCGGTTCCCTGATGCTGTCGATCCCGGTGTCGGTGATTTCCAGTCGTGTCGGTCTGGGCCTCAAGTCCCGTGACGAGAGCCTGTTCCTCATCCCTGAGGAATACAATCCGCCGCAGGCGCTGCTGGCGACCGACCAGTACACCCACGAGAACCGTTGGCACGCGCTGAACGACGGCTTCATCCGCGCCGTGGTCGATCCACAGCAGAACGCCCTGGCGTGCTCGCTGGCGACGGCTCGTCACGGTCAGGCCGAGCCGATCGAGTGGCTGCGTCAGGAACGTGTACGTCACGCCCTGAAGGCTGGCCCGGCGGCGCTGAGCAACCACGATCGCTTGCAACTGCTGAGCGATCCGGTGGCGCTGGCGCGTCTGCACGAGCTGGTCTGGGCCGAAGGCCACGCCGAGTGGCTGGACGCCTGGCGCGCTTCGGTGAAAGCCGATCCGCATGCGCCGTTGCTGCCGCTGCGACCGGTGAGCATGCAGGCTCAGCCGGCCTGATAAAAAAGATCGCAGCCTTCGGCAGCTCCTACGGGGTTATGTGTACACCTGTAGGAGCTGCCGGAGGCTGCGATCTTTTGCGTTTAAAACCCTCCCCGTAACAACAAATCCCGGCAAAAAACCTTGTGCAAACGAACGAGTGCGTTAGCATCCGTCCCCGAATTGGCGCACCCGGGCATTTTTGCCCGTCACTGCTGGTTTTCGCGCCGCAATTGCAATGGTTTTGGGGACTTGAAGATGAAGAAGTATCTGTCGATGCTGCTGGTCGGCGTCACGGCACTGGTTGCAGTCAATGCGGCGCAGGCCGGCGCCATCGATGACGCGGTCAAGCGCGGCACGTTGAAAGTCGGTATGGATCCGACCTACATGCCGTTCGAAATGACCAACAAGCGCGGCGAGATCATCGGCTTCGAAGTCGACATCCTCAAAGCCATGTCCAAGGCCATGGGCGTCAAGCTGGAGCTGGTCTCCACCGGTTACGACGGCATCATCCCGGCCTTGATGACCGACAAGTTCGACATGATCGGCAGCGGCATGACCCTGACCCAGGAGCGCAACCTGCGCCTGAACTTCAGCGAACCGTTCATCGTCGTCGGCCAGACTCTGCTGATCCGCAAGGAGCTGGAAGGCACCATCAAGTCCTATAAAGACCTGAACACCGCCGACTACCGCATCACCTCCAAACTCGGCACCACCGGTGAGATGGTCGCCAAGAAGCTGATCGCCAAAGCCAAGTACCACGGCTACGACAACGAACAGGAAGCCGTGCTCGACGTGGTCAACGGCAAGGCCGACGCCTTCATCTATGACGCGCCGTACAACGTGGTGGCGGTGAACAAGGTCGGCGCCGGCAAGCTGGTGTTCCTCGACAAGCCGTTCACCTACGAGCCACTGGCCTTCGGCCTGAAGAAAGGCGACTACGACAGCCTCAACTTCATCAACAACTTCCTGCACCAGATCCACGAAGACGGCACCTACGATCGCATCCATGACAAGTGGTTCAAGAGTACCGAGTGGCTCAAGGACATGGAATAACGCCGGTCACCTAGACCGCGTCGCCTCAATCGCGAGCAGGCTCACTCCTACAGGGGAACGCATTCCAATGTAGGAGTGAGCCTGCTCGCGATGAGGGCCTCAAAGGCAATACAAAATCCGGAACCTGCAATGAAACAGAAAAAAGCCCAATGGCCCTGGCACGTCCTGACCGTGCTGGTGCTGGTCGGCCTGGCGGGCGCGTTGTATTACGCCACGTCGCTGATGTCCTACGAATGGCGCTGGAATCGCGTGCCGCAGTACTTCGCCTATCAGGCCGAAGAAACCCAGCGCGCGACCGACATTTCCACCGTCACCGAATTGGTGCGCAAGGGCAGCAGCGCGCAAGTCACCCTGCGCAACGACGCCGGTGACGAGCAGCACCTGACCGTCGACGAGAACAGCCTGCAATTCGCTCAGGGCGACGATGTGGCGGAAGGCGACGTCGTGGGTGTGACCCGGCATTGGGCGGCAGGGCCGCTGTTGTGGGGACTATGGACCACGCTGTGGCTGTCGGTGGTGTCCGGCGTACTCGGTCTGTTGATCGGTCTGGTCACCGGGCTGTGCCGCCTGTCGAACAACCCGACCCTGCGCGACTTGTCGAGCATCTACGTCGAACTGGTGCGGGGCACGCCGCTGCTGGTGCAGATTTTCATTTTCTACTTCTTCATCGGTACGGTGATGAACCTGTCCCGGGAGTTCGCCGGGATCGCCGCGCTGTCGCTGTTCACCGGTGCTTACGTGGCCGAAATCATCCGTTCCGGCGTGCAGTCGATTGCCCGCGGGCAGAACGAAGCGGCGCGCTCGCTCGGCCTGAGCGCCGGCCAGTCGATGCGCCACGTGGTGCTGCCGCAGGCGTTCAAACGCGTGCTGCCACCGCTGGCCGGACAGTTCATCAGTCTGGTCAAGGACACCTCGCTGGTGTCGGTGATTGCCATTACCGAGTTGCTGAAAAGCGGTCGCGAAGTCATCACCACCTCGTTCTCGCCGTTCGAAATCCTGTTCTGCGTCGCCGGCCTGTACCTGTTGATCAACCTGCCGCTGTCGAAAATCGCCAGCCGGCTTGAGCGGAGGCTCGCGCAAAGTGATTGAAGTCCGCGATCTGGTAAAAGTCTTCGACACCCGTGGCCAGGTAGTCCGGGCTGTGGATAACGTCACCACCACCGTGGCCAAGGGCGAAGTGCTGGTGGTGATCGGCCCGTCGGGTTCCGGTAAGTCGACCTTCCTGCGTTGCCTCAATGGCCTGGAAGAGTTCGACTCGGGCTCGGTGAGCATCGACGGCCTGCAACTGGCCGACCCGAAAACCGACGTCAACGCCTACCGCCGCGAAGTCGGCATGGTGTTCCAGCATTTCAACCTGTTCCCGCACATGACCGTGCTGGAAAACCTCTGTCTGGCGCAGAAAGTCGTGCGCAAGCGCGGGCAGAAGGAAAGCGAGGCCAAGGCTCTGGCGTTGCTGGAGAAGGTCGGCATTGCGCAGAAGGCCCGGGAATATCCGTCACGCCTGTCCGGCGGTCAGCAACAGCGCGTGGCGATTGCCCGGGCGTTGGCGATGGACCCGAAAGTGATGCTGTTCGACGAGCCGACTTCGGCCCTCGACCCGGAAATGGTCGGTGAAGTACTGGATGTGATGAAGAACCTGGCCGTGGAAGGCATGACCATGGTCTGCGTCACCCACGAAATGGGCTTCGCCCGGGAAGTGGCGGACCGGGTGCTGTTCTTCGATCACGGCAAACTGCTGGAAGATGCTTCGCCGGCCGAGTTCTTCGATGCACCGAAGGATCCTCGGGCGCAGGCGTTCTTGCGTCAGGTCTTGTAAAGCAAAAAAGATCGCAGCCTTCGGCAGCTCCTACAGAGTTATGTGTACACCTGCAGGAGCTGCCGAAAGCTGCGATCTTTTGCTGTGATGCTTAGACCTTGAACCGCCCCACCAGCATCTGCAGATGCGTCCCCAAGCGCGCCAGTTCAACACTCGATGCCGCGGTCTCTTCACTCGCTGCCGATGTCTGATCTGACACATCCCGCACATTCAGCACGCTACGGTTGATCTCCTCGGCCACGGCACTCTGCTGCTCGGCCGCTGCGGCGATCTGCTGGTTCATCGCCTGAATCGCCGACACGGTGCGGGTGATGCTTTCCAGTGAGCCACCGGCACGGCGTGTCAGTTCGACGCTGCTGTCGGTCAGGCTACGGCTGTTGTCCATGATCGTTGCCACTTGCTGGGTGCCGTTCTGCAGGCCGACGATCAGCTCTTCGATCTCTTCGGTGGACTTCTGGGTGCGCTGGGCGAGGCTGCGCACTTCATCGGCGACCACCGCAAAACCACGCCCGGCTTCACCGGCACGCGCGGCTTCGATCGCCGCGTTGAGCGCCAGCAGGTTGGTTTGCTGGGCCACGGACTTGATCACGTCGAGCACGCTGCCGATCTTGTCGCTTTCGCGCTTGAGCTCGCCCATGGCCTCGGTGGAGTGGCCGACTTCGACCGCCAGACGCTCGATCTGCGCGATGGCTTCACCGACCACCTTGTCGCCTTCACGGGCCTGCTGATCGGCGGCCACGGCGGCTTCGGAAGCCTCTTCGGCGTTGCGCGCGACTTCCTGCACGGTGGCGGCCATTTCGTTCATGGCGGTGGCGACCTGATCGGTCTCGATCTTTTGATTGTTGACCCCGGCGCTGGTCTGCTCGGTGACCGCCGACAGCTCTTCGGCGGCGCTGGCAATCTGTGTGACGCCGTCGCTGATGCCGCCGATCAGGTCGCGCAGGCCTTGGGTCATGCTCTGCATTGAACGCTGCAACTGGCCCAGTTCGTCGCGGCGCTGCGACACCAGGTTGTGGGTCAGGTCGCCGGCAGCCACGCGCTCGGCGACTTTCAGGGTCTGGTTCAGCGGAATGATGATCTGCCGGGTGATCGCCCACGCTGCCAGCAGGCCGAAGGCCACGGCCAGCAGGGTAGCGATGATCAACATGTTTTTGGCGTGCGCGGCATCGGTATCGCGCACCACGGTCTGCGATTCGGTGAGTTGCTTGCTGACGTCGAGCAGGATGTCGCCCTGGGCCGACATGCGTGCCAGAGCCTTGGCACTGGCGACCTGCGAGTCGCGGAACTGGCTGACCGCTGCACGATAGGCCTTGAGCGATTCGGTGGCCTGTTGCAGGTTGGCGATGTGCTGCTCAGGTAGTTTGGCCGGCAGGGTTTCGAGGTTTTTCAGGGCATTGTCGATGGCATCGAGCGCCGGTTGCTCGGCTTCGGTTTTGCCACTGTAGGTGTAGCCACGCACCTGGAAGCGCGCTTGCTGGATCAGTTTGCTCAGGTCGATCACGGCGTTGAACTGGGCGACGCTGTCGCCCTGCAGCATGGATTTCTCCACTTCGGCGACCTTGGCCACGGCGTTGTCGGCGGTGGCGCCGAGTTTGCTGCGGGCGTCTTCACGACTGGCCCCGGCCTGCACCATGTCGGCGAAGGCGCGTTTGTATTCGGCGACGGCGGCCAGCTGTTGGTCGACCTTGGCGGCGTCGGCCGGTTGTTCGATCAGGCCGCGCGCGGTTTGCAGGCCGCTGTCGAGCTTGGTCAGCAGCTCGTTGACCAAGCCCGGGCCTTGTTCGCCGCGACGCATTTCGTAGTCCAGGCGTGCCAGACGCAGGTCCTTGGTCAGCTCGTTGAGGCTGGAGATGAAACCCAGCTTGTCACCGCGGCTGATGATGCCCCCCATGCCGGTCCACCCGGTGAAAGTGATCAGCAGGGTGAGCAACAGCACCAGGCCGAAACCGATCCCCAGCTTGCGTTTGACGCTGACGTTTCCAAGATTCTCGGCTAACCAACGGTACATGCGACGACTCCCCTCGGACCACTAATTGGACTTATGAGGACTGTATCGGCTGGATGATGGCAATCTGTAACCCGAATTGT
This sequence comes from Pseudomonas serboccidentalis, assembly GCF_028830055.1. NCBI lineage: Bacteria > Pseudomonadati > Pseudomonadota > Gammaproteobacteria > Pseudomonadales > Pseudomonadaceae > Pseudomonas > Pseudomonas serboccidentalis. The sequence goes on from NZ_CP101655.1 coordinate 3,087,488, forward strand.
CCTGAACCGCCGATCCTGGATACCCGTAGGAGCTGACGAGTGGAACGAGGCTGCGATCTTTTGATTTTGTTTTTAAAGCAAGATCAAAGGATCGCAGCCTTCGGCAGCTCCTACAGGGGAGGCCTTGTTGGGGTTAGAACAGGCGGGCGAGCAGGGCGGTGACGGCGGTTTCGACGCGCAGGATGCGCTCGCCCAATTGCACCGGTTGCAGGCCGGACTTGCCCAGCAGGTCGATTTCGTAGGGGATCCAGCCGCCTTCGGGGCCGATCGCCAGGGTCACCGGTTCGCTCAGCGCCCGTGGGCACGGGGGGTAATTGCCAGGATGGCCGACCAGGCCGAGGGTGCCTTCGGTGATCGCCGGCAGGCGGTCTTCGACGAACGGCTTGAAGCGCTTCTCGATGATGATTTCCGGCAGCACGGTATCGCGAGCCTGTTCGAGGCCGAGGATCAGATTCTCGCGAATCGCTTCCGGCTCCAGGAATGGCGTCTGCCAGAAGCTCTTCTCGACGCGGTAGCTATTGACCAGAATCACCTTCGACACGCCCATGGTCGCCACGGTCTGGAACACCCGGCGCAGCATCTTCGGACGCGGCAGGGCCAGCACCAGAGTCAGCGGCAGCTTGGCGGGCGGTGGCTGATCGAGAGTGACGCGCAGTTCGGCTTCGCCGGCCTCAAGGCGCAGCAGCTCAGCCGAACCCATCAGCCCGTTGATGCGCCCGACCCGCAGGCTGTCACCGACTTCCGAGCGATGAACTTCCTGCATGTGGGTCAGGCGTCGATCACGCAGCACGACGCGGTCGGCCGCGATGAAGTCGGCCTCTTCGAGCAACAACAGGTTCATGCCTGGGTCGCTGGCGGCTGGTCGTTGTGATCGTCGGCCGAATTCTCGTCCGGACGTTCGCGCTTGCTGATCAAACCGCCAAACAGAATGCCGATTTCAAACAGCATCCACATCGGTACGGCCAGCAGGGTCTGGGAGAAAATGTCCGGCGGCGTGAGGATCATGCCAACCACGAAGCAGCCGATGATCACGTACGGGCGAATCTTCTTCAGGTATTTGACGTCGACCACGCCGATCCATACCAGCAGCACCACGGCCACCGGGATTTCGAACGCGACGCCGAAGGCGAAGAACAGCGTCATCACGAAATCGAGGTAACTGGCGATATCGGTCATCATTTCCACGCCGGCCGGGGTGGCCGCAGCGAAGAATTTGAAGATCAGCGGGAACACGAAGTAATAGGCGAACGCCATGCCGGTGTAGAACAACAGGATGCTGGATACCAGCAACGGCACCGCAATGCGCTTTTCATGCTTGTACAGGCCCGGCGCGATGAAGCCCCAGATCTGATGCAGGATCACCGGGATCGCGAGGAACAGCGAAACCATCATCGTCAGCTTCAGCGGCGTCAGGAACGGTGACGACACGTCGGTGGCGATCATCGTCGCGCCGACCGGCAGGTACTGGCGCAGCGGCGTCGAGACGAAGGTGTAGATCTGCTGGGTGAAGGCGAACAACCCGGCGAAGATGATGAAGATCGCCGCCACGCAACGCAGCAGGCGGGTGCGCAACTCGGTGAGGTGCGAAACCAGCGGCATGTGCTGGTCGTTTTCGGGGAGATCGCTCATGGGGCTCGCGGCGGCAGTGTTGGGTCGTGAGGGGCCGGCGCAACAGGCGCGGCGGCAGGAGCAGCGGATTCAACCGGGGGCGTCGCAACAACTGGTGCAGTTTCGTTCGGTACTACAGCAGGTGCAGGGATCGTCGCAGCGGCAGGGCTGTGAATCGTCTGCTCACCCACATGCTCAACCGGCGTCGGCTCCTGCTGAACCGGCGTGAAAATCTTCCGCGCCTCCTGCTCCAGCGACAGGATGTGCTCGTTGTGCAGTTGCCGACGGATCTCGTCGGCACCGATTTCACGTTCAACTTCCTGTTTGATCGCGTTGAAGCTGCGCTTCAGCCGCCCAACCCACAGGCCGGCGGTGCGCGCAGCGCCCGGCAGACGCTCGGGGCCCAGCACCAGCAGGGCGACGAGGCCGACGAGCAGCAGTTCAGAGAAGCTGATACCAAACATTAGTCAGTGCTCACACGTCTTTGCGGATCGGCTCTTCGACTTTCTGCGCCTGCACGTCGATGGTGTGCGGCGGGTTGGCCTGAGCGGTGGCTTGCGGCTGCACCGGTGGCACCGGTTGCGCAGGCGTCACGGTCGGATCGGCGGCCGGTTTCTCTTCGTCGTTCATGGCTTTGCGGAAGCCCTTGATCGACTCGCCAACGTCGGTGCCGAGGTTTTTCAGTTTCTTGGTGCCGAACACCAGCACCACGACTACCAGAATGACGATCCAGTGTTTCCAGTCAAAAATGCCCATGTTGCTGTTCCTCTCTAAAAATTATTCAGGCGGACGGACGCGAGGCTTTCTCGACGTGTCCGGACAGGCCGAAGCGACGATCCAGTTCATCCAGCACGGCCTGCGGATGCTGCCCCAGTTGGGCAAGCATGACCATGCTGTGGAACCACAGGTCGGCGGTCTCGTAGATCACGTCGCTGCAGTCGCCGCTGATGGCGGCGTCCTTGGCGGCAATAATGGTTTCGACCGACTCTTCGCCGACTTTCTCCAGAATCTTGTTCAGGCCTTTGTGATACAGACTAGCTACATAAGAGCTGTCGGCCGCTGCGCCTTTGCGCTCTTCAAGCACTTGGGCCAGACGAGTCAGGGTGTCACTCATGGGAGGATGTGTCATCAGTCATTTCCTGAGCTGCGCCGGAGCCTGATTTTGTGCAGGGCAAGGCGCGAGGAGTGTGGTTTGGCATTTCAAATAAACGACGAGTAACGCAGCCCTGCACAAAATCAGGCCCGGCCCTTCGGGTTGTCGGCTGAAAGCGCGCCATGGTGCGTTGCAGTCCTTGGGAAGGAAAAGACATTCCCGGCGGCCTGCGCCTTGCCTGGCGCGCTTTCAGCCGGCAACGCAGCTCAGTAAATGACTGATGACACATCCTATTGTCCTGCGGAATAGATAGCGTGCGGGTCTTTGAGTACCGGGTCGACGGTCTTCCAGTCGCCGTTTTCGAAGACACGATAAAAGCAGCTTTGACGGCCGGTATGGCAAGCGATGTCGCCGATCTGTTCAACCATCAGGATGATCACGTCGGCATCACAGTCCAGACGCATTTCATGCAGCGTCTGCACATGGCCGGACTCTTCGCCCTTGCGCCACAGCTTGCCACGGGAACGTGACCAGTAGATTGCACGGTTTTCCGCAGCGGTCAGTTCGAGCGCTTCGCGGTTCATCCAGGCCATCATCAGCACGCGTCCGGTCTTGTGATCCTGGGCAATCGCCGGCACCAGGCCATCCGCGTCCCACTTGATCTCGTCCAGCCAGTTTTTCATCTTCAATTCCCGAAACGCAGCTACAAGCGTTGAGCTTCAAGCTGCAAGTAAAAGCAGGTTGCGGTGTTCCTGTGTCGTCAGGCTTGCAGCTCGCAGCTTATAACTTGCAGCTGATTCGTGCTATCGGCGAACGACCAGATACAAGCCGACTGCCACCATGATACCGGCCGGCCAATGCCCCAGTTCGTTCAACGGGCCACCGGCGGCGAGAATGGTGCCGCCCGCCAGATGAGCGCAGCCAAGCAGGCGCAGGAACCAGTCGTCCTTGCGTTTGTGCCACGGTGGCGGCGGGTCGTTGGCATGTGGCTGGGACATGCGTTCGAGCAGGTCGCGGGCCATATTCGCCAGGTGCGGAAGCTGCTCGAACTGGCTCTGCACGTTGCCGATCAAGGCTTTCGGGCTGACGCGCTCGCGCATCCAGCGTTCGAGGAACGGCTGCGCGGTGTTCCACAAGTCCAGATCCGGGTACAGCTGACGGCCCAGGCCTTCGATGTTCAGCAGGGTCTTTTGCAGCAGCACCAACTGCGGCTGGACTTCCATGTTGAAGCGTCGCGCGGTCTGGAACAGGCGCATCAGCACCTGGCCAAATGAAATATCTTTTAACGGTTTTTCGAAGATCGGTTCGCACACGGTGCGGATCGCCGCTTCGAATTCGTTGAGTTTGGTTTCCGCCGGCACCCAGCCCGAGTCAATATGCAACTGCGCCACGCGGCGGTAGTCGCGCTTGAAGAAGGCGAACAGGTTACGCGCCAGATAGTCCTGGTCTTCTGGAGTCAGGCTGCCGACGATACCGCAGTCGATCGCAATGTACTGCGGGCTCCACGGATTGACGGTGCTGACGAAGATGTTGCCCGGGTGCATGTCGGCGTGGAAGAAACTGTCGCGGAACACCTGAGTGAAGAAGATCTCCACGCCGCGCTCGGCGAGCATCTTCATGTCGGTGCGCTGGTCGGCGAGGGTCGCCAGATCCGTTACCTGAATCCCGTAGATACGCTCCATCACCAGCACTTTCGGCCGGCACCAGTCCCAGTAGACCTGCGGCACGTACAGCAGCGGCGAGCCTTCGAAGTTGCGCTTGAGCTGACTGGCGTTGGCCGCCTCGCGCAGCAGGTCGAGCTCGTCGTAGATGGTCTTTTCGTAGTCCTGCACCACGTCTACCGGGTGCAGCAGGCGGGCATCGGCGGAGACTTTTTCGGCGGCGCGGGCGAGGATGAACAGCCACGCCAGATCCTGAGCGATCACCGGTTTCAGGCCCGGGCGGATCACCTTGACCACCACTTCTTCGCCGGTTTTCAGCTGCGCAGCATGCACCTGCGCCACCGAGGCCGAGGCCAGCGGTTCGACGTCAAAGCGGCTGAACACTTCGCTGATTTTCTTGCCCAGTTGCTCTTCGATCAGCTTGATCGACAGCTGCGAATCGAACGGCGGCACGCGGTCCTGCAGCAGCATCAGCTCATCGGCGATGTCTTCCGGCAGCAGGTCGCGGCGGGTCGAGAGAATCTGCCCGAACTTGATGAAGATCGGCCCCAGGTCCTGCAACGCCAGACGCAGGCGCGCACCACGGCTCAGCTCCAGCGGTTTGCGCGGGAACCAGCGCCACGGCAGCACATAGCGCAGTGCCAGGAGAAACCAGGGCAGTGGCAGATCGAACAGCAGGTCATCGAGGCGGTAGCGGATCACGACGCGCTGGATGCGCAACAAACGGCGGACGGCAAGCAGCTTCATGCGTTATCGCTTGGGTCGAGGGATCGGGAAAGGCGCTCGAAACGCGCCTCGAGACGTTCCAGATCAAGTTTGATCCGGTCCAGTTCGCTGAATCGTGCTTCGGCTTCGCGCTGCCCGACGAGGGTGCGCGATTCTTCGGCGAGGTATTCGGCGAGGTTCTGGTTGAGGCTGGCAAATCCTTGTTGATACCAGCGTGCTCGGCTGCGCAGATGACCGCCAACCAGTTGCGTGGCGACCGGACCCAGCCAGCGCGAGAGTTCGTACTCCCAGTCCAGCTCCAGGTCCTGTAGCACACCGGCCAGCTCCAGCAGCACGCCGCTGTCACCGTCGAGCTCGACTTCCGGGGCGTGCAGCACCGCGGTCTTGTCTTTGCTCACGGCCAGTTTCACCAGGCTCGACGCGGGCGCGCGCAGGGTGCAGTCGACACCGGTTTCCCAGTGCGAGGCCAGCATCAGGCCCTCATCGCTGGGCAGGATGAACAGTTGCAGCGCCGGGCTGCGGCAATCGACGGCAATCACCTTGCCGGTCAGATGCGCCAGCCGCGGCAGTGCCGTGCTGTCGAGACGCAGCACCCGGTTCAGACCGAGTTCGACGCTGGCGAGCAGCCCGGTAAGCAACATCAGGGCTTGATGCCGCGGTGCAGGGCGACGATGCCTGCGGTCATGTTGTGATAGGTCACGCGGTCGAAACCGGCGTCGACCATCATCGACTTCAGGGTTTCCTGATTCGGGTGCATGCGGATCGATTCGGCCAGGTAGCGATAGCTTTCCGAGTCATTGGTGATGAGCTTGCCCATCAGCGGCATGAAGGCGAACGAGTAGGCGTCGTAAGCCTTGGACATCAGCGCGTTGGTCGGCTTGGAGAACTCCAGCACCAGCAGGCGACCGCCAGGCTTGAGCACGCGCAGCATCGAGCGCAGGGCGTCTTCTTTATGCGTCACGTTGCGCAGGCCGAAGGCGATGGTCACACAATCGAAGTGGTTGTCCGGGAACGGCAGCTTTTCGGCGTCCGCCTGAACGAACTCGACGTTGCCCGACACACCCAGGTCCAGCAGGCGGTCACGACCGACCTTGAGCATGGATTCGTTGATGTCGGCCAGCACCACCTGGCCGGTCGGGCCCACCAGATGGGAGAACTTCTTGGTCAGGTCGCCAGTGCCACCAGCGATGTCCAGCACACGGTTGCCGCTGCGCACGCCCGACAGTTCGATCGCGAAACGCTTCCACAGACGGTGCATGCCGCCCGACAGAAGGTCGTTCATCAGGTCGTATTTCGCGGCTACCGAGTGGAAAACCTCAGCGACTTTTTCCGCTTTCTGGCTTTCCGGAACGTTTTTGAAGCCGAAGTGTGTGGTGGGTTCGGCATCGCTGCCTTTGCGCTGATCAGTCATATCGCTGTCACCAAAAGAGAATGCGCGACATTCTAATCCCCAAGCCATGCTTTGTCTTGGAATGGCTAAAGGTAAGATGGGCAACCTTCGGGACGATTTGCCGCAGACGCGGTCAAGATTTACCGACGCATATTTATTATTCAGGAGTCATTCAATGGCCAAAATCAGTGTTGAGCGTGCCCACAACCTGGGCAAGGAAGCCGCCCGCGAGAAGGCCGACAAGCTGGCGCAAAAACTCTCCGACCAATACGGTCTGGAGCCGCAGTGGTCGGGCGATACCCTGAACCTCAAACGCTCGGGCGTGAAAGGCGCAGTGCATGTGGCGGACGATTCGATCCGCGTCGATGTGGAGCTGGGCATCATGATGTCGGCCATGAGCGGCATGATCAAAGCCGAGATCGAAAAAGCCCTCGATAAAGCTCTGGTCTGATTTCTGCCTGAAATACGATCCCCTGTAGGAGTGAGCCTGCTCGCGATAGCGGTCTGTCAGTCACCGCAATGTTGACTGACAGACCGCTATCGCGAGCAGGCTCACTCCTACATTTTTTTGCGCTGCACCCGAGCTTTCATGTCAGTTGTTAGGGTGCCGTTTCTAATTTTTCTCCCTACTTTGTGCCTGAGCCCGACACATCTGCGGGCAGTTCCTCAAACCTTCTGCGCGTGAGGTGCACCATGGCCAAAGTCATTTTGAAGAAAAAAATCGACGCTTCGACTTCTGCTCTGAGCGACGTCAAATCCTATGCCCGCAAGATCTGGCTGGCAGGCCTGGGTGCCTACGCCAAGGTCGGCCAAGAAGGTAGCGACTACTTTCAGGAGTTGATCAAGGCTGGTCAAACTGTTGAAAAGAAAGGCAAAAAAGTCGTCACCGAAAAACTCGAAGCGGCCAACGCCGAGATCGATGAAGCCAAGGGCGAAGTCAGCTCGTTCAAAGGCCGCGTCGAGGTCCAGCTCGACAAGGTCGAGAAGGCGTTCGACTCCCGTGTAGCAAGCGCCTTGAATCGTATCGGCATTCCGTCTAAACATGACGTTGAGACACTCTCTGCTAAGCTCGATGAGCTGACGGCATTGCTCGAACGCGTCGCGCGTAAATCTTAAGGAGAACGGGATGGCTGGTAAAAAGAACACCGATAAAGAAGGCAGCTCGTGGATTGGGAAAGTCGAAGACTACTCCCGCAAAATCTGGCTGGCTGGTTTAGGCGTGTACTCGAAGATCGACACTGACGGCAGCAAGCTCTTCGAGTCACTGGTCAAAGACGGCGAGAAAGCCGAGAAGCTCACCAAGTCGGCAGTCGGCAAAAAAGTCGATGCCGCCAAGGACTCGGCTTCTTCGGCCAAGTCGCGCATCAGCGGCGTGAAAGATCGCGCACTGGGCAAGTGGGACGAGCTGGAAGGGGCTTTCGACAAGCGCCTGAACAGCGCGATTTCGCGCCTGGGTGTGCCAAGCCGCAATGAGGTGAAAGCGCTGCACAGCAAGGTTGAAACCCTGACCAAGCAGATCGAGAAACTCACCGGTCTGAAAACCCAACCGGTCGCGGCGAAAACCGCTGCGGCCAAACCGGCGGCAAAAACCGCAGCGGCTAAACCCGCCGCAAAAACGGCAGCCAAGCCACTGGCTAAAGCGCCTGCCAAACCGGCTGCGAAAGCTGCGGCCAAGCCTGCTGCCAAAACCGCAGCAGCAAAACCTGCCGCGAAAACCGCCGCCGCCAAGCCAGCAGCAAAAGCTGCAGCCAAACCGGTAGCCGCCAAAGCCGCCGCGAAACCGGCAGCAAAACCAGCCGCCAAGCCAGCCGCGAAAACCGCAGCCGCCAAACCGGCTGCCAAGCCTGCAGCCAAACCGGCTGCGGCGAAAAAACCGGCAGTGAAAAAACCGGCCGCGCCGAAAGCCGCTGCGCCGAAGCCGGCAGCGCCTGCTGCAGCCAAACCTGCCACGCCCGCAACCCCGGTCAGCGCGTCGAACTCCGCCGCTGCACCGACTCCGGTGGCAACCCCGACTGTTGCATCGACCCCGTCGACGCCAACCAGTCAGTCCTGATTCCTCAGGGCAAAACAAAACGCCCGGCCTGTGAAGGTCGGGCGTTTTTGTTTGAAGATCAAAAGATCGCCGCCTGCGGCAGCTCCTACAGGATCGTTGCCAAACCGAAAAATGGGCGGCGAACATGACCAATGTAGGAGCTTCCGCAGGCTGCGATCTTTTGACGTTAATGGTCTTCGAGGTATTGCAAAGCCATCCGCTCCGTCGCCACCTTCACTGGCGGCAGCAGGTGCGGCGCCACCAGCATCATGATCTGGTACACCACCAGCCTGACCTCACCCTCGCGATCGAGAATCCGTTGATAGTCCAGCGAGAACAGCAGGGTCATGGTGATCTGCTCCACCAGTTGCCCCAGCGCTTGAGTGTCACTGACCAACTGCCCCGAGGCTTTCAAGCGCGCCAGCAATGACGCCAACGTGCGCTTGAGGGCGTTGAGCAGATTGCGAATGCCCTTGGCCAGTTTCGGCAGGCGCCCGGCGAGGTTCGACAGGTCCTGGAACAGAAAGCGGTACTGCGCCAGCCGCTCGACGATCAGATGCAGAAACAGCCAGTAATCCTCCGGCGCCAGCTCGACATCCGACGGTGGGTCGAGCAGCGGCGCCAGTTCATTCTGGAAGCGGTCAAACAGGCCGAGTATCAACGGCTCCTTGCCGTGGAAGTGGTAGTAGAGGTTGCCGGGGCTGATCCCCATTTCGTTGGCAACTTCCATGGTGGAGACGTTGGGCTCACCCTTTTCGTTGAACAGTTGCAGGGCACATTCGAGAATCCGGTCGCGGGTTTTCATCCAGTCTTCTTAGAAAAGTTCGGTTACGCGTCAGCGCACATGCACGTAGGTGCCGGGTGCTGCTTCCATCGGTGGATAGTTCGGGTTGCCGAGGGTCATCAGGGTCTCGCGCTGGGCACCGGAGCGCTGCTGAATCCACTCCAGCCACTGCGGCCACCAACTGCCGTCGACGCGTTTGGCGTCGTAGTACCAGGCGCGCGGGTCGCTGCTCAGTTTGCCGTTTTCGACGTAATTGGCTTTCGGGTTGCTTGGCGGGTTGAGGATGCTCTGCACGTGGCCGCTGTTGGACAGCACAAAACGCCGCTCACCACCGAGCAACAGGGTCGAGCGGTACACCGCGTCCCACGGTGTGATGTGGTCGTTCATGCCGGCCACGCTGAAGCTGTCGACAGTGACTTTCTGCAGGTCGATCGGTGTGCCGCAGACTTCCAGCCCGCCCGGGTGGGTCAGCGGGTTGTGCTTGAAGAAGTCCAGCAGGTCGCCGTGAAACGCAGCGGGCAGGCGGGTGTTGTCGTTGTTCCAGTAGAGGATGTCGAAGGCCGGCGGTTCTTTGCCCAACAGGTAGTTGTTGACGAAATAGCTCCAGATCAGATCGTTGGGCCGCATCCAGGCGAACACCTTGGCCATGTCACGACCGTCGAGCACGCCTTTCTGATAGGAGCGGCGCTTGGCCGCTTCGATGGTCTGTTCATCGGCGAACAGGGTGGTCGGGGTTTCGATCTGGCTGTCGAGCAGGCTGACCAGATAGGTCGCACTGGAGATCCGCCGCAGCTGCCGTTTGGCTTGCAGATGTCCCTGCAACGCGGCGATGGTCAGGCCCCCGGCGCAGGCGCCCATCAGGTTGACGTCGCGGGCGCCGGTGATCGCCCGGCAGACGTTCATCGCTTCTTCCACGGCCTCGACGTAGGTCGACAAGCCCCATTCGCGGTGGCGCACATCCGGGTTGCGCCAACTGATCATGAAGGTCTGCAGGCCGTTCTTCAGCGCGTACTGGACGAAGCTGTTGTGCGGACTGAGGTCGAAAATGTAGTACTTGTTGATTTGCGGCGGCACCACCAGCAGCGGCTTGGCGTACTGCTTTTCGCTCATCGGCTTGTACTGGATCAGCTCGAGCATCTCGTTGCGAAACACCACGGCGCCGGTGGTGGTGGCGACCGTCTTGCCGACCTCGAAAGCCTGCTTGGTGACCTGACGCGGCAGGCCGTCGTTGTGCAGCAAATCATCGAGCAGATGGCTCAGGCCGCGCACCAGGCTGTGACCGCCGGAGTTGAACAGCTCCTTGATCGCCAGCGGGTTGAGCAGGGTGTTGGAGGGCGCGACGGCGTCGTTGAGCAGCGTGAAAGCGAAGTGCGCGCGGGCGCGGTCGTCCTCGCTCATGCTGCTTTCGTCGATCCAGCTCTTGACCTGTTTCTGCCAGGCCAGATACGCCTGCAGGCTGCGCCGGTAGAACGGGTTGAGGCTCCACGTCGGGTCGGCGAACCGCGCATCCTGCGGGTTGGTCGGGTGCAAGGTTTCACCGAGCAGCACGCGACCGAGCTGGCCGCCGAGTTTCAAGGCGTGTCTGGCACTGTGGAGAGGGTTGCGCAGGCCGTGGGCCGCAACACTGCGCAACGTCGAGATCAAGTCCCGGCCACGCAAGCCGGTCATTGCACTTTGTGCATTGATGAACACGGCGGGACTGGGCACTACGCCCGTCGCAGGTTTGTCGCGCATGACTCAACACTCCTTCGTCTTCAGGTCAAAAACAAACTCACCGAACCAGAACACCATAGTCGCTGTTACGGGTTGCTGCCTGCGCGGCGTCCTGCCGCGCACTTTGTATCAAGCCCTGCATAAAACCTGCCGCTGCGGTTTATCCGCCCAAAGGTGTCGGGTGCGGGTGCATCACGGCGCGCTGCCGCTCCTCCTCCAGGAATTTCATGATGATCGGCGCCACGGCTTCGGCGCGGGTAATCAGGAACAAGTGGCCATCGTCGATGATGTGCAGCTGGGCGTTGGGAATCCGCCAGGCGAGCATGCGCATGTTGATCAACGGGATCAGCGGATCGTCGTCGCCGGCCAGCACCAGGGTCGGCTGATGGATCTTGTGCAGCCAGTGAATGCTGGTCCAGCCCAGCCCGGCGAACAGTTGCCAGTAGTAACCGAGCTTGCCCGCCGAACGCACCTTGGCCGCATGGCTGGCGGCCAGCGTCGGGTCACGGCGGAACGAGCCGCCATAGATCAGCGGCGCGATCCGGATCACGTGCGATGGCTGGATGTAGCGCCGGGGACTGGCCATCATCCACAGCACTTTCGGCTTGCCCGGCACCATGAAGGCACCGGCCGCGGTCGCTGCCAGCACCAGTTTCTTGCAGCGTTCGGGGTAGTCGTGGGCGAACTGCTGCGCCAGCGCCCCGCCCCAGGACACGCCAATCACGTTGACCTGACCGTAGTCGAGGTAATCGAGCATTCGTGCGGTCAGCTTCGCCAGTCCGGGAAAGCGATACGGCCGGCGCGGCGTCGACGAACCGCCGACACCGGGCACGTCGAAGGCGATCACTTCCAGATCCGGGTCCAGCGCCGCGACGAACGGAAACACCAGCTCCAGGTTGGCGCCGATGCCGTTGAATATCAGCAAGGGCGTCAAGTGAGGCTTGCCGGGGCGTACCGCGGTGCGGAGGGTTTGCCCATCCAGATCGACGGTACGGAAAATGAACGGTTGCGGCATGCTTCAGGCCCTGTGGATTTTAAGTACCCCCAATCTCCTGTGGGAATGAGCCATGTGGCGAGGGGGCTTGCCCCCGTTCGGCTGCGAAGCAGTCGTGAATCGAGTAATCGCGATGTGTCTGATAAACCGCGGTTACAGGTTTCGGGGCCGCTTCGCAGCCCAACGGGGGCAAGCCCCCTCGCCACAGGCCCGCTCCTACAGTGAGAGCGGGTGGTGTCAGTTACCGCTCATGTACATAAGTGCCCGGCGATGCTTCACCTGGCGCATACGCCTTGTTGCCCAGTTTGGTCGGCGCCTTTTTCAGATTGCCCGAGCGTTCGGCCTGCCACGTCTGCCAGTGCAGCCACCAGGAGTCGGTGTGCTTGGTGGAGTTCTCTTGCCACTCATCGGCATTGGCGGCCATGCCTTCGCTGGTCATGTAACGCGATTTCGGGTTGCCCGGCGGATTCAGAATGCTCTGGATATGCCCGCTGCTCGACAGCACGAACTCGACCTTGCCGCCAAACAGCTGCGCCGACTTGTAGCAGGACTTCCACGGGGTGATGTGGTCGTTGGTGCCGGCGAGCGAATAGATGTCGGCAGTGACCTGCTTGAGGTCGATCGGCGTGCCGCACACTTCCAGTGCATTGGGGCGGATCAGTGGGTTGTTTTTGAACATCTCGATCAGGTCGCCGTGGAACGCCGCCGGCAACCGGGTGGTGTCGTTGTTCCAGAACAGGATGTCGAACACCGGCGGTTCGTTGCCGAGCAGGTAGTTGTTGACCCAGTAGTTCCAGATCAGATCGTTCGGACGCATCCACGCGAAGATCTTGGCCATGTCCTTGCCTTCGAGCACGCCGGCCTGATACGAGTGGCGCTTGGCGGTCTCCAGGGTCTGCTCGTCGACGAACAGGGCGACGTCGCTGTCCAGGGTGGTGTCGAGCACGCTGACCAGCAGGGTCAAGGCGTTGACCTTCTTCTCGCCGAGGGCGGCGTAGTGGCCGAGCAGGGCGGTGCAGGTGATGCCGCCGGAGCAGGCGCCCAGCATGTTCACGTCTTTGCTGCCGGTGATCGCCGTGACCACGTCGACCGCTTCCTTGAGCGCATCGATGTAGGTCGACAGGCCCCACTCGCGCTGGGCCTTGGTCGGGTTGCGCCAGCTGACGATGAAGGTCTGCACATTATTGCGCAGGCAGAAGCGCGCCAGGCTCTTGTCCGGGCTCAGATCGAATACGTAGAACTTGTTGATCTGCGGTGGCACCACGAGCAGTGGACGCTCGTGAACTTGCTCGGTGATCGGCTTGTACTGGATCAGCTCCAGCACGTCGTTGCGAAACACCACCGCGCCTTCGGTCACGCCCAGGCTCTTGCCGACCTCGAACGCGCCCATGTTGACCTGGCTCGGCATGCCGCCGTTGTGCACCAGATCCTTGGCCAGATGCGAGAGACCGTCGAGCAGGCTTTTGCCGCCGGTCTCGAAGAAGCGTTTAACTGCTGCGGGGTTGGCCGCCGTGTTGGTCGGGGCCATGGCTTCGGTCATCAGGTTGATCACGAAGTGGCCGCGCGCGATGTCTTTGGGTGACAGGCTGCTGTCGTCGATCCAGGAATGGAGCTCCTTGCGCCACGCCAGGTAGGTTTGCAGATAACGTTTGTAGAGCGGGTTCTGGCTCCAGGCCGGATCGGCGAAGCGACGGTCATCGCTGGCCGGTTGCAGTTCGGATTTGCCGAACAGCACGTTCTTCAGTTCGAGGCCGAAATGGGTCACGTGCCTGACGCTATGGATCGGTTGTTTGATGGCCTGGGTCAGCACCATACGAGCAGAGGCCAGCAGATCCTTTCCGCGCAGCCCAACGACGGGATTAAGCCCCAGGGTGTTTTCCGAGGCTTGGTACTTCAGGTCATCGTTATTCTTGTTACTCATCTACGACGCTCCATTGTCCTGAGACGAGTACCCGGTTTTCTGCTGTGCAGTTCCACAGCCAGATGCCAGGTACTACTGCTCGGGTGACCGTTAATTCTGCATAGCTGCTTTACAGTTCATAGAGCACTGCAGGGAACTTGCCAGCTCCATTGGTTACCCGAGTTTAATTTTTTTCGCAAGCAGCCGATCCTCGGCCACACAGCAGAGCATTCAAACAGATGAATTTAGAAAATGCCCTCTAAAGAGCAAGAGTCTCGGACTAGAGCATCAGCTTGACGATCGATTCGTCCGGATCGCGGGTTTTCCCGGCCGCCTTGAGCTCGGCCAGATAATCGGCCCAGAGTGCGTCATAACGTCGCCCCAGCTCGTAGAGGTAATCCCAGGTGAACAGGCCGCTGTCGTGACCGTCGTCGAAGGTCAGTTTCAGTGCGTACTGACCGGCCGGTTCCAGGCCGCTGAGGCCGACATTGAGCTTGCCGAATTGCAGGATCGGTTTGCCGTGGCCCTGGACCTCGGCGGAGGGGGAATGCACGCGCAGGAATTCTGCGGGCAGGGTGTACTCCTCGCCGGACGCGTATTTGAGCGTCAGGGTTTTCGAGGCTTTGTGCAGTTTGATGTCGGTGGGAATATTGGTCATTACAGGTCATCCGACTAGATGGAACACCTCTGTAGGAGCTGCCGAAGGCTGCGATCTTTTGATCTTGTCTTTTAAATCAAAATCAAAAGATCGCAGCCTTCGGCAGCTCCTACAGAGAAGGTGACCTACAGGATATAACGGGACAGGTCCTCGTTCTGCGCCAATTCGCCCAAGTGGCTGTTGACGTACTCGGCGTCGATCAGGATCGGCTTGTCGTCATGGGCGCTGGCGAGGTCGCCGGCACTGAACGACACTTCTTCCAGCAGCCGCTCAAGCAGCGTGTGCAGGCGGCGGGCACCGATGTTCTCGGTCTTCTCGTTGACCTGCCAGGCGATCTCGGCCAGACGCTTGATGCCTTCCGGCTGGAACTGGATGTTCAGGCCTTCGGTTTTCAGCAGCGCGCAGTATTGCTCGGTGAGCGAAGCGTGCGGCTCGCTGAGGATGCGTTCGAAGTCTTCCGGGCTCAGCGCCTTGAGTTCGACACGGATCGGCAGACGACCCTGCAGCTCAGGCACCAGGTCGCTCGGCTTGCTCAGGTGGAACGCACCGGACGCGATGAACAGGATGTGGTCGGTCTTGACCATGCCCAGCTTGGTGTTGACGGTGCAGCCTTCGATCAGCGGCAGCAGGTCGCGCTGCACGCCTTCACGGGACACATCGGCGCCGCCGACATTGCCGCGCTTGGCGACCTTGTCGATCTCGTCGATGAACACGATACCGTGCTGCTCGACCGCTTCCAGCGCCTTGGCTTTCAGCTCTTCTTCGTTGACCAGACGCCCGGCCTCTTCGTCGCGCACCAGCTTCAGCGCTTCCTTGACCTTGAGCTTGCGGGCCTTTTTCTTGCCCTTGCCCATGTTAGCGAACAGGTTCTGCAACTGGCTGGTCATCTCTTCCATGCCTGGCGGCGTGGCGATCTCGATGCCGGACACTTCGGCAACTTCGATCTCGATTTCCTTGTCGTCCAGCTGACCTTCGCGCAGGCGCTTGCGGAACAGCTGGCGGGTGTTGGAATCGGTGCTCGGGGTTTCTTCATTGCTGAAGCCCATGCGCGCCGGCGGCAGCAACGCGTCGAGGATGCGGTCCTCGGCGGCGTCTTCGGCACGGTGACGCACGCGGGTCATTTCCTGCTCGCGGAGCATCTTGATCGCGGCGTCGGCCAGATCACGGATGATCGATTCGACGTCACGGCCAACGTAGCCGACTTCGGTGAACTTGGTCGCTTCGACCTTGATGAACGGCGCGTTGGCCAGTTTCGCCAGACGACGGGCGATCTCGGTTTTACCGACACCGGTCGGGCCGATCATCAGGATGTTCTTCGGGGTCACTTCAACACGCAGCTCTTCAGGCAGCTGCATGCGGCGCCAGCGGTTGCGCAAGGCAATCGCGACGGCGCGCTTGGCATCGTCCTGGCCGATGATATGGCGGTTGAGTTCGTGGACGATTTCGCGGGGAGTCATGGACATAATAATTGACGGTCCTCAAGCAGAAACAAGCCGTGGCGCAAGGCCGACTCAGGCTTCTTCAGCGAGATCCTGCTCCTCAATGGTCTGAGTGTGGTTGGTGAATACACAGATGTCGGCAGCGATGCCGAGGGCGGTTTCGACGATCTCACGGGCCGACAGGTCAGTCTTTTTCAGCAGCGCGCTGGCCGCAGCCTGCGCGTAACCGCCACCGGAACCCATGGCGATCAGGCCGTTTTCCGGTTCGACCACGTCACCGTTGCCGGTGATGATCAGGGAAGCGTCCTTGTTGGCGACCGCGAGCATGGCTTCGAGGCGGCTCAGGGAACGGTCGGTGCGCCATTCTTTGGCGAGTTCGACAGCGGCGCGGATCAGGTGGCCCTGATGTTTCTCGAGCTGGCCTTCGAAACGTTCGAACAGGGTGAAGGCGTCGGCGGTGGCACCGGCGAAACCGGCGATGACCTGACCGTGGTACAGGCGGCGAACTTTCTTCGCGTTGCCTTTCATGACGGTGTTGCCGAGAGAAACCTGGCCGTCGCCGCCCATGACGACTTTGCCGTGGCGGCGGACTGAAACGATGGTGGTCAAGGGAAGAGTCTCCACGCAGCGGGGCGAAAATGCCTTATGCCCATTCATATGGGGGTGCTGGAGAGGATTTCAACCATAGCGCGGGAGAGGGGACGAGCGGTGATCAACTGTAGGGGCTGCCGCAGGCTGCGATCTTTTGATCTTGCTCTTGAAACAAAATCAAAAGATCGCAGCCTGCGGCAGCCCCTACAGGGGATTGGTGTTGCCTGCGGGCGCTAAATCAGCGGCTCTGGCGTTGTTGTAACAACAGATTGCTGAAGCCGCTGCCCGCCAGTTGTTTCTGCGCGGTGGTCAGTTGTTCGCGGTTACTGAAAGGACCGACCAATACGCGGTACCAGGTTTCATCCTTGACCGTGCCCGACTCAACCGAAACGGCCTGACCGAGCAGAATGATCTGCGCCCGCACCTTGTCCGCATCCGCCTCTTTGCGGAACGAACCGGCCTGGAGGAAGAACTTGGTCACTGGCGCTGCCTTGCTCACCGGAGGCGCTGGCGGCGGGGTGATCCCGGCCAGAGCCGCCTGAGCGCGCGCGGTGTCGATCTTCGCCGCTTCCGCCGGGGTTACCGGAGTGGTCGGGATGTTCGGCACTTGCGGCGTCGGCAGGGTTTTCTCCGGCACGGCGTCCGGTGGCACGATCACTTCCGATTCCGGCAGCAGGGTGTAGAAGTCGTACTTCGGCTTCACCGGTTGCGTCGGGCTCGGCGGGGTCTTGTTGGCCTCGGCGATCTTGGCTTTCTGCTGTTGCGCTTGCTCGACTTTCTCGCGCTTGACCGTGTCGCTGCCCTTGCCCGGCTCCAGTTTCATCAGGAACACGATGAATGCACCGACCGTCAGGCCGATGGCCATCCACAGCCAACCCGGGATCGGTTGCTTTGCAGGAGCTTGGTAACGGCTGGCGCCACGCTTGGGTGCAGGTTTTTTCTTGGCAGCCAACTTACATGCGCTCCAGAGTTTCCAGGCCCAACAGTTCCAGGCCTTGCTTGAGAGTACGACCGGTCAGCGCGGCCAGACGCAGACGGCTCTGCATCTGGGCCGGCGTTTCGGCGGCGAGGATCGGGCAGTTCTCGTAGAAGCTGGAGAACAGACCGGCGACGTCATACAGATAGGTGCAGAGGATGTGCGGGGTGCCTTTTTCGGCGACGTTGTTCAGCACTTCGCCGAACTGCGCCAGCTTCGCTGCCAGCTCTTGCTCGTGCGCCGCTTCAAGGACGATCTGGCCATCGACTTCGCTGAAGTCCTTGCCCAGTTTGCGGAACACACCGGCGACACGGGTGTAGGCGTACAGCAGGTACGGCGCGGTGTTGCCTTCGAAGTTGAGCATCAGGTCGAAGTTGAAGCTGTAGTCGCTGGTGCGGTGCTTGGACAGGTCGGCGTATTTCACCGCACCGATGCCGACGACCTTGGCGATGTTGCGCAGTTCGTCTTCGGCAAGCTCCGGGTTCTTCTCTTTGACCAGGTTGTAGGCGCGTTCCTGGGCTTCGGTCAGCAGGTCGATCAGCTTCACGGTGCCGCCGTCACGGGTCTTGAACGGACGGCCGTCGGCGCCGTTCATGGTGCCGAAGCCCATGTGCTCCATCTCCATCGGATGGGTCACGAAACCGGCTTTGCGCGCCACGGCGAACACTTGCTGGAAGTGCAGGGCCTGACGTTGGTCGACGAAGTACAGCGCGCGATCGGCTTTCAGTTTGCCGCTGCGGTAGCGCACGGCCGCCAGGTCAGTGGTGGCGTACAGGTAGCCGCCGTCAGCCTTGACGATGATCACCGGCAGCGGATCGCCGTCGGCATTCTTGAACTCGTCGAGGAACACGCACTGGGCGCCGTTGCTTTCGACCAGCATGCCGGCGGCTTTCAGGTCGTTGACCACGTTGATCAGGTCGTCGTTGTAGGCGCTTTCGCCCATCACGTCGGCCATGGTCAGTTTGACGTTGAGCAGTTCGTAGATCTTCTGGCAGTGCGACAGCGAGATGTCCTTGAACCGGGTCCACAGCGCCAGGCACTCGGCGTCGCCGGCCTGCAGCTTGACCACCAGGCCACGAGCGCGGTCGGCGAACTCTGCGGATTCGTCGAAACGCTGCTTGGCGGCGCGGTAGAAGTTTTCCAGATCGGACAGCTCGTCGCTGGTGATCGGGTTTTCCTGCAGGTACGCCATCAACATGCCGAACTGGGTACCCCAGTCGCCGACGTGGTTCTGACGGATCACTTCGTCGCCGAGGAACTCAAGTACGCGCGCCACGCCGTCGCCGATGATGGTCGAGCGCAAGTGGCCGACGTGCATCTCTTTGGCCAGGTTCGGCGCCGACAGGTCGACCACGGTGCGCTGCGCCGGGCCGGCCTTGCGTACGCCAACGTGAGCATCGGCCAGCGCGGCGTCGAGGCGCGAGGCCAGGGCCTGGGTGTTCTGGAAGAAATTGATAAAGCCTGGGCCGGCGATTTCGGCCTTGGTGACATTTTCGTCAGCCGGCAGCGCGGCGATGATTTTCTCCGCCAGATCACGCGGCTTCATGCCTGCAGGCTTGGCCAGCATCATGGCGATGTTGCTGGCGAAGTCGCCGTGGGTCTTGTCACGGGCGTTCTCCACCTGAATCGCCGGCGACAGGCCTTCAGGCAACACACCTTCGTTGACGAGTTGGGTGAGGGCTTGTTGGATCAGCTGGCGAATGGTGTCTTTCATGGTCTTCTCTTTCGACCGCAAGCGCGGCGGCGCATCGATGCGCGGGTGGAAAAACTGGGCATTATCCGTTGCGAAGACGGGCTTGCCAACCTTAGCAGGCAGGATGTGGATATGTGGTGACATTAAAAGCAAAAGATCGCAGCCTTCGGCAGCTCCTACAGTAAAACGCGAAGAATTCTGTAGGCGCTGCCGAAGGCTGCGATCTTTTGATCTGCTAATACAAATCGACCGGATCCACATCCAGCGACCAGCGCACCGCGCGTCCGCTCGGCATTTGTTCCAGCTCAAGCAACCAACTGGCGAGCAACCGATGCAGCGGTGCCCGCGCCGCCGCCTGCACCAATAACTGTGCACGATAGCGTCCGGCGCGGCGTTCCATTGGTGCTGGCACCGGCCCGAGCAACTCGATGCCGGTCAGATTCTGCTCGGCGAGCAAACGTTCGGCCGCGCTGCACGCTTCATCGAGAAAGCCTTCGGCCTGCCCCGGCTTGTGCGCTTCGGCGCGCAACAATGCCAGATGTGAGAACGGCGGCAGCCCCGCGGCGCGGCGCTCGCTCAAGGCTTGCTCGGCAAAGGCGAAATAACCCTGCTCGGTCAACTGCACCAATAAAGGATGGTCGGCCAGGTGCGTCTGGATGATCACCTTGCCCGGCTCTTCGGCCCGGCCGGCGCGTCCGGCGACCTGCACAATCAATTGCGCCATGCGCTCGCTGGCGCGGAAGTCGCCGGAGAACAGTCCGCCGTCGGCATCCAGAATCGACACCAGCGTGACCCGGGGGAAGTGGTGCCCCTTCGCCAACATCTGAGTGCCGACCAGAATGCATGGCTGGCCCTTCTGAATCGTCGCGAACAACTGATTCATCGCGTCCTTGCGCGAAGTGCTGTCACGATCGACGCGCAGCACCGGGTAGTCCGGGAACAGAATCGCCAGCCGCTCCTCGGCGCGCTCGGTACCGGCACCCACCGGTCGCAGGTCGACCTTGTTGCACTTGGGGCACTGACGCGGGACGCGTTCGACGTAGCCACAGTGGTGGCAGCGCAGCTCGCCATAACGCTGGTGCACGGTCATCCGCGCATCGCAGCGCGAGCACTCGGACATCCAGCCGCAATCGTGGCACAGCAGGGTCGGCGCAAAGCCGCGACGGTTGAGGAACACCAGCACCTGCTGGCCGGCCGCAAGGGTCTGGCCGATGGCTTGCTGCATCGGCCCGGAAATGCCGCTGTCCAGCGGACGGCTTTTCACATCCAGACGCAGGAAGCGTGGTTGTTTGGCGCCGCCGGCCCGCTCGTTGAGGCGCAACAGGCCATAACGGCCGGTGTAAGCGTTGTGCAGGCTTTCCAGCGAGGGTGTGGCGGAGCCGAGGACGATCGGGATGTTTTCCTGGCGGGCACGTACCAACGCCAGATCGCGGGCGTGGTAGCGCAGGCCTTCCTGCTGTTTATAGGAGCCGTCGTGCTCTTCGTCGATGATGATCAGCCCCGGGTTCTTCATCGGGGTGAACAGCGCCGAGCGGGTGCCGATAATAATGTCGGCTTCGCCGTCACGGGCGGCGAGCCAGGCGTCGAGGCGCTCGCGGTCGTTGACCGCCGAATGCAGCAGGGCGATGCGCGCATTGAAACGCTGCTCGAAACGCGCCAGGGTCTGCGGGCCGAGGTTGATCTCGGGGATCAGCACCAGCGCCTGTTTGCCGGCTTCGAGGGTTTCGCGGATCAGTTGCAAATAGACTTCGGTCTTGCCGCTGCCGGTCACCCCGGCCAGCAGAAACGCGTGATAACTGTCGAAGCCGGCGCGGATCGCTTCGTAAGCGGCGCGTTGTTCGGTGTTCAGCGGCAGTTCCGGTTGCGCCAGCCAGTGTTCATGGCGCACGCCCGGGGCGTGCCGGCGGATTTCCACCTGTACCAGCCCCTTGGCCAGCAGCAGGTCGAGACTGTCCTTGCTCAGCATCAGCTTGCTCAACAACTGATGGGCGACGCCGTGCGGGTGCTGCGCCAGCGTCGCCAGCGCTTCACGTTGCCGTGGGGCGCGGGCGATGCGCGGATCATCGAGGCTGGCGCCGGGCGCTACCGACCAGAATCGCTCCTGGCGAGCCTCGGCCAGTTCGCCCTGACGCAGCAGTACCGGCAGTGCCCAGCTCAACGTGTCGCCAAGGCTGTGCTGATAGTACTGCGATGTCCACAGGCACAGCTTGAACAGCGCTGGCGGCAGCGGCGGCTCGGCATCGAGCAGGGCCAGCGCCGGTTTGAGCTTTTCCAGCGGCACTTCGCTGGTGTCCGTGACCTCGACCAGGATCCCGATCATCTCCCGCCGACCGAACGGCACACGCAGGCGCATCCCCGGCTGCAACTGGGTGCGCAGCACGCCGGCCGGCGCTCGATAGTCGAACAGGCGGCGCAAGGGCGAAGGCAGGGCGAGGCGCAGAATGGCGTCGGGCACGCGGGGGGATCTCGATCAACAGACGATAAAAAGGGCTAGGCACATAACCTTGTAGGAGTGAGCCTGCTCGCGATAGCGGTGTATCAGACGACAAAAATGTCGAATGACAGACCGCTATCGCGAGCAGGCTCACTCCTACAGGGAATCGCGTATTGGGCCGGGAGCCTAGCAGACGGTCGGTCTCAGGGACAGCTTGCGCGATTGACATTGTCTGGTAGAATCCGCGGCCTAATTACGTGCGGTATTCAACAATAGTGTTGGGTGGCGGCACGCTAGCTGAGGAAGACATCATGAAAGCTGATATCCACCCGAATTACCCAGTAGTTGCTGTTACCTGCAGCTGCGGCAACAAGTTCGAAACCCGTTCGACCTTCGGCAAAGCCCTGGCGATCGACGTTTGCAACGAGTGCCACCCGTTCTACACCGGTAAGCAGAAGACTCTGGACACCGGTGGTCGCGTTCAGAAGTTCGCCGACCGTTTCGGTGCTTTCGGCAAAAAGGCCTAAGGTCGATCATTCTGGAAAATCTCGACGGTTTCTCCAGGCTGATGAAAAAGGCGTCCCTTGTGGGCGCCTTTTTTGTGTCCGCGATTTGGCTGGCCGGTGCCCAGGCGTACTGCCCGACACCTGCCGGCCTGACCAGCGTCAGTGTCCAGCGTGTGGTCGACGGCGACACCCTGCGCCTGAGTGACGGGCGCAGTGTGCGCATGATCGGCCTCAACACGCCGGAACTGGGCAAGCAGGGCCGCAGCGACGAGCCATTCGCCGTGGCGGCGCGCAAACGCCTTGAAGCTCTGGTGGCGGACAGCGGCGGCCGGGTCGGTTTACAGCTCGGCCAGCAAGCGAAAGACCATTACGGTCGCACCCTCGCGCATGTCTACAGTGCCAGCGGCGTCAGTCTTGAAGCGCAAATGCTCGCCGACGGTCTTGGTTTTCAGGTCGCGGTGGCGCCGAACGTCGATCTTGTTGCCTGTCAGCAGGCTGCCGAACGCAGTGCCAGGCAGGCCGGTCGAGGTCTGTGGCGCCAGTCGCCTGTACTGAAAGCAGAGCAGATCACTGATTCGGGTTTCGCCGTGGTCAGTGGACGTGTGAGCAAGGTTCAGCGCAATCGTGGCGGAATCTGGATCGAGTTGCAGGGCTTGCTTGTATTGCGCGTTGCGCCCAATCTTGTCGGACAATTTGACAGTGCCCGATTGCAGGCGCTGAAGGGCAAGCAAATCGAGGCTCGCGGGTGGATCGTCGATCGCTCGCGACGTGGCGGCCTGAAACCGGGTCAACCGCGTTGGTTACTACCACTGACCGATCCATCGATGCTGCAAAGCGCTCGCTGATTAAAAATTGTAGACATTTTTTCTATCGATTGTGAACAGTCCAGCCCTTGTGCGCCGTGGCTCTTGGCCCAAAGTCGTAGGACAGGGCGCTTGACAGGGGTGACTGCTCAGTCTTGTGGGGACTTTGCGAGGCGCGTATCCTCGCTGACCAGTCTGTCCAACAGTAAAAAGCGGAATGCCAAAATGTCTGATCTGAAAACTGCCGCTCTCGAATATCATGCCAATCCTCGTCCAGGGAAGCTGAGTGTCGAGCTCACCAAGGCCACTGCTACCGCCCGCGACCTGTCGCTGGCCTACAGCCCCGGCGTAGCTGAACCAGTGCGTGAGATCGCCCGCGATCCTGAACTGGCCTACAAATACACCGGCAAGGGCAACCTGGTTGCAGTCATTTCCGATGGCACCGCGATTCTGGGTCTGGGTAACCTCGGCCCATTGGCTTCCAAGCCAGTGATGGAAGGTAAGGGCGTGCTGTTCAAGCGCTTCGCCGGCATCGACGTGTTCGACATCGAAGTCGATTCCGAAAGCCCGCAAGCCTTCATCGACACCGTAAAACGCATCTCCATCACTTTCGGTGGCATCAACCTGGAAGACATCAAGGCACCTGAGTGCTTTGAGATCGAGCGCGCTCTGATCGAACAGTGCGACATCCCGGTATTCCACGATGACCAGCACGGCACCGCGATCGTGACCGCTGCCGGCATGATCAACGCCCTGGAAATCGCCGGCAAAACCCTGCCGGAAGCCAAGATCGTCTGCCTCGGCGCTGGCGCAGCGGCCATCTCCTGCATGAAGTTGCTGGTGAGCATGGGCGCGAAGATCGAAAACATCTTCATGGTTGACCGTACCGGCGTGATCCACTCCGGCCGTGACGACCTGAACCAGTACAAAGCCGTGTTCGCTCACACCACCGACAAGCGCAGCCTGGCTGACGCCCTGAAAGGCGCAGACGTGTTCGTCGGTCTGTCCGGCCCGAACCTGCTGAGCGCTGAAGGCCTGCTGTCGATGGCGGCCAATCCGATCGTCTTCGCCTGCTCGAACCCGGATCCGGAAATCTCCCCGGAACTGGCGCACGCCACTCGCAACGACGTGATCATGGCCACCGGTCGTTCCGACTACCCGAACCAGGTCAACAACGTACTGGGCTTCCCGTTCATCTTCCGTGGTGCCCTGGACGTTCGCGCCAAGCGCATCAACGAAGAAATGAAAGTGGCCGCTGCCAACGCCCTGCGTGAACTGGCCAAGCTGCCGGTACCACAGGACGTATGCGATGCCTACGGTGGTGCCCCGCTGGCGTTCGGTCGTGAGTACATCATTCCGAAGCCAATGGACAAGCGCCTGATCACCCTGATCTCCGACGCTGTGGCCAAAGCCGCGATCGAGACCGGTGTGGCCACCCTGCCGTATCCGAAGAACTACCCGCTGAAAAGCGTGGATGACGTGTTCAACGGCTAAGCCGTTGTAGCGCTTCAACCGAAAGCCCCGGCTCGTGAGAGTCGGGGCTTTTTGTTGGGCAGATCAAAAGATCGTCCGAACGCGGCCCGAACCTGCGGCAGCTCCTACAGGGGGGGGCCAAATGTAGGAGCTGCCGCAGGCTGCGATCTTTTGATCTTGATCTTCAGGCAATAAAAAGCCCCGCACTTCTCTCGAAGGCGGGGCTTTTGGTGGTCGCTGCGATCAGAACAGATCGATCGGCGCCTGCTCGTCCGCCGGCAGCGGGCTGCCCGGTACGGCGCCGTTACCCAACTCGTTGACCGACGGCGGTGTGTCTTCAGCCTTGAACAGCTCGAAGTAGGCGCCAGGCGTGCTCGGCGTCGCCGCGCGACCGCTGGCCGGATCCACTCGCAGGCTGAGGATGCCTTCCGGCTCAGGCTGCACATGTGGCGGCTTGTCCTTCAGCGCGGCCGACATGTAATTCATCCAGATCGGTAGCGCCACAGTGCCACCGAATTCGCGACGACCAAGGCTTTCCGGCTGGTCGAAACCGGTCCATACGGTGGTCACGTAATCGGCGTTGTAGCCGGAGAACCACGCATCCTTCGATTCGTTGGTGGTACCGGTCTTGCCCGCGATGTCGCTGCGACCCATGGCCAGTGCGCGGCGGCCGGTGCCGAGCTTGATCACGTCCTGCAGCATGCTGTTGAGGATGTACGTGGTGCGGCCATCGACAATCCGCTCGGCCACGGCCGGTGCTTGTGGCGCGGCAGCAGCGCCCGGGGCTTCGCCCGGTACCGGCGCGGCGTTGACGGTGATCGACTGAGGTGCCGGCGCTGCGATGCCATCGGTGGCCGAGCCACCCTGTGGCACGGTCGGCGGGTTGGCGACGAACAGCGTGTCGCCGTTACGGCTTTCGATCTTGTCGATGATGTACGGGGTGATCTTGTAGCCGCCGTTGGCGAAGGTGCTCCAGCCGGTGGCGATTTCCATCGGGGTCAGGGTCGCGGTGCCCAGCGCCAGCGACAGGTTCGGCGGCAGATCCTGCTTGTTGAAGCCGAAGCGGGTGATGTAGTCGATGGTCTTGCCCACACCCATCGCCTGCAGCAGGCGGATCGACACCAGGTTACGCGACTTGTACAGCGCCTCGCGCAGACGGATCGGGCCAAGGAAGGTGTTGGTGTCGTTCTTCGGCCGCCAGACTTTGTCCAGGTACTCGTCGACGAACACGATCGGCGCGTCGTTGACCAGGGTCGCGGCAGTGTAACCACTGTCCAGCGCGGCGCTGTAGACGAACGGCTTGAAGCTCGAACCCGGCTGGCGCTTGGCCTGCAGGGCGCGGTTGTAGTTGCTCTGCTCGAAAGCGAAACCACCGACCAGCGAGCGGATCGCGCCATTCTGTGGATCCAGCGACACCAGCGCGCCTTGCGCCTGCGGGATCTGGCTGAACTTCAGCGAATTGTCCTTCTGACGCTGGACGCGAATCAGGTCGCCGACCTGAGCCACATCCGACGGCTGACGCGGTGCGGCGCCCATGCTGTTGGTATTGAGGAAAGGGCGCGCCCATTTCATGGTGTCCCAGGCGACGTGTTCTTCGCCGGTACGGGTCAGCACCTGCAAGCCGTTCTTGTCGACCTGAGTGACGATGGCCGGCTCCAGGCTGCTGATGGTGCGCTGCTTGGTCAGTTCGCTGGCCCAGGCCTCATGGGTCTTGCCTGGCAGGCGCGACTCTGGGCCACGGTAGCCGTGACGCTGGTCGTAGGTCATCAAGCCTTCGTGCAGGGCAGTATTGGCCATCTCCTGCAGGTTGCTCGGCACCGTGGTGGTGACGCGGAAACCTTCGGTATAAGCGTCGCTGCCGTAGCGGCCGACCATTTCGGCGCGGGCCATTTCAGCAATGTACGGTGCGTTCACTTCCGGGGTCGGCACGTGATAGCTGGCGTTCAGCGGCTCGTTGATCGCAGCGGTGTAGTCGGCCTCGGAAATCTTGCCGAGCTTGTACATGCGCCCAAGGATCCAGTCACGACGTTCCTTGCTGCGCGCCGGGTTGGCCAGCGGGTTGAAGCGCGATGGTGCCTTCGGCAGGCCGGCGATCATCGCCATCTGCGCCAGGCTGATGTCGCGGATCGACTTGCCGTAATACACCTGCGCCGCCGCTTCGATGCCGTAGGCGCGGTTACCCAGATAAATCTTGTTCACGTACAGCTCGAGGATCTCGTCCTTGGTCAGCTGCCGTTCGATCTGCAGGGCCAGGAGGATTTCGGTGGTTTTACGCGAGAAGCTGCGTTCGCTGGTCAGGAAGAAGTTCTTCGCCACCTGCATGGTGATGGTGCTGCCGCCAGACTGAATGTGCCCGCTTTTGACCAGTTGGGTCGCCGCACGCATCAGGCTGCTCGGATCGACGCCGTAGTGGTTGGCGAAATTGTCGTCTTCAGCACTTAGTAACGCATTAATGAAATTGGGGGGAATGTCGGCGAAACGGATCGGAGTACGGCGCATTTCGCCAAATTCTGCGATCAACTTGTTGTCGCTGCTGTAGACCCGCAGCGGAATCTGCAACTGAATGCTTCTCAGCGCCTCCACAGACGGCAAACCCGGACTAAGGTAAAGAAACGCGCCGCTGAGACCTAAAAGCAGTCCGCAGAAAACGGCGACGATGGACCAACCGAAAAATTTCAGCAGACGAATCAAGGCTTTTGGACATCCAGGGCAAAGAATGAATGTGGCGACAGGGTTCCGGTAACACACAGAACAACCTGGGCCGGCAGTAAAAAGCGGAAAAAAACGCTGGGCATTATAAGCACTTTTCTGCTGAGGGCGTCATTTGCGCTTCTGTCAAGACGGGGTGAAGGAACGCAATGCGTATTACAGAGTCCGTAACTCACGGAAAGTCATAGGGAATTGGTAGTGCTGGGACTCTTCAAGAAAAAGACCAATACGTTACTGGGGATCGACATCAGCTCCACTTCGGTGAAGCTGCTGGAGCTGAGCCGACAGGGCGACCGCTACCGGGTCGAGGCCTACGCGGTGGAACCGCTGCCGCCCAACGCCGTGGTCGAGAAGAACATCGCCGAGCTCGAAGGTGTGGGCCACGCCTTGTCCCGGGTACTGGTCAAGGCGCGCACCGGGCTCAAGAGCGTGGCGGTGGCGGTGGCCGGTTCTGCAGTGATCACCAAGGTCATCGAGATGGACGCCGGGCTGACCGACGATGAGCTGGAAAACCAGTTGAAGATCGAAGCCGACCAATACATTCCCTATCCGCTGGACGAAGTCGCCATCGACTTCGAAGTCCAGGGCGTTTCGCCGCGCAATCCGGAGCGGGTCAATGTGCTGCTGGCCGCCTGTCGCAAGGAGAACGTCGAAGTTCGCGAGGCGGCGCTGGCGCTGGCCGGGCTGACCGCGCGGGTGGTCGACGTCGAGGCCTACGCGCTGGAGCGCTCGTTCGGTCTGCTCGCCACCCAACTGGCGGCCTCGCAGGAGCGCCTGACTGTAGCGGTGATGGACATCGGCGCAACGATGACCACCCTCAGCGTCCTGCACAACGGCCGCATCATCTATACCCGCGAGCAACTGTTCGGTGGCCGGCAACTGACCGAAGAGATCCAGCGCCGTTATGGCCTGACCGTCGAGCAGGCCGGGCTGGCGAAAAAGCAGGGCGGTCTGCCTGACGACTATGTCAGCGAAGTCTTGCAGCCGTTCCGGGATGCGCTGGTGCAGCAGGTGTCGCGCTCATTGCAGTTCTTCTTTGCCTCCGGGCAGTACAACGCGGTCGATCACATCCTTTTGGCCGGTGGCACGGCGTCGGTGCCGGGACTTGATCGCCTGATCGAGCAACGTCTGGGCACCCCGACTCAGGTCGCCAACCCGTTTGCCGACATGGCCTTGAGCAGCAAGGTCAACGCCGGGGCCCTGGCCAGTGACGCGCCGGCCCTGATGATTGCCTGTGGGCTCGCGCTCAGGAGTTTCGACTGATGGCGCGGATCAACCTTCTCCCCTGGCGTGAGGAGCGCCGCGAAGAACGGCGCAAACGCTTCCTGCTGATCCTGATCGGGGTCTTCGTCGGCTCGGTGGGCGCGGTGTTCATCGCCGATCAGATCATCAGCACTGCCATTGAGCGGCAGGCAGCGCGCAACGCCTACATCGGCAGGCAGATAGCCGTGGTCGACGAACGGATCAAGCAGATCAGCGAACTCAAGGCGCGGCGCCAGCAATTGGTCGAGCGCATGCGCATCATCCAGGACTTGCAGGGTAACCGGCAGATCAGCGGGCGGATATTCGATCAGTTGGCGCGCACGCTGCCGGACGGCGTGTATTTCACCAGCGTGAAACTGGTGGGCAGGACGCTGACCATCAGTGGCGCGGCGGAGTCCAACAATCGGGTTTCGGAGCTGATGCGCAATCTGGATGCCTCGGACTGGTTTGACGCGCCGAGCCTCAACGAGGTGAAGGCGACGACCGCCGGTCAGGTGGATCAGGCCAACGTCTTTCAGTTGACCGTCCGTCAGACTCAGCCAGCAACCGTGGAGGGCGAAAAATGAAACCGTCCGAATGGTTGCAGGGCTTGCGCAACATCGACTTCAACGATCTGGACACCAGCAACATCGGTTCCTGGCCGGCCGCGGTGAAAACCATGGCAGGGGCGTTGCTGGCGGTGCTGGTGTTGGCACTTGGCTACAACTTTTTCATCAGCGACATGGAAAACCAGCTTGAAGCCAAGCGTCAGGAAGAAGACACCTTGAAGGAACAATTCGCCAGCAAGGCGCACATGGCCGCCAACCTGGAGCTGTACACCCAGCAGATGAAGGAAATGGAAAACTCCTTCGGTGTACTCCTGCGGCAATTGCCCAGCGACACTGAAGTGCCGGGGTTACTGGAAGACATCACACGCACCGGATTGGGCAGCGGCCTTGAATTCGAAGAGATCAAGCTGCTGCCGGAAGTGACCCAGCCGTTCTACATCGAATTGCCGATCCAGATCACCGTCACCGGGGCCTATCACGACCTCGCGACTTTCGTCAGTGGCGTCGCCGGGTTGCCACGGATCGTCACCTTGCACGACTTCGAGCTGGCACCGGCCAACCCGGACGGCGGGACGAAGCTGCGCATGAGCATCCTCGCCAAGACTTACCGCTATAACGACAAGGGGCTGCAAAAATGACCCCGATGCGTTATTTCGCCCTGTCGATGGTGTTGCTGGGGCTGAGCGGATGCGGCAGCAGTGATGAGTTCAGCGACCTCGACGCCTACCTGAACGAAGTGCGTCTGCGGCCGGCGGGCCGGATCGAGCCGACGCCGACTTTCCACTCCTACCCCACGTTCACCTACAGCGCAGCCAACCTGCGCAGCCCGTTCTCGCGCCAGGTACGGGTCGATCTGGCCGGTCAGCAGCGCGGCGCGCGCAACGTCAAACCCGACCCCAACCGGGTCAAGCAATACCTCGAAGGTTTCAACATCGAGCAGTTTGAAATGGTCGGCACGATCTCCAATGCCTCTGGCTCCTTTGCCCTGCTGCGCGGGGCGGGCGGGGTGCATCGGTTGAAAGTCGGCGACTACCTGGGGCGCAACGACGGTCGCATCGTCGCCATCAGCGCCACGCAGGTCGATGTGGTCGAGATCGTGCCCGACGGCGAAGGCGCCTGGCTGGAGCGTCCGCGCACCATTCCTTTGAAAGAGCACTCATAGTGGAAGTCGAACAATGAACAGGATTTTTTCCACCCTCGGTTTTTCGCTATGGATAGCGCTGCTGTCACCGATGGTTCTGGCGGCCAGCCTGAAGACGCTGGATGTCGCGGCGTTACCCGGTGACCGGGTCGAATTGAAGTTATCGTTCGACGGCCAGCCCCCACAGCCCAAGGGCTACACCACCGAATCACCGGCGCGAATCGCGCTGGATCTGCCGGGTGTCACCAACCAGTTGACGAGCAAGACCCGCGATCTGGGCAGCGGCAACGCACGCAGCGCCACGGTGGTCGAGGCCAATGATCGTACGCGCCTGATCATCAACCTGACGCAGCTGACGCCCTATACCTTCCGGGTCGAGGGCAACAATCTGTTCGTGGTAGTCGGGCAGGGCGCCAAAGCGGCTGCGCCACGTCCGGCCACTGCGGTTGTGCCACGCCCGGCTGCGGCGCCGGCGAAGGTTTACGCATCCACCGCCAAGGCCATTCGTGGCGTCGACTTCCAGCGCGGCACTGCCGGGGAGGGCAACGTAGTCATTGACCTGTCGGACCCGACCATCGCCCCGGACATCCAGGAACATGACGGCAAGATCATCCTCAGTTTTGCCCGAACCCAGTTGCCGGACCGGCTGCGGGTGCGCCTCGACGTCAAGGATTTCGCCACTCCGGTGCAGTTCGTCAACAGTGCTGCGACTGGCGATCGCGCGATCATCACCGTCGAGCCCAGCGGCACGTTCGACTACTCGACCTACCAGACCGACAACAAACTGACCGTCAGCATTCGCCCGATGACGGTCGATGACCTGCAAAAACGCAATGCCGAGCGCCAGGCCTACAGCGGCGAAAAGCTTTCGCTGAACTTTCAGGACATCGACGTGCGCTCGGTGCTGCAACTGATCGCCGACTTCACCAACCTCAATCTGGTGGCCAGCGACACGGTGCAGGGCGGGATCACCTTGCGCCTGCAAAACGTGCCGTGGGATCAGGCACTGGATCTGGTTCTGAAAACCAAGGGGCTGGATAAACGCAAGATCGGCAACGTGTTGCTGGTGGCGCCGGCTGACGAAATCGCCGCTCGCGAACGCCAGGAACTGGAGTCGCAGAAGCAGATCGCCGAACTGGCGCCGCTGCGTCGAGAGTTGCTGCAGGTTAACTACGCCAAGGCCGCGGACATCGCCAAGCTGTTCCAGTCGGTCACCAGTGCCGAAGCGAAAATCGATGAGCGCGGCTCGATCACCGTTGATGAGCGGACCAACAACATCATTGCCTATCAGACCCAGGATCGCCTCGACGAACTGCGACGGATCGTGGCGCAACTGGATATCCCGGTGCGTCAGGTGATGATCGAAGCGCGCATCGTCGAGGCCAACGTCGATTACGACAAGAGCCTGGGCGTGCGCTGGGGCGGTTCGATCCAGAACAAGGGCAACTGGAACACGTCCGGGGTCAGTAACGGCACCTCGACCACCATCGGCACGCCGGGCAGTACCAGCACCAACTCGCCGTTCGTCGACATGGGCACGGTCGGTAACACCTCGGGGATCGGTATCGCCTTCATCACCGACAACGTGCTGCTCGATCTTGAGCTGACAGCGATGGAAAAAACCGGCAACGGTGAAATCGTCTCCCAGCCGAAAGTGGTCACCTCCGACAAGGAGACTGCAAAGATCCTCAAGGGCACCGAGATTCCGTATCAGGAAGCCAGCTCCAGCGGCGCGACTTCGGTGTCGTTCAAAGAGGCTTCGCTGTCGCTGGAAGTGACGCCGCAGATCACCCCCGACAACCGCATCATCATGGAGGTCAAGGTCACCAAGGATGAGCCGGACTACCTGAACAAGGTGCAGGATGTACCGCCGATCAAGAAGAACGAGGTCAACGCCAAGGTGCTGGTGAACGACGGCGAAACCATCGTGATTGGGGGCGTTTTCTCAAATACTCAAAGCAAGGTCGTAGATAAGGTGCCATTTCTTGGCGATGTGCCGTATCTTGGCCGCCTTTTCCGGCGTGATGTGGTTTCGGAGAAAAAATCCGAGCTGCTGGTATTTCTCACTCCGCGTATCATGAATAACCAGGCGATTGCTGTGAGTCGTTGATTCTGTGCGAAATTTGATTCTTGTAGGACCGATGGGCGCTGGAAAAAGCACCATCGGCCGGTTGCTGGCCAAAGAGCTGCGCCTGCCGTTCAAAGATTCCGACAAGGAAATTGAACTGCGCACGGGCGCCAATATCCCGTGGATCTTCGACAAGGAAGGCGAGCCCGGCTTTCGTGACCGTGAGCAGGCGATGATCGCCGAGCTGTGCGCGTTCGACGGCGTGGTACTGGCGACCGGCGGCGGCGCGGTGATGCGCGATGCCAACCGCAAGGCCCTGCACGAGGGCGGACGGGTGGTGTATCTGCACGCCTCCGTCGAGCAGCAGGTCGGGCGTACGTCGCGCGATCGCAACCGTCCGTTGTTGCGCACCGCGGATCCGGCGAAAACCCTGCGTGACTTGCTGGAGATCCGCGATCCGCTCTATCGGGAGATCGCCGATCTGGTGGTGGAAACCGACGAACGGCCACCGCGCATGGTGGTGCTCGACATTCTTGACCGTCTGGCACAGCTTCCACCCCGTTAAAGCGCCGCCCGAAATGCGCTATCCTCGGCGTCCTGTCACAGTCGTCGAGGTTGTGGCGGGTGGTGTGCGAGCGGCGTCACATCAGCTAAAGGTCGCGGACATCCAATCATTCAAGGCAGGACGCCTGCTTCCATCTTCACTGTGGGGACACATGCAGACACTCAAGGTCGATCTAGGCGAGCGCAGCTACCCGATTCATATTGGCGAAGGTTTGTTGGATCAGCCTGAGTTGCTGGCGCCGCATATCCATGGGCGGCAAGTGGCAATCATCTCCAACGAGACCGTCGCGCCGCTCTATCTCGAACGTCTGACTCGCAGCCTTGCACCGTTCTCGGTGATTTCCGTGGTGCTGCCGGACGGCGAAGCCTTCAAGAACTGGGAAACCCTGCAACTGATCTTCGACGGCCTGCTGACTGCCCGTCACGACCGCCGCACCACGATCATCGCCCTCGGCGGCGGTGTCATCGGTGACATGGCCGGTTTCGCCGCTGCCTGCTACCAGCGCGGTGTCGACTTCATCCAGATTCCTACCACGCTGCTGTCCCAGGTCGATTCGTCGGTGGGCGGCAAGACCGGCATCAACCATCCGCTGGGCAAGAACATGGTCGGCGCGTTCTATCAGCCGAACGTGGTGCTGATCGATACCGCGTCGCTGAAAACCCTGCCGCAGCGTGAGCTGTCGGCCGGTCTGGCGGAAGTCATCAAGTACGGGCTGATCTGCGACGAGCCGTTCCTGACCTGGCTCGAAGACAACGTCGATGCCCTGCGTGCGCTGGACCAGAAAGCCCTGACTTACGCCATTGAGCGTTCCTGCGCAGCCAAGGCTGCCGTGGTCGGTGCCGATGAGAAGGAAACCGGCGTGCGCGCCACGCTCAACCTCGGCCACACTTTCGGTCACGCCATCGAGACCCACATGGGCTATGGTGTCTGGTTGCATGGTGAGGCGGTCGCCGCTGGCACCGTGATGGCGCTGGAAATGTCCGCGCGCCTGGGCTGGATCAGCGAGCAGGAGCGTGACCGCGGCATTCGTCTGTTCCAGCGCGCCGGTCTGCCGGTGATTCCGCCTGAAGAGATGAGCGAAGCCGATTTTCTTGAACATATGGCAATTGATAAAAAAGTGATCGACGGTCGTCTGCGTCTGGTACTGCTGCGCCGGATGGGCGAAGCGGTGGTGACCGACGATTATCCGAAAGAGGTTCTACAGGCCACGCTGGGAGCGGATTACCGCGCTCTGGCTCAGCTTAAAGGTTAATAAGATTCCGATGACTAGTTTGCATGCCGACGAGGCGTTCCTCGGCCATTTCCAGTTAAGTCACGACCCTTTCGCACCGCGGGTGCCGGGCTTCAAATTCTTCCCGGCCCAGCGCAAGCCGGTGCTGGGGCAACTGCACCACCTGGCGCGTTACAGCCAGTTGCTGCTGGTGGTCACCGGCCCGCAGGGCAGCGGCAAGACCCTGCTGCGCCAGGCGCTGGTGGCCAGTACCAACAAGCAATCGGTGCAGAGCGTTGTGGTGTCGGCCCGTGGTGCTGGCGATGCCGCCGGCATCCTGCGTCAGGTCGCCCAGGCGCTGGATGTGGCGCAGGCGGAAGTCGGCGCGATTCTGGCGCAGGTGGTGCAGCTTGCTCTCACGGGGCAGGAAGTCTATCTGCTGGTGGACGACGCCGAGCAACTCGACGAGTCCGCCCTCGAAGCGCTGATGGCGCTGGGCGCCGGTGCGCCGGAAGGTCGCCCGCACGTATTCCTGTTCGGTGAGTCGTCGCTGATCGCTCAGCTGGAGGCCTTGCACCTTGAGGAAGAGCGCTTCCACGTCATCGAATTGCAGCCGTACACCGAAGAAGAAACCCGCGAATACCTCGACCAACGGCTTGAAGGTGCGGGCCGGGGTGTCGAACTTTTCACCGCGGATCAGATCTCTGATATTCACGAAAGCTCCGAGGGTTGGCCTGGCAACATCAACCAGGTCGCTCGCGATGCTCTGATCGAAGTCATGATTGCCAGCCGCTCTGCGGTGAAGCGTCCAAGTATGGGGTTCAACATGCCGAAGAAACACGTATTGGCGATTTCCGCCGTCGTTGTGGTCGCGGTCGCCGCCGCCTGGCTGATGCCGGGTCGCAACAAGGCGCCAACCACCGGCGCACCAGCCAACGAACAGGCACAACTGCCATTGGGTCAGGGCGCCAGCGGTGGCGCGCCGAACGTCGAGTTCGCCGGCAATACCCAGCCAATGCCGCTGCCGCTGGTCGGCAACTCGCAGCCGGTAATGCGCGGCCCGTTGGCTGAAGCTGCTGGCGGCATCACCGAAGGTGACGACGGCGTGCCTGTCGAAGGCTCCAGCGCGACGCCGCCGACGGTAACCACCTCCGCACCACCTGCTGGCGTTCCGGCAGGTCCGGCGCCAACCCCGGTTCCGGTGCCAGCCGCCAAACCGACCCCGGCACCGACCCAGGTTGCCACCGCCAAGCCTGCTCCGGCAGCGCCAGCGGCAAAACCGGCTCCAGCTCCGGCCAAACCTGTAGCGGCCGCCAAACCGGCCGAGAAGCCGGTTACCGTCGCCAAGGCTGCCGGTGGCAGCTGGTACGCCGGTCAGCCGACCAGCAACTATGTGGTGCAGATCCTCGGCACCAGCTCCGAAGCGGCCGCGCAGAACTTCGTCAAGGAGCAGGGCGGCGAGTACCGTTATTTCAAGAAAGTCCTCAACGGCAAGCCTCTCTATGTGATCACCTACGGCAACTTCGCCAATCGTGATGCAGCCGTTTCTGCCATCAAGGCCTTGCCAGCGAAGGTTCAGGCTGGTAAACCTTGGCCTCGCACTGTCGCCAGCGTCCAACAGGAACTGGCAACAACTCGCTGAAGATTCGGCGGCCTTACCCAGGCCGCCTCTCCAAGCACCTCAAAATTTCTACGAGTGCGCGCCGTCCCTGCGACCGCGTGCCTTGTGGTGTCTGCGTCACAGTAGTCTTTGAGTCGTTGCAGTCAGAATTAAAAAAGTTTTGACTAGCACAGCATATCGCTTTAAACCTTTCACAAATGCGACATGGATTTGCGACATTTCGTCGTCAAATTTGTGAGCGTCTGTGTCGCTGTGTACAATGACCACCCTTTTGCCCCCGCAAAGCCGGCGTACGTTCGGCGCGGCAAGCAAGTGGTTGAATTGAAAAGAAATTTGCCTCGTAAAGAGGCAGCCTGGTGAGAAAGTGTCTATGAAAGCAGGTCTGTACCAACCAGATGAATTCAAGGATAACTGTGGTTTCGGCCTGATAGCCCATATGCAGGGCGAACCCAGTCATACCCTTTTGCAAACGGCCATCGAGGCCCTGACCTGCATGACCCACCGCGGTGGGATTAATGCCGACGGCAAGACCGGTGACGGTTGCGGTCTGCTGATTCAAAAGCCCGATGCCTTCCTGCGCGCGATTGCCCAGGAAGCCTTCAGCGTCGAGCTGCCCAAGCAATACGCTGTGGGCATGGTCTTCTTCAATCAGGATCCGGCCAAGGCCGAAGCCGCTCGCGAGAACATGAACCGCGAGATCCTCGCTGAAGGCCTGCAACTGATCGGCTGGCGCAAAGTGCCGATCGACACCAGCGTCCTCGGCCGCCTGGCCCTTGAGCGCCTGCCACAGATCGAGCAGGTGTACATCGGCGGTGAAGGCCTGAGCGATCAGGACATGGCGGTCAAGCTGTTCAGCGCCCGTCGTCGCTCGTCGGTGGCCAACGCCGCCGACACCGACCACTACATCTGCAGCTTTTCGCACAAGACCATCATCTATAAAGGCCTGATGATGCCGGCCGACCTGGCCGCGTTCTATCCGGACCTCGGTGACCAGCGCCTGCAAACCGCGATCTGCGTGTTCCACCAGCGCTTCTCCACCAACACCCTGCCGAAATGGCCGCTGGCTCAGCCATTCCGCTTCCTCGCGCACAACGGCGAGATCAACACCATTACCGGTAACCGCAACTGGGCGCAGGCCCGTCGGACCAAGTTCACCAACGATCTGATGGATCTGGAAGAACTCGGCCCGCTGGTCAACCGTGTCGGTTCCGACTCCTCGAGCATGGACAACATGCTCGAACTGATGGTCACCGGTGGCATCGACCTGTTCCGTGGCGTGCGGATGATCATTCCGCCTGCGTGGCAGAACGTCGAAACCATGGACCCGGATCTGCGTGCGTTCTACGAGTACAACTCGATGCACATGGAACCGTGGGACGGCCCGGCCGGCGTGGTGATGACCGACGGTCGCTACGCGGTGTGCCTGCTCGACCGTAACGGTCTGCGTCCGGCGCGCTGGGTCACCACCACCAATGGTTTCATCACCGTTGCTTCGGAAATCGGCGTCTGGAACTACCAGCCAGAAGACGTGATCGCCAAGGGCCGTGTCGGCCCGGGGCAGATCCTTGCCGTGGACACCGAAACCGGGCAGATCCTTGACACCGACGCGATCGACAACCGTCTGAAGTCCCGTCATCCGTACAAGCAATGGCTGCGCAAGAATGCCCTGCGCATCCAGGCGACCATGGAAGACAACGACCACGGTTCGGCCTTTTACGACGTCGATCAGCTCAAGCAATACATGAAGATGTATCAGATCACGTTCGAAGAGCGCGATCAGGTGCTACGTCCGCTCGGCGAACAAGGCTACGAAGCCGTGGGTTCGATGGGCGACGACACGCCGATGGCCGTGCTGTCGCAGCGTGTGCGCACGCCG
This sequence comes from Pseudomonas serboccidentalis, assembly GCF_028830055.1. Lineage (NCBI taxonomy): Bacteria > Pseudomonadati > Pseudomonadota > Gammaproteobacteria > Pseudomonadales > Pseudomonadaceae > Pseudomonas > Pseudomonas serboccidentalis. Next base: position 3,124,963 of record NZ_CP101655.1, read on the forward strand.
TACGACTATTTCCGCCAGCAATTCGCGCAGGTCACCAACCCGCCGATCGACCCGCTGCGTGAAGCGATCGTGATGTCGCTGGAAATCTGCCTCGGTGCCGAGCGCAACATCTTCCAGGAATCGCCGGAACACGCCTCGCGCGTGATCCTCAGCTCACCAGTGATCTCGCCGGCCAAATGGCGCTCGCTGATGAACCTTGAGCGCCCGGGTTTCGAGCGGCAGATCATCGACCTCAACTACGAGGAAAGCGTTGGCCTCGAAGCGGCCATCCGCAACGTCGCCGATCAGGCCGAAGAAGCCGTGCGTGCCGGTCGTACCCAGATCGTTCTGAGCGACCGTCATATCGCGCCGGGCAAACTGCCGATCCACGCTTCGCTGGCGACCGGTGCCGTGCACCACCGCCTGACCGAAAAAGGCCTGCGCTGCGATTCCAACATCCTCGTTGAAACCGCGACCGCTCGTGACCCGCATCACTTTGCGGTGCTGATCGGTTTCGGCGCTTCGGCGGTCTATCCGTTCCTGGCCTACGAAGTGCTGGGTGACCTGATCCGTACCGGTGAAGTGCTGGGCGACCTCTACGAGGTGTTCAAGAACTACCGCAAGGGCATCACCAAAGGTCTGCTGAAGATCCTGTCGAAGATGGGCATCTCGACCATCGCCTCGTACCGCGGTGCGCAGCTGTTCGAAGCCATCGGCCTGTCCGAAGAAGTCTGCGAGCTGAGCTTCCGTGGCGTGCCGAGCCGCATCAAGGGTGCGCGTTTCGTCGACATCGAAGCCGAGCAGAAAGCACTCGCCAGCGAAGCCTGGAGTCCGCGCAAGCCGATCCAGCAGGGCGGTCTGCTGAAGTTCGTCCACGGTGGCGAATACCACGCCTACAACCCGGACGTGGTCAACACCCTGCAAGCCGCCGTGCAGCAGGGCGACTACGCCAAGTTCAAGGAATACACCTCGCTGGTGGACAACCGTCCGGTGTCGATGATTCGCGACCTGTTCAAGGTCAAGACCCTCGACAAGCCGCTGGACCTGAGCGAAATCGAACCGCTGGAATCGGTGCTCAAGCGCTTCGACTCCGCCGGCATCTCGCTGGGCGCCCTGTCGCCGGAAGCTCACGAAGCCCTGGCCGAAGCCATGAACCGCCTCGGCGCGCGTTCCAACTCCGGCGAAGGCGGCGAAGACCCGGCGCGCTACGGCACCATCAAGAGCTCGAAAATCAAGCAGGTCGCCACCGGCCGTTTCGGTGTGACTCCGGAATACCTGGTCAACGCCGAAGTGATGCAGATCAAGGTCGCGCAGGGCGCCAAACCGGGCGAGGGCGGGCAACTGCCGGGCGGCAAGGTCAACGGGCTGATCGCCAAGCTGCGTTACGCAGTACCGGGCGTAACGCTGATTTCGCCACCGCCGCACCACGACATCTATTCGATCGAAGACTTGTCGCAGCTGATCTTTGACCTGAAACAGGTCAACCCGAAGGCGCTGGTTTCGGTCAAATTGGTCGCGGAAGCAGGCGTCGGCACCATCGCCGCCGGTGTGGCCAAGGCCTATGCGGACTTGATCACCATTTCTGGCTACGACGGTGGTACCGGTGCTTCGCCGCTGACTTCGATCAAATACGCGGGCGCACCGTGGGAGCTCGGCCTCGCCGAAACCCACCAGACCCTGCGCGGCAACGACCTGCGCGGCAAAGTCCGGGTGCAGACCGACGGTGGCTTGAAAACCGGCCTCGACGTGATCAAGGCCGCGATCCTCGGTGCCGAAAGCTTCGGTTTCGGTACTGCGCCGATGATCGCCCTGGGCTGCAAATACCTGCGTATCTGCCACCTGAACAACTGCGCCACCGGCGTCGCGACTCAGAACGAGAAGCTGCGCAAGGATCACTACATCGGTACCGTCGACATGGTGGTGAATTTCTTCACCTACGTCGCCGAAGAAACCCGTGAGTGGCTGGCCAAGCTCGGTGTGCGTTCCCTCGAAGAGCTGATCGGCCGTACCGATCTGCTGGAAATCCTCGAAGGCCAGACCGCCAAGCAACATCACCTGGATCTGACCCCGCTGCTGGGCAGCGATCACATCCCGGCGGACAAACCGCAATTCTGCGGCGTTGAGCGCAACCCGCCGTTCGACCAGGGCCTGCTGGCCGAGAAAATGGTCGACATGGCGACGTCGGCGATCAACGACCTCAGCGGCGCCGAGTTCGATCTGGACATCTGCAACTGCGACCGTTCGATCGGTGCGCGGATCTCCGGCGAAATCGCGCGCAAGCACGGCAATCAGGGCATGGCCAACGCGCCGATCACCTTCCGCTTCAAAGGGACGGCCGGTCAGAGCTTCGGCGTGTGGAACGCCGGCGGTCTGAACATGTACCTGGAAGGCGACGCCAACGACTACGTCGGCAAAGGCATGACTGGCGGCAAGCTGGTCATCGTGCCGCCGAAGGGCAGCGTCTATCAGACTCAGAACAGTGCCATCATCGGCAACACCTGCCTGTACGGCGCCACTGGCGGCAAGCTGTTCGCCGCCGGCACCGCAGGCGAGCGTTTCGCCGTGCGTAACTCTGGTGCCCACACCGTCGTGGAAGGCACTGGCGATCACTGCTGCGAGTACATGACCGGTGGTTTCGTCTGCGTATTGGGCAAGACCGGTTACAACTTCGGCTCTGGCATGACCGGTGGTTTCGCCTACGTGCTCGACCAGGACAACACCTTCGTTGACCGGGTCAACCACGAACTGGTGGAAATCCAGCGGATCAGCGGCGAGGCGATGGAAGCCTATCGCAGCCACCTGCAAAACGTGCTGAACGAGTACGTCAAGGAAACCGACAGCGAGTGGGGTCGTGAACTCGCCGAAAACCTTGATGACTACTTGCGCCGTTTCTGGCTGGTCAAGCCGAAGGCTGCCAACCTGAAATCGTTGCTTTCCAGCACTCGTGCCAACCCGCAGTGATATGCGCCTGAAGAGTTTGATGAGGTTTTAACAATGGCTGAACGTCTGAATAACGACTTCCAGTTCATCGATGTCGGGCGCAAGGATCCGAAGAAGAAACTGTTGCGTCAACGCAAGAAAGAGTTCGTCGAAATCTACGAACCGTTCAAACCCCAGCAGTCGGCCGACCAGGCCCACCGCTGCCTGGGTTGCGGCAACCCGTATTGCGAATGGAAGTGCCCGGTGCACAACTTCATTCCCAACTGGCTCAAATTGGTGGCCGAGGGCAACATCCTCCAGGCCGCCGAGCTGTCGCACCAGACCAACACCCTGCCGGAAGTCTGCGGCCGGGTGTGTCCGCAGGATCGTCTGTGCGAGGGTGCTTGCACCCTCAACGACGGTTTCGGTGCGGTGACCATCGGTTCGGTCGAGAAGTACATCACCGACACCGCGTTCGCCATGGGCTGGCGTCCGGACATGTCCAAGGTCAAACCGACCGGCAAGCGTGTAGCGATCATCGGCGCGGGCCCGGCGGGCCTCGGTTGTGCCGACGTGCTGGTACGTGGCGGCGTGACCCCGGTGGTGTTCGACAAGAACCCGGAAATCGGCGGTCTGCTGACCTTCGGCATCCCCGAGTTCAAGCTTGAGAAGACCGTGCTGAGCAATCGTCGCGAAGTCTTCACCGGCATGGGCATCGAATTCCGCCTCAACACCGAGGTCGGCAAGGACGTGACCATGGAGCAACTGCTCGCCGAATACGATGCCGTGTTCATGGGCATGGGCACCTACACCTACATGAAGGGCGGTTTTGCCGGTGAGGACCTGCCGGGCGTCTATGACGCGCTGGACTTCCTGATCGCCAACGTCAACCGCAACCTGGGCTTTGAAAAGTCGCCGGAAGATTTCGTCGACATGAAAGGCAAGAAGGTTGTGGTGCTCGGCGGTGGCGACACGGCGATGGACTGCAACCGTACTTCGATCCGCCAGGGCGCCAAGTCGGTGACCTGCGCTTATCGTCGTGACGAAGCGAACATGCCCGGCTCGCGCAAAGAGGTGAAGAACGCCAAGGAAGAAGGCGTGAAATTCCTCTACAACCGCCAGCCGATCGCCATCGTTGGCGAAGACAAGGTTGAAGGTGTGAAGGTGGTCGAGACCCGTCTCGGCGAACCGGACGCCCGTGGCCGCCGCAGCCCCGAGCCAATCCCGGGTTCCGAAGAGATCATCCCGGCCGACGCCGTGGTCATCGCGTTCGGTTTCCGTCCGAGCCCGGCGCCGTGGTTCGAGCAGTTCGAGATCCAGACCGACAGCCAGGGCCGCGTCGTCGCGCCTGAGCAAGGTCAGTACAAGCACCAGACCAGCAATCCGAAAATCTTCGCCGGTGGCGACATGGTGCGCGGTTCCGACCTGGTGGTGACGGCGATCTTCGAAGGCCGCAATGCTGCCGAAGGGATCCTCGACTACCTGGGCGTCTAACCAAACAACGCAATACCTTGTAGGAGTGAGCCTGCTCGCGATGACGGTAGATCAGTCACCTGATGCATTGACTGAAACACCGCTATCGCGAGCAGGCTCACTCCTACAGTTGTTTTTGGGTGCTGCAGACTCTGTACTCCAACGCAATAAATTGACCCGATAGACAAAAGGCTGACCTGCATCCGTGCCTTTTGCGTCGCGCTCTGAGAAAATGCCCGCACTTTTTTTCCGGATGCCGACATGACTGCCCTGAAGAACGACCGTTTCCTCCGCGCCCTGCTCAAGCAACCCGTTGACGTCACCCCGGTGTGGATGATGCGCCAGGCCGGCCGCTACCTGCCTGAATACCGCGCCAGCCGTGCCCATGCCGGTGATTTCATGAGCCTGTGCATGAATCCGGAATTCGCTTGCGAAGTCACGTTGCAACCGCTCGACCGTTATCCACAGCTGGACGCGGCGATCCTGTTTTCCGACATCCTCACCATCCCCGATGCCATGGGCCAGGGCCTGTACTTCGAGACCGGTGAAGGTCCGCGCTTCAAGAAAGTTGTCAGCACCCTGGCAGACATCGAGGCGTTGCCGATCCCGGATCCGCACAAGGATCTCGGCTACGTGATGGACGCGGTCAGTACCATCCGCCGCGAGCTGAACGGCCGTGTGCCGCTGATCGGTTTCTCCGGCAGCCCATGGACCCTGGCGACTTACATGGTTGAAGGCGGCTCGTCGAAAGACTTCCGCAAGACCAAGGCGATGCTCTACGACAACCCGCAAGCCATGCACCTGTTGCTGGACAAGCTGGCGCAGTCGGTGACCTCGTACCTCAACGGCCAGATCCAGGCCGGCGCGCAAGCGGTGCAGATCTTCGATACCTGGGGCGGCAACCTGTCGGCGGCGGCGTACCAGGAGTTCTCCCTGGCTTACATGAAGAAAATCGTCAGCGGCCTGATCCGCGAGCACGATGGTCGCAAGGTGCCGGTGATCCTGTTCACCAAGAACGGCGGTCTGTGGCTGGAAAGCATCGCCGAAGCCGGTGCCGACGCACTGGGTCTGGACTGGACCTGCGACATCGGCAACGCCCGCGCCCGCGTTGGCGACAAGGTCGCGCTGCAAGGCAACATGGACCCGACCGTGCTGTACGCAAAGCCTGAAGCGATCCGCACTGAAGTCGGGCGCATTCTGGCCAGCTACGGCAAGGGCAGCGGCCACGTGTTCAACCTCGGCCACGGCATCACCCCTGAAGTGGATCCGGAGCATGCAGGCGCGTTCCTGCGCGCGGTGCACGAGTTGTCGGCGCAGTATCACGAGTGATCTTCGCCCAATAAAAAACGCCCGGCTTATGTCGGGCGTTTTATTAAGCTCAAAAGATCGCAGCCTGCGGCAGCTCCTACATTGGGATTCGCGTTTCCCTGTAGGAGCTGCCGCAGGCTGCGATCTTTTGCTTTTAAGCTTTCACACCGCCAAGTGGCGGCAACTTCGCCAGTTTCAACGCCACCAACAGCGCGATCAGCAACAGCGAGCCGATAAACAGACCGATGCCATTCCACCCGCCGAGATGCCAGAACACCCCGCCTGCCGTCCCGGCAATACTCGAACCGGCGTAATAGCTGAACAGATACAACGACGACGCCTGCCCCTTGGCCTTGGTCGCCCGCCGCCCGATCCAGCTGCTCGCCACCGAGTGCGCGCCAAAGAAGCCGAAGGTGAAAATCAACATACCGACAATCACCAGCAACAGCGGCGTGAACATGGTCAGCGCAAGGCCGGCGAACATCAGCGCAATGGTTGCCCACAACACCTTGCGCCGACCCAGTTTGTCGGCCAGCGAACCAATCTTCGCCGAACTGTAGATGCCCGACAGGTACACCACCGAGAGCAGGCCGACGAACACTTGATCAAGGTTGTACGGCGCGGCCAGCAGGCGATAGCCGATGTAGTTGAACAGGGTGACGAACGCGCCCATCAGCACGAACGCTTCCAGAAACAGCAGCGGCAGGCCGGCGTCGCGAAAGTGCATGGTGAAGCCGTCGAGCAGGCTGCGTGGGTGCAGTGAGCGTGCGCGGAAGTTGCGCGACTCGGGAAGGATCTTCCAGAACACCGCCGCCGCGACCAGCGCCAGGCCGCCGATCACCAGCATCGCCGTGTGCCAGCTGACAAAGTCGATCAGCACCCCGGTGATCAACCGCCCGCTCATCCCGCCAATCGCGTTGCCGCCAATGTACAGGCCCATCGCCAGGCCGATGTGCTGCGGATGGATCTCTTCGCTCAGGTAGGTCATCGCCACCGCCGCCAGGCCGCTCAATGACAGCCCGATCAGCGCACGCATGATCAACACCCCGTGCCAGCTCGGCATCATCGAACTGGCGATGGTGCACAGGGCGGCGGCGAACAGCGCCGCGACCATCACCGGTTTGCGCCCGATGCGGTCGGAAATCGGCCCGGTGATCAACAGACCGAAGGCCAGCATGCCGGTCGCCACCGAGAGGATCAGGCTGCTCTGCGCCGCGTTGATCGAATACTCGTGGGACAGCAGCGGCATCATCGGTTGCACGCAGTACAGCAGGGCAAAGGTCGCGAAGCCACCGCTGAACAGCGCCAGCACTGTGCGCATGAACATCGGCGTGCCTTTTTCGATGTAGATCTCTTGCAGCTCGGCGATCACATCGTCCGCGGCAGCAGGCGGGACTTCATGGGCCAGGGGGGCGACAGCTGTTTTCACTTCAGACCTCGGAGGGCACGGCCAGGCAGGCAATGAAAAAATCATATAGCTGGCTAATGTTTCTATCCAATATATTGTTCGACCTGTTTGATAGCTTTAACGACCTAATGGGGTGTCCATGGAATTGCGTCACTTGCGCTACTTCATCGCCGTCGCCGAAGAGCTGCATTTCGGCCGCGCTGCACAGGTGCTGGGCATCTCCCAGCCGCCGCTGAGCCAGCAGATTCAGGCGCTGGAGCAAGAGGTCGGTGCCCGGTTGTTCGAACGCACCAATCGTCGGGTCGAACTGAGTGAGGCCGGCCGATTGTTCCTGGAAGAGGCGCGGCTGGTGCTGGCGCAGGTCGACAAGGCGGCGGATGTCGCCCGGCGTGCGCAACTCGGTGAGCTGGGTGAATTGAAAATCGGCTTCACCTCGTCGGCACCGTTCAACTCGACCATTCCCCAGGCGATCTTTGCCTTTCGCCAGCGTTTTCCGGCAGTGCACCTCAACTTGCGGGAGATGAGCAGCACACAAGTCGCCGAGGGCCTGGTGGATGAGTCGATCGAGGTCGGGATCATGCGCCCGCTGGGCCTGCCGGATTCGCTGAATGTGGTGGAACTGATGCGTGAGCCGCTGGTGGCGGTGCTCGGCTCCAAGCATCCGTTGGCGCAGGGCACTGAGGAAGGGCTATTCCTCTCGGCGCTGGCGCTGGAACCGTTCGTGTTCTTCCCGCGCAGCTACGGCAGCGGTCTGTATGCGCAATTGCTGAGTCTGGCGCGCGATGCCGGGTTCAGCCCGCACTTCGCCCAGGAGGCCGGGGAGGCGATGACCATCATCGGTCTGGTCGCGGCGGGGCTGGGGGTTTCGGTGTTGCCGGCGTCCTATCAGCGGATGCGCATCGACGGTGTGGTCTATCGACCGTTGCTCGATCCGGAGGCGGTGTCGGCGGTGTGGCTGGTGCAGCGCAAGGATCAGAAGTCGCCGATGGCCAAGGCGTTTGTCGAACTGCTGACGCGCAAGGTCGAGGGTGTTTGACCTGCCGCCAAAAGATCGCAGCCTTCGGCAGCTCCTACATGGATATGTGGTCCCTGTAGGAGCTGCCGAAGGCTGCGATCTTTTGATCTTGCCGTTAAGGCAACCGCACCAAATCCCCCTTCAACGCCACCCGCGTCACGAACACCCCGGCCCGGCACTCATAGGTATTCAAATCCTTGCGCACATGCTGGTCGTAATAACTGACGATATTGACCACTGCATTCGCCCCGACCCGCTTGGCATCGGCCTGCAACTTGATCAGGTTCGACTGCAGCACCCACTCGCAGGAAGCGTGATCACTCTTGTTGAAGCCGTTGGTGCGTAAATCGCTGACCACGTCCCGGCGCAACAATTGCTGCGTGCCCTGCGGCCCATTGCCGATCAGAAAGAACTTCACGCTGCCGTCCAGCCGCCCGGCGCGGATCGCGTCCGAGAGCACGGTCTCGAACGGCATGTACATCAGATTCGTGGCGTGGCTGGCGCTGGGCAAAAAACCAAGTAACGCGGCGGCAATCAGGGCTTTCACATGCATGGTCATCTCCTTGACGGTGAAAGAGAACCGCGAGTGCTCGATGGACAGGGCTCGCCGCTCTGACAGGCGAGGTGTGGTGGCTTGTCAAAACGAGTGTAGATGCTGAAAACGAAAAGGGCGCCCGATGGCGCCCTGGTGACAGTGCTCCGGCGGTTACTGCACGTTCGCCAGATCACCCTTCAATGCAACGCCGGCCATGATCGCGCCGGCGTGGCATTCGTAGTTCTGCGAATCCTTGCGCTCGTTGCTCTTGTAGAAGCTGACGATGTTGGTCACGGCGTTGGCGCCGGCGCTTTTTGCCGCTTGGTGCAGGCTGATGATGGCCGATTGCACGACCCATTCGCAGGCTGCCTGATCGGACTTGTTGAAGGCGTTGGTCTTTTTGTTGGTCACGGCGCCGCTGCTCACGACGGTGACTTTGCCGGCCGGGGCGTTGCCGGCCAGGTAGAACTTCACACTGCCATCGATCTTGCCGCTGCGGGTCGCTTCGGCCACCGCTTTGTCGAACGGCAGGAAGACCTGGGTGTCACGGGCCTGGCTGACCGTCGGCAAGGCACAGAGCAGCAGGGAGGCAATGGCGAGCTTGTTGAAACGCATGGAGGTCTCCTTGACCTGGATTGATACGGTTACGGCCAGCGGCGGAAAATCAACGAGGTGTTGACGCCACCAAAAGCGAAATTGTTGTTCATCACATACTCGTGGTGCATCGGGCGGAATTCGCCGCGCAGGTAGTCGAGCTTGCCGCAGTGCGGATCGACCTCATCGAGGTTGAGCGTGTGCACGTACAGGTCGCGATTGAGCATTTCGATGCTGAACCACGACTCCAGCGCCCCACAGGCCCCGAGCGTGTGGCCGAGGAAACTCTTCTGCGAGCTGATCGGCATGTGTTCGCCGAACAGGCTGCTGGTGGCCAGGGTTTCGGCAATGTCGCCCTGTTCTGTCGCGGTGCCGTGGCCGTTGACGTAGCCGATGGCATCCGCTGTGAGCCCGGCGTCTTCCAGCGCCAGTTCCATGGCGCGGCGCATGGTGATCTGTTCCGGGCGGGTGGTGTGCTGGCCGTCGGCGTTGCTGCCGAAACCGACGATTTCCGCGTGGATCCGCGCGCCGCGAGCCAGGGCATGTTCCAGCTCTTCGAGCACCAGCATGCCGCCGCCTTCGCCGATCACCAGGCCATCGCGGCCCTTGTCGTACGGACGTGGGCTGGTCTGCGGCGCATCGTTTTTCAGGCTGGTGGCGTAGAGCGCGTCGAAGACCATCGCTTCAGTCGGGCACAGCTCTTCGGCACCGCCGGCGAGCATCAGTGGCAGACGGCCGAACTTGATCGCCTCATAGGCATAGCCGATGCCCTGGCTGCCACTGGTGCAGGCGCTGGACGTCGGGATCAGGCGCCCGGTGAGGCCGAAGAAGATGCTGATGTTGGCGGCGGTGGTGTGCGGCATCATCCGCACGTAGGAGTTGGCGTTGAGGCCCTCGGCGACCGAGTTGAGCAGCATGTTGCCGAACGCCTTGATCTCGTCGGTGCTGCCGGTGGACGAGCCGCAGGCTACGCCCATGCGCCCGTCCTTGATCGATTCGTCGCCGAGCAGGCCGGCATCCGCCAGGGCCTGTTCTGCCGCGCCCACCGCCAGCCGCGACACCCGGCCCATGCTGCGCAGTTGCTTGCGCGTCCAGTGCGCCGGGACGACAAAGTCATCGATCGGACCGGCCAGACGCGTGTTGAGTTCGCTGAAGCGGTCCCACTCGTCCATCCGGCGGATGCCGCTGCGGTTGGCCGCGAAGTTGCCGGCGATGGTCTGCCAGTCGCTGCCCAGCGAGGTGATGCCGGCCATGCCGGTGACGACGACGCGCTTCATCAGCACAAGCCTCCGTTGACCGCCAGGACCTGGCGGGTGATGTACGAGGCTTCCGCCGACATCAGGAAATTCACCGCACTGGCGACCTCTTCCGGGGTGCCCATGCGTTGTGCGGGGATCATTTTCATCAGCTCTTCCACCGGCACGTTTTCATCCAGCATCGCCGTGTCGATCAGACCCGGCGCGACGCAGTTAACCGTGATTTTGCGCTTGCCCAGCTCGATCGCCAACGCTTTTGCAGCGCCGATCACCCCGGCCTTGGAGGCGCTGTAATTGACTTGGCCACGGTTGCCGATCAATCCCGACACCGAGGTGATGCAGACGATCCGACCGGCGGCGCGACGGCGGATCATCGGCATCATCACCGGGTGCAGGACGTTGTAGAAACCGTCGAGGTTGGTGCGCAGCACCACGTCCCAATCGTCATCGCTCAGCGCCGGGAAGGCGCCGTCGCGGGTCAGTCCGGCGTTGAGCACCACACCGTAATAGGCGCCGTGGGTTTCGACGTCGGCCTCAAGTATGGTTTTGCAGGTTTCGCGGTCGGCGACGTCGAATTGCAGGATGCGCGCCTTGCGACCCAGCGCCTGGATCTCGGTCTGCACCGCTTGGGCTTCGACAACGCCGCTGCGGCAATGCAGGACGATGTCGTGCCCGGCCTGCGCCAGACGCAAGGCAATGGCGCGGCCGATGCCACGGCTGGAGCCGGTGACCAGTACGGATTCAGTCATCGTTCGACTCCCGGTTTTGTTCAAGATATTGGGATGGCTGGGGCGGACGGAACACATTCAACCGCGCGCTGGCCTCGATGCCGGGCCCGTGGATGTGGCATTCGAACACGCCCATGCCGTTGTCGTCTTCCAGCGAACGGATGCCATGGATGGTCAGTTCGCTGCCGGCCGGGAACACCTCGACGTTGCACTCGAATTTACGCGTGCCGAGCAGGAAACCCAGCACCACCGGGTTGCCCTTCTGCCGTGCGTGGCAACCGGCGAACGCGGCGACACTCTGCGCCATCAACTCAACGCCGACCCACGCCGGCAGGCTGCCGTCGGACAGGCTGAACAAACCGTCGGGCTTGACCGTGAGGCACGTGTGGATCTGCTCCTCGTCGAAACTGAGGATGCGATCGATCAGAATCATGTCGCCAGCGTGGGGCAGCAGTTCGGCGAGCGGCCAGTCGGTCATGGGGCGTCTCCGATAATCAGGCTGACGTTGTTGCCCCCGAAGGCAAACGAGTTGCTCATCAGGTAGCGGGGTGCAATGGACGACAGGCGTTCGCTCGCGGTCACCCAGTTCAGGGCCGGCAGGTCGGGATCGGCCTGGGCATCCCAGACGTGCGGTGGCAAGGCTTGTTGCGGATTGTCGGCGCTCAGGCTCAGCCAGCAGAACGCCGCTTCCAGCGCACCGGCCGCGCCGAGGGTATGACCGGTCATTGGCTTGGTCGACGAGCAAGCCACGCCGTCGGGGAACAGGGTGGCGACCGCCAGACTTTCCATCGCATCGTTATGCTGGGTCGCCGTGCCGTGCAGGTTCAGGTAATGGATTTGCGCAGCTTGCAGCTGTGCGCGGTTCAAGGCTTTCTGCATCGCTTGCAGGGCGCCGCGGCCGCTCGGTTCCGGGGCGGAAATGTGGTGCGCGTCGGAGCTGGCACCGGCGCCGAGCAGGGCGATGGCCGGGCCGCCGTCACGGTGCTTGCTCATCAGGAACAGCACCGCCGCTTCGCCGATGTTGATGCCGTTGCGGTTGGCCGAGAACGGATTGCAGCGCTCGTCGGACACCGCCTCCAGCGCGCTGAAACCGTTGAGCGTGAGTTTGCACAGGCTGTCGACCCCGCCGCACAGCACGGCATCGCACAGGCCCAGATCAAGCAGGCGCTGCGCGCTCATTAAGGCCCGGGCGCTAGAGGTGCAGGCGGTGGAGATCACGTAGGCCGGGCCGCTGAGTTGCAGCCAGTCGGCCAGAAAATTCGCCGGTGCGCCGAGCTCCTGTTGCCGATAGTCGTACTCGATGGGGAACTGTTGCTCGCGGATGTAGTGCGCCAGACCGCGGCTGGCTTCGTCGATCCCCGAAGTGCTGGTGCCGAGCACCACACCGATGCGCTCGCGGCCATAAGTCTGGATGGCCCGCTCGATGTCAGCGCGAATCTGCAACGCAGCTTCCAGCAGCAGTTGATTGTTGCGGCTGCTCTGGTCGGCCAGTTCGGCCGGGATCGCCGCCAGCTCACCGTGCACCGCCGCCACGGGCAGTTCGCGCCCGGCGACCCAGCCGGATTCGCGGCGCATGCCCGAGCAGTCACCGGCAAACAGATTCTGCGCGACTTGATGCTTGTCGCGGCCTAGGGCGCAGATCACGCCGAGGGCATTGAGGTAGGCAGTCATGGCGTCGATTCACCGAGGGGAGAAACCCGATAGTGCGGGCCTTGGGGCAGGTTCAATTCGAAGCTCAACGGTTGTGCATAACGGATCGCCCAGCGTGGCGGCAGCGAGCGTTGCCCAGCCTGTTGCTGCGCGGCGGGATAATTGCGCAACAGCTCGCCGGACGGGGTCAGGGCGAACAGCAGCGCGGCAAACAGCTCCCGGGCTTCCGGGTTGGGCGGCAGCAGACCGTCGGCCTGCCAGCGCCCGTCGATCAGTCGCTGACGGGCCTGAGGAATGCCCAGCGGGTCCATCATCGACCAGCGAATGCCAGGGCCTTCGCGCTGGATCACCAGCAGCCAGTCCTGACGCTGATCGGCTTGCTGGCGTTCGATGTGCAGTTGCAGCGGCAGGGGCAAAGTCGGGTTGCTCGCGGGCAGCGGGGCCTGGCTGGCGCAACCACTTAGCAGGGCGAACATCACCAGCATCAGCCACACCACAAACCTTGTAGGAGTGAGCCTGCTCGCGATGACGGTGGCACATTCGAAAAACATGTTGGTTGACCTACCGCTATCGCGAGCAGGCTCACTCCTACAGGTTATGTGTCGCATCAGAGACCACCTTCAAGCGGCTTGCGGGCAACGACATTCACCAAGGTTTCCTCGCGCTCGCCAAACGGTTTCGGCTTGCGCAACCCAAACCGTTCCAGCAAACCGAAATCCTTCGACCGGCTCCACCACAGATACGGGTACGAGACATTGCGTTCACCGAACTCGAAACCCTGCTGGCGAATCATCTCCAGGTACTGCGCGGCACTCTTCTGCACCTGCATCGGATGGCGGAACAGCCAGCGGATCACCCAGGTATCAATGTAGGCTTCGGTGGACTCGGCGAACAGCAGATAACCGCCCGGCTTGAGTACGCGGTAGAACTCGGCGAGGGCTTTTTCCTGTTCGACCAGGTGATGAAAGGTCTGGTGGCAGAACAGCAGGTCGACACTGGCGTCCGCCACGTTGAGCGTCGCGCAGTCGCTGCCGAGCAGTTCTACGTCAAAGCCTTGCCGCGCTGCTTCTTCGGCGCTCAATTGCAGACTGTGCGGGTCGGCATCGACGCCGATCAAACGCTGTGGCGCGAAGGTCTGGCGCAGATACCGGAACGACTTGCCTTGGCCACAGCCGGCATCCAGCAGCACCGGATTGGCCGGCAGCGCCTCGTTGAAGAGCCCGCGCAGGTCGTTGATCGCCACGCGCAACACATGGTGCTGCCAGGTGTGGCTGCGCAGGAACCAGAAGCCGAAGCGGGTTTCCTCGACGTAGCTGTCGCTCAAGTAATTCATGGGGCGTCCTTTGCACAGAGTTCGGAAATCATCTTCAACCGGCGGCGCGCTTCGCTGACGAACGGGTTGCGTTCATCCCAGGCGTAACCGGCGAGGATCGAGCAGATCATCCGGCGAATGTCCGCCTGGCTGTCTTCATAAAAAATCACGTCCTGGAAGGTGCCGGCGTACCAGCCCTCGACGTAGCAACGGAAGGTGTCGACCCCGCGTTTGAGCGGCTCGGCGAACTCGCGCTGCCAGTCGACGGTTTCGCCCTGCAACTGCCGGTGCAGGACGGCGGCAGCCATGCTCGCCGAGCGCATGGCGATGGTCACGCCGGAGGAAAACACCGGATCGAGAAATTCCGCCGCGTTGCCGAGCAGGGCGAAGCCCGGGCCGTGCAGGGTTTTGACGTTGGCCGCATAGCCGCCGAGGGTGCGCGCCGGGGTGTCCCACACGGCGTTGTTCAGCACGCCGGCGAGGCTTGGGGTCTCGGCGATGAAACCGCGCAGGCAGGCATCCAGATCGGTATCGCGGCCGTTGAAGTGTTCGGCGGCAGCGACTACGCCCACCGAGCAGCGACCATGGCTGAACGGGATCGTCCAGAACCAGATGTCGCGATGCTCTGGATGGGTGGTGACGAGGATCTTTTCGCGGTCGAAGGCCGGGTTGTCGATGTGATCTTCGACGTGGGTGAACACCGCCTGGCGCACCGGGAAATTCGACGGTGCTTCCAGATCGAGCAGGCGCGACAGCACCCGACCGTAACCGCTGGCGTCGAGCACGAAATTCGCTTGGATGCGGTACTCGCTGCCGTCTTCGCGCAGCACGTCGAGCTGCGGTTTGGCGCGGTTGAAATCGACGCGGACGATGGCGTCGCCATAGCGGATCTCGACACCTTGCAGCGCTGCCTGATCGGCCAGCAGCTTGTCGAAATCGGCGCGCTGCACCTGGAACGTGGTCGGCTTGCCGCCGGTGAAGGTGTCGCCGAAATCGAAGGCGCTGTAGCGCTCGCCCCAGGCAAACGCGGCACCGGTTTTGCGCTGGAATCCGGCGGCGTTGACCGCGTCGAGCATGCCGGCCTCTTCGACGAAATCCAGACAATGACTGAGCAAGCTTTCACCGATGGAAAACCTTGGAAAATGCTGGCGCTCGATCACCAGCACATCGTGGCCCTTGCGCTTGAGCAATGCGGCGGCGATGGCCCCGGATGGGCCCGCGCCGATGATCACGACCTGACGGGATTCCATTTCAACGATTGGCACGTGAGCTCCGGGACAGTGGGTTTTGCAAGTTCAGGGGCGCGCGATGCAGGCCGATCAGGGCCGGCAACAGCGTCGCGATCAGGCCCATCAGCATCAGTGCGAAGTACAGCGCCGGGCTGATGAGCTGTTGTTGCAGCAACAGGTTGAGAAAGACGATTTCGCTCAGGCCGCGGATGTTCAGCAGCACGCTTTCGCGCCAGCGGCTGGCGCCTTCGAACGACGCGCCGGCCCAGCCCAGACCGAGCCAGTTGCCGAGCAGTTTACTGGCAATCGGCAACAGCAGCAGTGCCACCCATTGCAGCGCACCAAGGCTGGCGAGGGCGCTGTGTACGTCGATCTGCACGATGCCGAAGGTGAGGATCAGCGGGATCGCGATCCACGTCTGCAAGCGGCTCATCCACAGCGCTGGCAATGGCAGCACCAACGGCACTTTCAGCAGCGCCATGCACAACAGGTAACCGATGCCGAAAATCAGTGCGTTGAGCTTGTAGTGCTCGGTCAGTACCAGCAGCGCGAAGAAGCCGAGGCTGTAAGTCAGCGGTCGACGCACACGGAGCAGATGCAGCAGCACCGGCACGCAGGCCAATCCAAGTGGCAGTAACAGACTGCTCAAATGCAGGCTGCCCTGAGCGAGGCCGAACAGCGTCCAGCAGGTCAGATCGATCAGGATCGCGGTCTGCACCAGACGCCTTGTGGCGGCGGGCGGGTAATCGATGTGGCGCAAGTACAGGTACAGCACCGGGATCGCGGTGATCGCGAACACCAGGCCGATCGCCAGCGAGTTCAGCCACGGTTGCGTCGGCAACAGCCAACAGGCGACCGCTAGCCCGCAGGCGAACGGCACGGCAAAACTCGGCACGGCGATTTTCACGCTCTGGCGGTCCAGACGCAGGTCGATCACATCGCTGAGGATGTGCCCGAGCAACAAGGCGAAACTCAGGCTGTAGAGGTCTTTCAGCCACACGGGCGCGATCAGCTCGGCGCCGCTGAGCTGCCAGCCCGGTTCGATCCAGAAGTACATCAGCAGCGGCAAACCGAAGCTTGCCAGGAGCAACTGGCTGACGATCGGGATCAGGCCGAAATACCGGCCGACACGGGTCGCCACGGCGAACAACGCCAGGGCCATCAGCCAGAAGCCGACGACCATCACGCTGCCGGCTCCGCGACGGCGGCGCTGTGGGCGTGACGTCCGGCCCACGGCGCGAGGATGAAACTGAAGGCCAGCCCCAGGCTTACCGACAGGCCGAAATTGCTCACCGCCGGCGTACTCGACACCGCCAGCAAACCGAACGACAGCCAGGTCGTCAGCGCCGCCAGCAAGGTGCCCAGCAGGCTGACAGCCGCGCCGCCGACCTGCTCACGCATGAGGATCGCGTAATCGACGCTGATCGCCGTTACGAGCAGCAGGCCGAACAGGCTGAACAGGGTCAGCGGCTGGCCGAGCCAACCGAGGCTGGCGAGGCTGCACAGCGCCGCCAGCAGCGGCAGGGCGACGATGCGCAAGGCGCCGCCGAAGCCGAACGGCACGATCAGCACCAGCACGATCAATACACAGGAGGCGAGTTTCAGTTCGGCGGCGCTGATCTGGGTCGCGGCGAATACGTTGTTCAACTCGCCGAGACGATCAACCAGCATCACTCCCGGTAAGTCCAGCGCCTGCACCCGCAGCAGCGACGGATTGTTCAAACCTTGCAGGCTGGTCATCGCCGCCACGCCATCATCGGTCGGGCCGAGCCACAGCGTGCGGTACGGTTCGCCCAAGGGGCCCGCCAGCGCGGCGTCGATGTCCTCGGCAGGCAGGTTCTGCAACTGTTGCAACTCGGATTGCAGCGCGGCGAGCGGTACGCCGAGGTCGAGCAATGGCTGCCAGAACTGCGGCAGTTGGCTCAGTGCCTCGCGAACCTGCTGTTGCTGGCTCGGTGGGCTGAGCAGTTGATCGAGGGCCAGATAGCCTTGCAGCTTGTCGAGGTTGACCAGTTGTTGCAGACGTTCGCTCAACGCGGCCTGGCGCTCCAGCAGCTCCTGCTGATTGGCCCCGCGCACCAGGAAGAACTGGCTGGTCGGCTGGTAGCCGGTGATGCGCGCGATGGTCTGCGCCTCGTCGGTCAGCCGTTGCGGTGCGCCGACCCATTGGCGGATGTCGTTCTTGCTTTGCAGTTGCACCAGACCGCCGGCGCAGAACGCGATCAGCAGCGCCAGCAGCACCGGGGTGCGTACATGTTCGAGCAGGGTTTCGCGCAACTTCACCAGGCGTTCGGCGAGGCGCAGCGGCCATTGCGCCGGCTGCAGCTCAACGTTTTTCAGCAAGGCCGGCAGCAGGCACACCGCCGACAGGTAGGCGCCGAGCAATCCGGCGGCGGAGAACACCGCGATTTGCGTCAGCGCCGGGAATGGCGTCCAGGCCAGCGCCAGATAACCGATGGCGCTGGTGATCAGGCTCAAGGTCAGCCCGGAGAGTGTCAGGCGCAATGCCGGCCAACTGCGCCACGGTTTGAGGCTCCAGCTTTTCGACAGATAGTGCAGAGGGTAATCCACTGCCACGCCGATCAGGCTGGAGCCGAGCACCAGCGTCATCACATGCATGTGGCCGAACAACGCCACGCAGGCCACCGCGCCGAACAGCATGCCCACCAGCACCGGCACGAACGCCAGCAACACCCGCCAGCGGCGAAACGCCAACAGCAGCAACAGCAAAATGCCGAGGGTGGCGCCGCCGCCGACCCAGGTCATTTCGCGGGTAGCTTGCTGCTGACCGTTGGCGGCGTAGAGCAGACCGCTGGCGGCCAGCAGTTGCACGTCGGCTTTCGCCGCCTGCTCGCGACTGTGCTGGAGCAGGTCCGCCACTTTCAGTGGCAGGTTCATGTCGAAGGCATTGCCGGTGGTGCGCGCGCGCAGCAGCACCCAGCTCTTGCCGTCGGCATCGGCGACCAGTGTTCCGCTGCCGATGTCCAGTTGCACCGCGCCGTGTTTCGGCTGGCTGTTCTGGATGCGTCCGGTGAGGCCCAGCCAGTCGTCCTGGCTCGGCACCAGACTGAAACCGCTGAACGGGTCGAACAATGCCTGCACCCGTTGCTGGATAAACGCATCGGGGTGCTCGGTCAGCAGTTGCCGGTCATCCGCCGAGAGCATCGCCAGCCGCCCTTGCAGCAGTTGCGTGCGCAGGGCCGGGAGGTCGGCTTGCAGATTCCACTGAACCTTTTCGAACAGGCCGCTGGCTTGCCATTGCTCGCCCAGGGTCTGGGCCATGACGACCGCTTGCTGGCGATCGGTATGGCCGACCAGCACCAGCATTTCCCGGTTGAGCGGCTCCTGCATGCGCTGTTCGGCACGCAGTTCGAGGGCGTCAGGGTGAGTGCCGGGCACCAGTTCCATGAGGTTGGCCGACAGCGGCGCACCGTCGCGCCACTGCCAACCGGCCAGCGCGACGACCGCCAGCAGCAGGATCAGGAACAGCCACGGCAGCCTGCGTTCACTCGGCAAAGTCATGTTGCTCCGTGTCGCTCAACGGCTGGCTTGCGGTGCTGTCCTGCATGCGCAGCACGGTGCTGTCGCCCTGGGTTTCCAGCAGTTCGATGGTCTGTACCAGCGCACCGCCGTCGATATTGATTTGGTTGAACACTTGCTTGAGCAGCACCGAACGCGGGGTCAGGGTCAGTTTCCATTGCTGTGCGTCGCCGCTCAGGGCCAGCTCGAAATCCCGTTGCAGGCCGCTGCTGTCACCTTGCAGCACGGCGAGAAACAAGCGGTTCTGCTCGGCCCCGGCGCTCTTGTTCGGCAGCATCTGCCAGCCGTTGCCGTCACGGCGGGCGATGCCGTTGGCGGTGATGCGGTAGTCCTGCTGCAGCGGGGTCTTGAGCAACCAGAGCAGGCCATGGTTTTTCGCCAGGACGAAGCTGCCCTTGCTGATCAGTGGCTGGGGCAGGGCGCGCAGGTGTTTCTCCTGGATGAACTGGCCGTGGATCACGTCCGGTTTCGCCAGTTGCTCGCTGAGCTGTTGCAGATCGAAGGCGTTGGCCAGGCTTGAGACAGCGAGCAGTGCCAACGCACCGAGGCATTTGCAGATCAGGTTCATCGCAGCATCCTTTCCACCGCATCGGTGAACACTTTGGGTGAGGCCAATTGCATCTCGCGGCTGCTGATCTCGACCGCCACTTGCACCGAGCTGGCGCGGGTCAGGCGTTCGCCGGTCTGCAGGTCGGTGATCAGGTAATTGATCTTCAGCCGGTTCTCCCATTCCACCAGGCTGGCGCGCACGTTCAAGCGCTGGCCGAACACCGCGCCACGCACATAACGCAGTTGCAGGTCGATGATCGGCCATGCATAACCGGACTCGGACATCTGCGTGTAGTTGTGGCCGATCTGGTCGAGCAGCGCGCAGCGCGCCACTTCCAGGTATTTGACGTAGTGCCCGTGCCAGACCACATGCATCGTGTCGACGTCGAAGAACGGCACGAGGATTTCCGTGTCGGCGTGCAGGACTCCGGCGCTACGCATGCAGCCTCCAGTGTTGCTCGGCGATGCGTTGCAGGCACAGGCGCAGTTCGCCTTCCAGCGCACGGTCTTCGATGACCGGCGGGAAGTCTTTGCCCAGTGCTTCGTGCATGGCGGCCAGAGCGGGCGGCAGCGGTCGCGCATCCTGATCGCGACCGCGCAGCCACACACCTTGGTTAGCCGCGAGCAACGTGGCAGCGGCGACCTGTTCGGTCAGCTCCAGCACGCGGATCGCGTCGCGGGCGGCGATGGTGCCCATGCTCACCTTGTCCTGGTTGTGGCACTCGGTGGAGCGCGAGAACACGCTGGCCGGCATGGTGTTTTTCAGGGCTTCGGCGGTCCAGGCGCTGGTGCCGATCTGCACGGCCTTGAAGCCGTGGTTGATCATGGCGCGATCCGCCGGGGCGCCGGACAGGTTGCTCGGCAAACCATGGTTGTAGCGCTCGTCGACCAGCAGCGCGAGTTGTCGGTCGAGCAGGTCGGCCACGTTGGCCACGAGGTTTTTCAGGCTGTCCATGGCGAACGCGATGTGCCCGCCGTAGAAGTGCCCGCCGTGCAGCACGCGCTCGGCTTCGGCGTCGATGATCGGGTTGTCGTTGGCGCTGTTGAGTTCGGTTTCGATGAACGAACGCAGCCAGCTCAGGCTGTCGGCCAGCACGCCGAGCACGTGTGGGGCGCAACGCAGCGAGTAGCGATCCTGCAGGCGATGCAGCGGCGCGGTCGGCGCGTCGATCGCCAGATCCTTGCGCAGCCACGCGGCGACCTGCATCTGCCCCGGGTGCGGTTTGGCGGCGAACAGGCGTTCGTCGAAGTGTTCCGGATTGCCTTGCAGCGCGACCACGTTGAGCGCGGTGATGCGTGTGGCCAGTTGCAGCAGGTAGTCGGCGCGGGCGTAGGCAAGACAGGCAAGGCCAGTCATCACTGCCGTGCCGTTCATCAAGGCCAGCGCTTCTTTCGGGCGCAGCACCAATGGCGTCCAGCCGAGTTCGCGATGCACGTCGGCCGCTTGTCGGCGTTCCCCACGGAACATCACTTCGCGCTCGCCGGACAGGGTCGCGGCGACGTAGGACAGCGGCGTCAGGTCGCCGCTGGCGCCCACCGAGCCTTCTTCGGGAATCAGCGGCAGGATGTCGTGTTCGAGGAACTCTTGCAGGCGCTCCAGCAGTTCAATGCGCACCCCGGACACGCCGTGGCACAGCGACTGCAAACGTGCGGCCAGCACGGCGCGGGTGGCCTGGGCGTCGAGCAGTTTGCCCAATCCGCAACCGTGGAAGGTGTAGAGATGACGCGGCAGCGCCTCGACGTGATGCAGCGGCACCGCAACCACGCAGGAATCGC
Source organism: Pseudomonas serboccidentalis (assembly GCF_028830055.1). NCBI lineage: Bacteria > Pseudomonadati > Pseudomonadota > Gammaproteobacteria > Pseudomonadales > Pseudomonadaceae > Pseudomonas > Pseudomonas serboccidentalis. Next base: position 3,146,234 of record NZ_CP101655.1, read on the forward strand.
CGTAACCGGTGGTCACGCCATAGATCACGCCTTCCTTGTCCAGCAGCGAGTCGAGAAACCGCGCGCCCTTGGCGATGCGCTCACGGTAATCGGCGTCGCTCTGCAACTGCACGGGCGCCTGACGGTTGGCCAGGGCCAGCACGTCTTCGATGCGCAAAGGGCGTTCGCCGAAGGTTACCGGCTCATGGGTTGGCGTCGTCATCGGTCTTCCAGAAAGGGTAAAAGTTGAACCATTGGTGCGGGGCTTCGAGGCAATAGTGACTCAGGCGCTGCGCATAACGGGTGGCCCACTGATGAATGACCTGTTCGCGCTCGCGACGTGTCCACGTCACGCTGTCGGCAAACGGCTCGAGGGTCAGGCGATAGTGGCCGTCCGGTTGTTTCAGGCACATCAACAGATTGACCGGGCATTTGAGTAGCCCAGCCAGCAGCCACGGCCCCTGCGGGAACGGTGCCGGGTGGCCGAGAAAGTCGACGGTGACGCTGCGCCCGCCGTGCAGCGGCACACGGTCGCCGGCAATCGCCAGCCACTCGCCGCGCTCCAGGCGTTCGTGCAGTTGCAGCATGATCACCGGGTCCAGTTCGCTGACCTGAATCAGGCGCAGGTTGGTCGCCCCGGCCTCGCCGAGCAATCGGTTGAACTGCTCGGCGTGCTTGGTGTGCACCAGCACGTTCATGGTGACTTTTTCGCCGATCTCCGCCAGCGCCCGGCACACTTCGAGGTTGCCCAGGTGCGCGCCGACCAGCAGTTGCCCACGCTGGCCGCGCAGCTGATTGCGCAACAGCGCCGGGTCGATGATTTCGATCTGCTCGATGCGGATTTTGCCGTTCCACACGTCGAGCTTGTCGAGCAGTGAATCGGCGAACGCCATGAACTGGCCGAACACCCGCCAGTGGCTCGGGCGCAAATCGTCGCGCTGGCTCCAGTCGGCCAGTCGTTGCTGGTACTGCCAGGTGCTGTGGCGGGCGGTGCGACCGAACAGGAAAAAGTACAGAACGATGCCGTACAGCAACGGACTCAGCAGGCGCCGGCCAAGGACTTTGGCGGCCAGCGCGGTGAATTTCATCAGCAGGAAACTGCCGCGCTCTTCGCGGTCGGCCCAGTGCTTGTTGTCGCTCTCGACGCTCATGTTCGCCACCGGCGCCAGAGGATCAGCGGCAGGCGCAGCAACATGCCGAAGAACAACCGGGTGTGCATGCTGGAAATCAGCGCGTTGTCGTGAAACAGACGGAAGTGCGACACGCCGTCCAGCGGGTAATGCACGCTGGTTTGCAGCCAGCGCATCGGCTGATTGCGCCACGACAGGCGCACCAGGATGTCCGAGTCGAAATCCATGCGCTTGCCGATCCGTGCCGAGTCGATCAACGCCAGGGTCGGGGCCAGTGGATACACGCGAAAGCCGCACATCGAATCGCGGATCTGCAGCGACAGCGTGTTGATCCAGACCATCACGTGGGTCAGGTAGCGCGCATACAAACGGCCCTTGGGCACGCTGTCGTCGAACAGCGGGTAACCGCAGATCAGCGCTTGAGGATGCGCGCGCGATTCTTCGACGAAACGGGCGACGTCCTGCAGGTCATGCTGGCCGTCAGCGTCGACCTGCAAGGCATGGCTGAACCCCAGGTGCGCCGCTTCGCGCAGGCCGGTCATCACCGCGCCACCCTTGCCCTGATTGAGGGTCAGGCGCACCAAGTGCACGTTGTCGCGTTCAGCCAGGGCGTCCAGCACTCGTGCGCAGGACGGGCTGCTGGCGTCGTCCACCAGAATGCACGGCAGCTCTTGGGCGAGCAGGGCGTCAACCACGGTGCTGATCGCGGTTTCGTGGTTGTAGACCGGGATCACGGCGCAAGGGCTATGCATGGTTCTCACCCCGGCTCACACAATCTTTGTGGCGAGGGAGCTTGCTCCCGCTCGAGTGCGAAGCACTCGCACTCGGTGGTGTGCCGAGTAGTTTTGGGGCCGCTTTGCAGCCCAGCGGGAGCAAGCTCCCTCGCCACAGGTTATGCATGACTTGGCTCCAAAAGAATCCGTCCGCTGGAGCAGGTGGCCGTGTCGTTACGGTAGGCGAAATACAGTTTGCCGCGCTCACGATCAAAGCGCAGGTGCAGCTGGATTTCATCGCCCGGGCGCACCAGTTGCTGGAACTTCAGCACTTCCATGCCGGCAAATTTACCCGGCAGGTCCAGCAGCTGCTGACCGAGTTTCAGCGCCCATTCCACTTGCACCACGCCGGGCAACACCGGGGCCTTGGGGAAGTGGCCACTGAAGTAGGCCAGATCCGCTGGCACCGCCAGTTGCAGGCTCCACTCGCCCGCGGTTTCGACCTGTTCCAGCACTTCGGGGGCTTTCGGCCGTGGCGCCAGCAGCAGCGCGTCGATGTCGGCCTGTGGCAGCTTGCCCTGGCTGTTCAGCGGCAGTTGCCGCACCAGACGCCAGCGCCGTGGCAAGGCCAGGGCTTCGCAATGCTGGCTCAGGTGTTTGCGCAGGGCTTCGGTCAGACTGCGGCGACCATGTTCGCGCAAGGCGAACAGCCCCGACTCACTGAGCACCAACACGGCACCGAGCACCGCGCGGTTTTCCTGGACTACGCCCAGCCGCGCTTCGGCGACCCAGTCGTGGGCGATCAGCGCCTGTTCCAGCATCGGCAGGGAAATGCGCTTCTCTTCGAGTTTGACGATGCGGTCCAGCCGCCCCAGCAGCTCGAAGCGACCGTCGGCGGCGATGCGTGCGGCATCGGCGGTGTGTTCGACATGACCGGCCGGCAGATAGGGTGAGGCGACCAGCAGGGCGCCGTCACTGTCCTGGCTCAGTTCAACCCCGGCGAATGGCTGCCACAGGCTTGCGCCCTGACGCCAGGCGATGCCGCCGGTTTCCGAGCTGCCGAGGATTTCCGTCGGCCACTGCTGTAAACGTTGCTGCAGGCTGTGCGCGGCGTCTGCCGGCAATGCGCCGCCGGAGGAAAACACCCGGCGCACGGCACTCAGGGCCGGCCAGTCGAGGTTATCGCCCATGCGTTTGAGCAGCGCCGGGCTGCTGACCCAGGCGAAGGCCGGGTGTTCGCGGCTGGCGCGTTGCAAGTCTTCCGGAAACGCCAGTTGCTTGCGCACGAATGGGCGCCCGGCGCACAGCGGCCACAACACGCGGAACAGCAAACCGTAGATGTGCTGGGTGGCGACGCTGCCGATGATCCACGCCTCACCGAGATCCGCGCCCCACAGTTGCTCCAGCGCCGCGACCTCGTTGGCCAGTTGGCGCAAGGTCTTGTCGATGCGCTTGGGCTCGCCGCTGGAGCCGGACGTGCACAGGCTCAGGTGGCACTGGTCCAGATCCAGTTCAGCGCCAGGCAGGGCTGGCTGCTGCAGATCGTTCAAGTGAAGATCCGCGCTGTGATCGGTCAGCCAGACATCGACCTCACTCGACCAGCGCTGGCGGGTCTGCGCCTGCAGGTCCGCTGGCAGCAACACACTGACGCCGGCGCGCCAGGCACCGAGCAGGGCACTGGCGAGGTCGGCGGCATCTTCCAGATGCACTGCCATACGCTGCACGCCACGTGCCTGCAGGCCGGCGGCAATGCTCAGCGCCTGCTCGCGCAGTTGCGCGTGGTCGAGGGCCGGGGTGTCGGTGATCACTCGCCCCGGCAGGGCCTTGAGCAACAGGTGCTCAAGTTTTATCCAGTTCATTTACGGCCTCTTACCCGTTGTCGTATCAGCCATTCAATGGCAAACATCAGGCCGATCAATCCGTAGGAGATCAGGCCGGTGTACAACATCCACCAATTCAGCGGCGCCCACAGGGTCAGGAGGGCGGCGCACAAACCGTTGCAGAAGAAAAACACGCTCCAGGCCACGGTGACCTGGCGGGTGTAGCGGATCGCCTCGGGCGGCAGTTGCGGCTCGCGGATTCGCGCCAGGCGCTCGACCATCGGCGGGCCCCATTTCAGGCTCAGGCTGAACAGCGCCAGCATGAAGCCGCTGATCAGCACCGGGTACCAGCGCAGCAACAGCGGGCTGTCGAACAGCGCCAGCATCACGCAGAAAACGATCGCCACGCAGGCCATCCACAGACTGCCGGGCTTGCGCTCGCCGGTCAGCGCGCGCGCCAGCCACAGGCTGCCCAGCAGCAGCCCGAACTGCCACGGGGCGAAGTGCTCCATGCCGAAATACACCGCAAAGGGGTACAGCAGGCCCGCCAGCAGCAGGCCGAGGCCGATCAATCGGCTCATGCGGCCGGTTGAACCAGACGGTAGACCGCCTCGACCACGTCACCGACGGTGCGCACCGACTTGAATTCTTCGGCGGCGATTTTCTTGCCGGTCTGGCGTTTGATGTGATCGATCAGGTCGACCGCGTCGATGCTGTCGATTTCCAGATCCTGATACAGATTGGATTCCAGGCTGATACGCGCCGGATCCAGTTCGAACAGCTCGACCAAGGCATCGCGCAAGGTGTTGAAAATGTCGTCACGAGTTTGCATGGTCCGGTCTCAAGCTGCCTGTTTTGCCGTGACGAACGCCGCAAGGCTCGCCACGTTGGTGAAGTGGTTACGGGTGTCTTTGGCGTCGGCGTCGATCTTGATGCCGTATTTTTTCTGGATGGCCAGACCCAGTTCCAGCGCGTCGACAGAATCCAGGCCCAGGCCTTCGCCGAACAGCGTCTGCTCGTCGCCGATATCGTCGACGCTGATGTCTTCGAGGCCCAGGGCATCGATGATCAGCAGTTTGATGTCGCGCACCAGGCCAGGGTTATTCAGATCGCTCATCTTCGGCGAGCTCCTTAATGAAGTAAGAGTGCAAATAATCGTTGAGCTTGCGCGAGGCCTGCGGAGCCGGACCTTGCGTTGCGTAAGTCTGTGGGTCTATATCGGCCCCGACACGAAAACTGAAGTGCACGCGGCGGTGAGGGATCCGATACCAGGGTTCGGCCTTGGTCAGGGTGGTCGGGTTGACCTTGATGACCACCGGGGTAACGATTTTCGCACCGCGCAGGGCAATCGCCGCGGCCCCCCGATGAAAGGCCGGTGCCCGCCCCGGCCGGGTGCGGGTACCCTCGGGGAAAATGATCAGGGTCTGGCCGTTTTGCAGGGATTGGGCGGCAGCGTCGAGCATGTCCATGCTGCCGTCATTGCTGATGTATTCGGTGCTGCGCAGCGGGCCACGGGTGAAAGGGTTTTCCCACAGGGTTTTCTTCACCACGCAGTTGGCCTGGCGCACCAGACCGATCAGGAACACCACATCGATCAGCGACGGGTGGTTGGCGATGATCATCTGCCCGGGGCGGCCCAGGCGTTCGGCCCCTTGAATGTCGTAGGTCAGCACGCCGCTCCGGGCCATGAATCGCACAAAAAACCAGAACAGCTGACTGACGGTCTGCCGCGCGCGCTGACGATGTTTCAACGCATCCCCGGGCAGGCAACCGAGCAGCGGAAACACCAGCAGGCGCAGGCACAGCCCGCCCAGCCCGAACAGCGCAAAACTTGCGGCGGTGGCCAGCAGGCGCCAGTAGTAGGCGTCGCGGTTTTTCTCGGTCACGGGTTGCGTTGCCAGGTCCATACACGATTTTTCCAGGCATGTTGGCAATGGGTTTGCTGACCGAGCAGGGTTCGCAACAGATTCAGCGCATGCGGCCAGTGCGCTTTGGACAGTGCTTCGGGGCCGCTGTTCAGGGTCAGCCGCCAGTCGGTACCCGGGGTGAGCAGCAGGCCGACCGCATAGGGGAAGGGCACATCGTCGATCCACTGTGAGTAAGCCTGCGGTGGCTGTTCTTCGGTGATCACCAGCAGCACCGCCGGAGCGCCTTCGTCGAGCAGGGCCGCGGCTTCGAGCATGCCGTGCTCCAGACCATCGCCGGCTGCCGCGAGGGCCGTCATTTCGCTGGTTTCGCCGCGCATGATCGACCACAGGCCGATAATGGCGTTGTGCACCGACAGGCTGAACTGGGTCGGTGATAACGGCTCGTCCTTGGCCAGGTCACTGAGGATTTCAAAGGTGCGCGGGGTTTCGCCGTGCCGCGAAACAAACACCAGCGGCAGGTTCTCCCGTCCGTCGGCCAGCGGCCAGCCGACACTGAACGCCATCCGCGCCAGGCGGCTGAGGCGCCGGCGCTGCATGGCTGGCAGGAACGACACATCGGGCGCGGCATCGCTGCTCTGGAGCACGACCGGTTGTCGGCTCCAGGCCTGCCAGGCGTCCACGCTGTCGAGCCCCGGGGCCCACGCGCGCCATTGGGCGATGTTGAAGTTGATCACGGACATTTATCCCGCCCCTGCGGGCTTGTATTGACGCGTTGAGTCGCCAAAGCCGCAGCCGGGCTGTGCTGACGTTACCGGACGCGGCGTGGCGCCTGACGTTCGGGTGGCGCGCATTATCCCGGTGCGATGAGTGTGTAGCAAATGCTGGTTACATTTTGCGCAGTTAAATGTACCGGCTGGTTCGTGGAAAAAATGTTAATCGGCCATTGTCCATATTGGCGGAAGTTTGTCTGTCGGGCATCTCGGCGATTACTGGCAGTTTTTGCCCCGTTGCCATGGGGATATTTGCACCTGACCTTGTAGTCCGTGTCCATGAAGGTAGCGAAGCCAACCCGCACGCATCTACACTCGGTCATTCTTTGATACACGGAGGTTTTGTCATGCGGCGCGTGGTGTTCAATCAGAAAGGTGGCGTGGGCAAATCCAGCATTGCCTGCAATCTGGCGGCGGTCAGTGCCAGCGAGGGCTATCGCACGCTGTTGGTGGATCTCGATGCCCAGGCCAATTCCACTCAGTATCTGACGGGGCTCACCGGGAACGACATACCGATGGGCATCGCCGACTTCTTCAAGCAGACCCTGTCTTCAGGGCCGTTTTCGAAGAAGAACCAGGCCGACATCTACGAAACCCCGTTCGACAACCTGCACATCATCACCGCGACCGCCGAACTGGCCGATCTGCAGCCCAAGCTGGAGGCCAAGCACAAGATCAACAAGCTGCGTAAGTTGCTGGACGAGTTGTCGGAAGATTACGACCGGATCTACCTCGACACCCCGCCGGCCCTGAATTTTTATGCGGTGTCGGCACTGATTGCCGCCGATCGTGTGCTGATTCCCTTCGATTGCGACAGCTTCTCGCGGCAGGCGCTGTACGGGCTGCTGGCGGAGATCGAAGAGTTGAAGGAAGACCACAACGAAGGTCTGGAAGTCGAAGGCATCGTGGTCAACCAGTTCCAGGCCCGGGCCAGCCTGCCGCAGCAGATGCTCGATGAGTTGATTGCTGAAGGCTTGCCGGTGCTGCCGGTGTATCTGAGCAGTTCGGTGCGCATGCGTGAGTCGCACCAGGCCAGCACGCCGCTGATCCACCTCGACCCCCGGCACAAGCTGACGCAGCAATTCGTCGAGCTGCATAACTTGCTCGAAGACGCCTGATACCGCGAATTGCACAGTTCCAATTGTAGGAGTGAGCCTGCTCGCGATGAGTCCGTCACATTCAACATCTCTGTTGATTGCAACGACGCCATCGCGAGCAGGCTCACTCCTACAGGGGCTTGTGGTGTTTCAGATGCCCTGGCTACGCAGCCACGCCATCAACTGTGGCAACGGAAACGCCCCGCTCTGGCGCGCCACTTCCCGCCCATTCCTGAACAAAATCAGGCTCGGTATCGAACGAATCCCCAACTGCGCCGACAACTGCTGATTGGCCTCGCTATCGAGCTTGGCCAGTCGGCATTTGCCCGCCAGTTGCGCCGCCGCCTGCTCGAACACCGGCGCAAACGACTTGCACGGCCCGCACCAGTCCGCCCACACGTCCACCAACAGCGGCAGATCACCCTTGATCTGGCTGGCGTAGTCGCCTTGCTTGAGGTCGAACGGCTTGCTCAACAGCACGTCGGATTTGCAGCGCCCGCATTTAGGCTGGTCCGCGAGGCGCTCGGCCGGGATGCGGTTGAGGCCGTTGCAGGAAGGGCAGGGGATAAGGAGTGGGCTGGTCATGTTCGGCTCGTTGAGTTCAGCGGTTCGTACAACTTATCTGGTGCCGTACGAACTGTTTATCAAGATGAGGCGCTGGCACTCACGACGAACAACTAATTTCCAAATGCTTGCCCCACTCCGGCGGCCGCTCGGCATAACCCTCCATCCCCGGTTGCTCGTCGAACGGCTTGCTCAGCACCGCATGCAGCCGGCGTACCTCTGAGTAATCGCCTTGCTCAGCCGCATCGATGGCTTTTTGCGCCAGATAATTGCGCAGGATGTACAACGGATTGACCGCATGCATCCGCGTGCGGCGCTGTGCCTGATCAGCGTCGCCATCACGGGCAACCCGGGCGACGTAGCGTTCGCCCCAGGCATCAAAGCCCTTCATGTCGACAAAATCGTCGCGCAAACGGGCGACGGCCTGCTCGGCGGAATCTTCACCGAGGCGACGGAAGAACAACGTGTAATCAACGCCGCTGTTCTGCATCAGTTGCAGCAGGTTTTCCACCAGTTGCTGGTCATCCTCTTCGGCCGTGGTGAGACCGAGGCGACGGCGCATCAGGTCGAGGTAGTGCGCCTGGAACAGTGGCAGGTACAAACCGAGGGTTTCGCGCAGGGCTTCGACGCTGATGAACGGCGTCAGGGCCTGGGCCAGGGCGCTGAGGTTCCACTGGCCGATCGGCACCTGATTGCTGAACGAGTAACGGCCCTGATCATCGGAGTGGTTGCAGATGAAATTGGCGTCGAAATCGTCAAGGAAGGCGAACGGGCCGAAGTCGAAGGTGATGCCGAGGATCGACATGTTGTCGGTGTTCATCACCCCGTGGCAGAAGCCGTAGGCCTGCCACTTGGCGATCAGTTCGGCATTGCGCTCGACGATTTCGCGGAACATCGCCAGATGCGGTTCCGGTTGTTCCAGACACTCGGGGAAATGCATCGCCAGCACGTGCTCGCCGAGCTGCTTCTGCTGCTCGGGACGCTTGGTGTAGTAGAAATATTCGAAGTGGCCGAAGCGGATATGGCTCGGCGCCAGGCGCAGCACCATCGCCGCGCGTTCCTGCTTTTCGCGCCACACCGGGGTGTCGGAGCCGATCACGCAGGCTGCTCGTGAAGACGGGATGTTCAGTGCGTGCAGCGCTTCGGAGGCGAGGAACTCACGGATCGATGAGCGCAACACCGCGCGGCCATCACCCATGCGCGAAAACGGCGTCTGCCCGGCGCCCTTGAGGTGCAGGTCCCAGTGCTCGCCAGCGTTGTTGTAGACCTCGCCCAGCAACAGGCCTCGACCGTCGCCCAGTTGCGGTGTGTAGCCGCCAAACTGGTGCCCGGAATAGACCATCGCCCGAGGCTCGGCATCGGCCCACAGCTTGTGGCCGCCGAACAGTTCGGCAAACTCCTGGGTTTGCGCGGTTGCCGGGTCGAGATCGAGCAGGGCCAGCGCCGCCGGGCTGGCGACGACCAGACGCGGGTTGTCGATCGGCTCGGGCAGCACATGGGCGCAGAACGCATCACCCAGGCGGGCGAAGCGATTGTCGAAGGTCAGTTCGTCGAGGGCTTTCAAGGGCCGGCTCCAGCAGAATGTCCGAGCATTCTGCTGGGATTAGACCGGTTAGTCGAGTTTGGTGGGCGGCGGCTCTTGCAGCGGCTTTTGCTCCGCGCCGATCGGGACGATGGTTTTGGTTTCCGCTTCAACCGGCACCAACTTGTATTCCTGACCGTGGAGGTTCTTCAGGTAGACCTCCATCTGGCGGAACGAGATGTTGATGTGCTGCTTCTTGAATTCGCGGTTGATGAAGCGGTTCACTTCGTCGATCACCGGGTTACGGTCACCGAGGTCACGCACGTGCATGCGCAATTCGTGATCGAGGGTGCTTTCGCCGAAGTTGAGGAAGTACACGTGCGGCTCGGGTTCCTTGAGCACGCGCGGGTTTTCCCGGGCGGCCTTGAGCAGCAGTTCCTTGACCAGATCCAGGTCGGAGCCGTAATCCACGCCGAGTTTCAGCGTGACCCGGGTGATGGTGTCGGTCAGCGACCAGTTGATCAGTTGCCCGGTGATGAACGTCTTGTTCGGGACAATGATGTCCTTGCGGTCGAAGTCGGTAATGGTCGTGGCGCGGATACGGATCTTGCTCACGGTGCCGGACAGGTTGCCGATGGTGATGGTGTCGCCGATCCGCACCGGGCGCTCGAACAGGATCATGATGCCGGAGATGAAGTTCGCGAAGATCTCCTGCATACCGAAACCAAGGCCCACCGACAGCGCCGCCACCAGCCATTGCAACTTGTCCCAGCTCACGCCGAGGGTCGACAAGGTGGAGACGAAGCCGACGCCGGCGATCACGTAGGACAGCAGCGTCGTGGTCGCGTAGGCACTGCCCTGGGCCAGGTTGAGTTTTGACAGCACGAACACTTCGAGCAGACCCGGCAGGTTGCGCGCCAGGGCGAAGGTGATGCCGATGATGATCAGCGCACCGAGCATGTCGCCGATGCTGATCGGCACCATGCTCATGTTGGCGCCGGTGCCGCTGGTGTATTCGTAGAGGGTGATGTTGTCGAGGTACGAGAACACCGAAATCAGGTCAGCCCAGACCCAGTACAGCGCGGCGATGAAGCCGCCGAGCAGCGCCAGACGGATCAGACGCAGCGACTGTTCGTTGACCTTTTCGATGTCCAGCGTCGGCTCTTCGATCACCGCTTCGCCGTCGCCGGCCTCTTTGGCGGCCTGACGCTTGGCCAGGGCGCGCTGGTAGGCCAGACGTCGTGCGGCGACCGCCAGACCACGGACGAACGTGGCTTCGATCACCAGCCAGAACATCAGCAGGTACAGGGTGTTGATCAATCGGTCGCTGAGTTTCAGCGCGGTGTAGTAATAGCCGAAGCACACCGCGACGAACAGGGCGATCGGCAGCACGGTGAACATCACGCCGACGGCCTTGCGGAACAGCGAAGTGTTTTCGTGGGCCGGGCTGCTGATCAGCAGACGGCTGAGCAACCACGCCATCAGCGCGTAGCAGGTCAGCACCACCGGCATGCCGAGCACGTCGTCGGCCAGCGCCGCCGGTTGCAGTTCGGCGACGGCTACCACAGTCACCAGCGCCATCACCACCAGCCCGAGGCGCCGGATCCAGCCCTGGAGGAACTCGACCTGCGGCTTGTCCCAGCGGAAGTGCAACTCGGCCACGCCGCCCGGCGAGAGAATCCGGTAAGCGGTGTAGAACACCAGCCACGCCTGCCCCATTTGCAGCAGCGCCGCGCCCATGTTGGCGTTCTGTCCGCGGGCGTCGATCTGCAAGGCCAGACCGCACAGCGCCAGGCCAAGAGCGACCGGCATCGCCAGCAGAATGTTGATCAGGATCGCCTGCGGCGTGTGCCACTGGCTGTCACGCTTGAAGTGACCGATGTCCTGGTGAACCTTGTTCAACCGCGCATACAGCGCCTTGCGCCGCCACAGCAGGGCGCCGATCAGCAAGGCCAGCGGCAGGAACAACAGCGGACGCTGGGTCAGGCCGTCGGTCAGCTCGCTCAGGCTCGAAGCCAGCGGCAGGGTGTCGATCTGGCGTTTGAGCCGTTCCGGCACGCCGCGTATCCATTCCATGTCCAGCGGCTTGTTGCTGGGAATCCAGAACATCTGCTCGTCGAGGGTCGCGCGCAGGCTTTGCGCGGTACTCAGCAGTTGTTTCTGGTTGAGTTGCAGGGTGATCGATTCGTTGAGCACCGCGCTCAGTTCGCGGTTCAGACGCTCCAGCAGGTCGGCGCGGGTGTTGGCCAGTTCCATCAGGCTCTTGCGCAGTTGCGGGGTGACTTGCTCGGGCGGTTGGGTGGAGAGCAGGTTGTCGACGTAGGTTGCCGGATTGCTCAGCAGTTCGCGCTGCTGGCTGACTTCGAACTGATACAGGCGAATGTCGGCGATCTGGTCCGCCAGATCCCGGTCAACCTTGAGTCGCGGCAACGCCTGCTTCTGCTTATAGAGAATCTTCGACAGCAGCAGGCTGCCCTTGAGCACGTTGATCTGCTCGTCGAGGGCCGAGTCGCTTTGCGTCAGGCTGTCGAGCTGCTGTTTGGTCTGCAGGTTCTGCTGGGTGACTTCGTTGAGGCGGTCGGTGCTTTTGAGCAGATAGTCGGAGAGCTTGAGGTTGGCCGAACTTTCGGTGGCGAGCAGGCTGCTGCCGCCGGCCTTTTGTGCCTCGATCGATTGTTGGGTAACGGTTTCCTGAGACTGCGCCAGACGCTTCTGGTTGATCAGCGTCTGCAGTTCCTGAATCTCGCGGTCGAGGCGGTCGGACTTCTCCGAGAGCAGGTCATGCTGACTGTTGCCCAGATCCTGCAACTGGCTGTTGCCGGCCAACTCCTGACGGCGCAGCGGGATCAGCGCGTTCAGCGCGGCGAGCTCGGCGTTCAACTGATCGCGCTGCTCGGCACTGACTGTCTTGCCCGCGTCCTTGCCTGACTTGAGGATGTTGTTGATCTGCTGAATGCGCGTCTGGCTGCTGGAAATCTCCGCCTGAGCGCGCTCGGGGCGGGTCTGGGCGGTGATGATCAGGCTGTTGGCATCGGCCAGGGCTTTTTGCAGATCGCTTTGCTGGGTCGAGCGATCAGTGAGGATCTGCTCCAGTTGCTGGATCGACTCTTTGGGGAAACGCTGCGCTACCGGTACCACCGCCGTAGCCTTGAGGCGCGTCAGTTCGCGGGTGTTCTCGATGGTTTGCCGCGGTGCGGTCGCCAGTTGCTGCTTGAGGTCGATCAGCTTCTGGTCGTAATCACGCCGGCTGTTGAGCTGATTGAGCGTGGTTTGCAGGACCGTTTGCAGGGCCTTTTTATCGGCATCCGGCAGTTTGCTGTCGGCGAGTTTGTCCAGGCTGGCCTGCACGGCTTCGCTGGACGGCGGTTCGGCGGCGTACAGCGGGCCGACGGAAAGACTCAGGCCCAGCAGGGCCGCGAAAAAGAAGGAGCGCAGGGTAGGCATAGAGACCGGTCAAGCAAGTGAGAGTGGACGCAGTTTAGAGGAAGAGACCGGGACCCGGGCGACTTCCTTCGGGGAATCTGACGCCCACTTTGCCGATCTTGTTCCCGTCCATGACCGCGACCGTCCAGTGGGTGTTGTTCCACTCCACCTGGTCGCCAACGATCGGTGCACCACCGACCTTGTGGGCAATGAACGCGCCCAGGGTCATGTCTGGATCAATGCCCTCGGCCGGCAACCCGTAAAGCGCTGCAACCGCTTTAAGCTGGGCGTCTCCTTCGAGCACAAAGTCGCCGAAGAAACGCAGATCCAGGCCACGTTGCGGCGCTTGGCTGAACAGTTTGCCGAGGGCGGGAAGGTTGTGTTCATGGCCGATCACACACAGCAAATCATCGACTTCCAGCACCGTACTACCCGACGGATGGAGCAGTTGCTGACCACGAAACAGGGCGGCGATGCGTGTGCCTTCGGGCATTTTCAGTTCACGCAGGGGCGAGCCGATGCACCATTTCTCGGCGCCGAGCTTGTAAACGAACAGTTCCCACTCGCTGGTGACGTGCACTTCCAGCGCGGAACGGGAGATCGGTGCAGGCTCCGGCGGTACCGTCACCTTCAACAGTTTGGCGACCCACGGCAGGCTCGTGCCCTGCACCAGCAGCGACACCAGCACGATGAAGAACGCGAGATTGAAGTACAGCTGCGCATCCGGCAGCCCGGCCATCAACGGGAACACCGCCAGAATGATCGGGACCGCGCCGCGCAGGCCGACCCAGGAAATAAACGCTTTCTCGCGGCCATGGAACGCCTTGAACGGCAGCAGTCCGACCAGTACCGACAACGGCCGGGCGAACAGAATCATCCACAGCGCCAGGCCGAGGGCGGGCAGGGCGATGGGCAGCAAATCATGTGGGGTGACCAGCAGCCCCAGCACGAGGAACATGCCGATCTGCGCCAGCCACGCCATGCCGTCGAGCATGTGCAGAATGCCGTGGCGGCTGCGCACCGGGCGGTTGCCGATCACCAGACCGCACAGGTACACCGCGAGGAAACCGCTGCCGTGCAAGGCGTTGGTCAGGGCGAACACCACCAGGCCGCCGGCGATCACCAGAATCGGGTACAGGCCGGTGGCAAGGTTGATCCGGTTGACCAGTTGCAGCATCAGCCAGCCGCCACCCAGACCGATCACGCCACCGATGCCGAACTCGCGGATCAGGTGGATCAACAGGCTCCAGTGCAGGCCGGTCTGGCCGCTGGCGAGCATGTCGATCAGGGTCACGGTGAGAAACACCGCCATTGGGTCGTTGCTACCGGATTCGATTTCCAGGCTGGCGGTCACCCGTTCGTTGAGGCCCTTGCCGCCGAGCAGCGAGAACACCGCCGCCGCATCGGTGGAGCCGACGATGGCGCCGATCAGCAGGCCCTGGATCAGGTTCAGGTCGAACAGCCACGCGGCGGCCATGCCGGTCAGCCCGGTGGTGATCAACACCCCGACCGTCGCCAGCGACAGCGCCGGCCACAAGGCCACGCGGAAACTCGAGACCCGGGTACGCAAGCCACCGTCGAGCAGGATCACCGCGAGCGCGAGGTTGCCGACCAGATAGGCCGTCGGGTAGTTATCGAAAATGATCCCGCCGCCATCGACCCCGGCGGTCATGCCGACCGCGAGAATGATCACCAGAATGGGGATGCCGAGACGGGAAGAGAGTGAGCTGACGAGAATGCTCGCACCTACCAGCAACGCGCCGATCAAGAACAGGCTGTTGATGGTCGTCGCATTCAAAGGCAGTACTCCAGAAGCGTAAAGACGGGCACAAACTGACCATGCAGTCTGCGTGCCAGCGATTCTAACCTGTTGAAATGTGATGCTGTCAAAAAGCTTTTTACAGCGTGATCACACAGGCGGTGCGGCATGTGATGCCTGTGGCGAGGGAGCTTGCTCCCGCTGAGGTGCGCAGCGCCCCCAAAAATCAGACGCTACGGTTTTCTCAGAGCAGACGCAGTGGCTGGATTGCGACTGCTGCGCAGCCGAGCGGGAGCAAGCTCCCTCGCCACAGAGAGTTCATTTACTTCAAGGTAAATGTTGTTACAGGCTGAAGCGCCCAACCATGTTGTTCAGGTCCAGCGCCAGACGCGACAGCTCATTGCTCGCCGCACTGGTCTGATTCGCGCCGGTAGCCGACTGCACCGACAGGTCGCGGATGTTCACCAGGTTGCGATCCACTTCGCGGGCCACTTGGGCCTGCTCTTCGGCGGCGCTGGCGATCACCAGGTTGCGTTCGTTGATTTCGACGATCGCGGTGTTGATGGTGTCCAGCGACAGGCCGGCGCCACGGGCGATGTTCAGGGTCGATTCGGCGCGTTCGGTGCTGTTGCGCATCGAATCCACGGCGTGTTCGGTGCCGCTCTGGATGCTGCCGATCATGCGTTCGATCTCGCTGGTCGACTGCTGGGTGCGATGGGCCAGCGCACGGACCTCATCCGCCACCACAGCAAAACCACGCCCGGCTTCGCCGGCACGGGCTGCCTCGATGGCCGCGTTCAAGGCCAGCAGGTTGGTCTGATCCGCCAGACCACGAATCACGTCCAGCACCTTGCCGATGTCACGGGATTCATTCGCCAGATCACCGATCAGGTTTGCGGTGCTCTGCACGTCGGCGCTCATGCGTTCGATGGCGCTGACGGTTTCCTGCACCAGGTCACGACCGTCGCCGGCTGAGGTGGTGGCGTTCTTCGAGGCTTCCGAAGTGCTCACGGCATTGCGTGCGACTTCTTCCACAGCGCTGGTCATTTCGTTGACCGCGGTGGCGGCCTGTTCGATTTCGTTGTTCTGCTGGGTCAGGCCACGGGCGCTTTCGTCGGTGACGCTGTTCAGCTCTTCGGCAGCGGAAGCCAGTTGGGTGGCGGAACCGGAGATGCGTTGCAAGGTGTCGCGCAGCTTCGATTGCATCTTGGCCATGGCGGCCAGCAGGCGCCCGGCTTCGTCGCTGCCATCAACGTGGATCGGCTGGGTCAGGTTGCCTTCGGCAATGGTCTCCGCCGCGTCCAGCGCTTTGGAAATCGGCTTGGTGATGCTGATGGTCAGCAGCCAGGCGAACAGCAACGTCAGACCGGTGGCGACGACCAGCAGGGTGACCACCAGATTGAACGCCGAAGCATATTGCTCGGCGGCCTGCTGGTTGGTTTCGCTGATCTGCTGACCGTTGATCTGCATCAGGCGGTTGAGCACGGTGTTCATCGCTTCGGAGTTGTTCAACAGATCGGTGTTGAGCAGATTGCGCAACTCGTCCACCTGATTGTTGCGCGACAGGCTCTTCATCCGGTCTTCAATCTGGCGATACTGGCCCAGCAACTGCACGTATTGATCGTAGGCGGCGCGTTCTTCCGGGCTGCCGATCAGCGGCTCGTAGGCAGTCTGGGCGGCGCGGATCTGCTGGTTGCGCGTCTCCAGCAGCTCGATGGTCTTCTGCTGCACGTCCGCTTCGCGGTTGACCAGCAAGCGGTATGACAGTACCCGCTGGCGCAGGGTCAGTTGAGTGAACTCGTCGAGGTTCTTGATGCTCGGCACGCTGTTGGCGGTGATATCCTCGGCCGCGCCGCGGATTTTGCTCATCTGGTTCAGGGCGAACACGCCGAGAATCAGCATCAGGCCGCCGATCAGGGCGAAACCGGTAAACGCCCTGGGGGCGATATTCATATTTCGAAGGGACATGGTGCGGGTACCAAGGAAAGGGCCGCATCCATGCGGGCTGAGACTGCTGTATGGATGACTTATCGGTCATGCGACTAAAGTCTTGAGGCGGTGTGCGTATTTGTCGCATACGGCCCTTGGCGACGAAGTGCAGGAACCAGATCGGCAGATCACAGTCTTTTAAACTCGCGAGAACGGTCGGCCACCAGGAAAATCAAGGCCTTGCGCCGGTTTAACCCTGGCATCCGCAGTGACTTTTCTTTATCGTACGCGCCCTTTGAAAAACGCCTGGAAGATCAAAATGTTGGAAGCATCCCTCAGCCAATTGGAACAGCTCGTCAGCGACCTGGTGCAACAGAACCAGACCCTCACGCAAACCAACCAGACCCTGTCCACGGAACTGGCCCAGGCCAAGGATGAAAACGAAAGCCTGCAACTGAGCCTGATGGAACAGGAAGAGAAGCACGGCGCCACCGCAGCGCGCATCCAGGCTCTGGTTGATCGCGTCAACGCAGGTCCTGTCAGCGCATGAACCACGGCACAGCAGGGGTAAAAGTCATCTCCATTCTCGGGGAGGACTATTCGATCAAGGCACCGGCCGGGGAAGAACAGACCCTGCTGGACGCCGCACTGATGCTCAAGGCCGCACTGGCCGACACCAAACGCAAATACCCGACGCTGATCGGTGACCGCTTGCTGGTGCTGGCAGCCATGAATCTGTGCTCGCAGCAGATCGAAATGAAGAAGCAGCACCAGGAAGAACTCGACCGTTACCAAGAGCAAGTCAGCGCCACGGTCGAAACCATCGCCAAGACCATCAATCAGGGCTGATGGGGTTGCGCACAACCAAAGAATAGATTGTCGATCGGGTTGTATACAATCGGCACGGCTGTTGCATTGTTTCGGCCACTTATTCTTTGGGGGTGCTCCATGCAGTTCTGGCGTCGCAGTATTCAATGGCAGCTGATTCTCGGCATGGGCAGCGCCCTGTTGGTCAGCGTCCTGATCGTGGTTGGCATTTATACCCTGGTGGTCAACCGCCTCGCCCAGAGTTATCTGGTCGAACAAGCGCTGCCGTCGAGCATCGAAGCGACGCGCAACGACATCGAACGCATCCTCGTCCAGCCACTGACCGCCGCCAAAGATATCGCCAGCAACAGCATGGTCCGCGACTGGCTGGTCTCGGGTGAAGACAGCAGCAAAACAGCGGCCTTCGCGCAGTATCTGGAAGGCATCCGCGCCGAACACAAGGCTTTCACCGCGCTGATCATCGGCACTGAATCCAATCACTACATCACCGAAAAAGGCCTCGACCGCACCCTCAGTCGCGCCAAACCGGCCGATGCCTGGTTCTATTCCTTCCTCGACAGCCCCCAGCCGCGCACCCTGAATATCGACAACGACGGCGCTACCGGAGAACTGGCGTTGTTCATCGACCTGAAAGTCGAGCAGGCCGGCAAAGTGGTCGGCGTGGCGGGGCTTGGCCTGAGCATGAAAGAGCTGTCGGCGCTGATCCACAATTTCAGTTTCGGCGAGCGCGGCAAGGTCTATCTCGTGCGTTCCGACGGTTTGATCCAGGTTCATCCTGAAGCGCAGTTCAGCGGCAAGCGCACTTTGAGCGAGCAGATCGGTGCTGATGCAGCGCAGTCGGTGATGGGCCAAAAAGAGGCCGTGAGCAGCAGTTTCCAGCGCGACGGCGAAGACTTCCTCGCTTTCAGCCTGCCTTTGCGTGATCTGGGCTGGACACTGGTGGCCGAAGTGCCGCAGTCGCAGATCTATGCCGAAGCTCGCAAAGCAATGTGGATGAGCGGCGGTATCGGTCTGGCGGTGGCATTGGTGTGTCTGGCGCTGGTGGTGTGGCTGGCCCAGGGCTTGGTGCGACCGATTCGTCAGGTAACAGCCGCGCTGGTAGCCATCGGTAGCGGCGGTGGAGATTTGACCCATCGGTTAGATTCCAGCCGCGCCGATGAGCTGGGCGATCTGGCTCGGGGTTTCAACCGATTCCTCGACAGCCAGCGCGCATTGATCGGTGAAGTGCTGACCACCAGCGAGCGCTTGCGCACCGCCGTCGGCCAAGTGGCCAGGGTGGTGGAAAACACCGCCGAGCGCTCCGGACGCCAGCAGGAAATGACCGACATGGTCGCCACCGCCGTTCACGAAATGGGCCTGACCGTGCAGGAGATCGCGCAGAACGCCGGCAACGCCGCGCTGGCCTCGCAAACCGCGCGCGATGAAGCGCTGCAGGCGCGGGAAGTGGTCGGTGGCTCGATCCGCCATATAGAAAGCATGTCTGATGAGATCGGTATAGCGGCGGGGGCGGTGGGTGAGCTGGCGCATCAAGTGGCGTCGATTGACTCGGTGCTGGCGGTGATTCGCGGGGTGTCCGAGCAGACCAACCTGCTGGCACTCAATGCCGCCATCGAAGCGGCGCGCGCCGGCGACATGGGGCGTGGGTTTGCCGTGGTGGCGGATGAAGTGCGCACCTTGGCGCGTCGCACACAGGCCTCCACCGACGAGATTCAGCAGATGATCGGCAGCCTCAAGCAGGGCGCCGAGAATGCGGTGTCATCGATGCGCACCGGCCAGGCCGCGACCGGCACTGGCGTTGAATCGAGCCAGCGTACCGGCGCGTCGCTGACCGCGATTACCGGGCAGGTGGAGCGTATCAGTGACATGAATCATCAGGTGGCGACGGCGACCGAGGAACAGTCAGCGGTGACCGAGGAGATCAATCGCAATGTGCAGGGGATTTCCGACCTGGCGCGGGCCACAGCAGGGGAGGTTCGGGCGTGTCGCGAGGATTGTCAGATGTTGCAGCGGTTGGCGGATGATCTGGCGCGGCAGATGGGTGGGTTCAAGTTGAGCTAAAGGATCAAGATCAAAAGATCGCAGCCTTCGGCAGCTCCTACATTGGAATGCGTTTCCTGTAGGAACTGCCGAAGGCTGCGATCTTTTGCTTTTAGAACCACGCATCCTGCATCGCCAGACACGTATCATCCCGCGCCTCCAGCAACGCCAGCTCATGCTGGCAACCTGGCACTTCCCACGTCAGGAAATACCGCGCCGCCTGCAGCTTGCCCTTATAGAAGTCGGCATCCGCCGGATTGCCCTTGGCCAGGCCTTCTTCGGCGCGGATCGCCTGCTCCAGCCAGCGCCAGCCAATCACCGTGTGCCCGAACACTTTCAGGTACAGCGCCGAATTCGCCAGGCTGCTGTTGACCTTGCCCTGCGCCAGATCGGTCAGCAGGCCGATGGTTACTGTTTGCAGGCGCGCCAGCAGTTTTTCCAGTGGCTCACGCAGTGCGGTCAGCGATTCATGCGCGGTAGAGCGCTCGGCAGTGTTGGCGATCAAGCGGATCAGTTGCTTGAGCCCTGCGCCACCGTTTTGCGCCAATTTGCGTCCGAGCAAGTCCAGCGACTGGATGCCGTGGGTGCCTTCGTGGATCGGGTTCAGGCGGTTGTCGCGGTAATACTGTTCTACCGGGTATTCACGGGTGTAACCGTGGCCGCCGAGGATCTGGATCGCCAGTTCGTTGGCCTTCAGGCAGAACTCCGACGGCCAGGATTTGACGATCGGCGTCAGCAGGTCCAGCAGCTCATGGGCCTGTTTACGCTCGGCGTCGGTCTCCAGCGTCGTGGTGTCATCGAACAGCCGCGCCGCGTACAGGCCGAGGTCAAATGCTCCTTCGACGTAGGACTTTTGCGTCAATAGCATGCGTCTGACATCCGCGTGCTGAATGATCGCTACCGGCGCGGTGGTCGGATCCTTGCTGTCCGGTACTCGGCCCTGCGGGCGCTCCCGGGCGTACTCCAGCGAATACAGGTAACCGGCGTAACCGAGCATCACCGCGCCCATGCCGACGCCGATCCGTGCCTCGTTCATCATCTGGAACATGTAGCTCAAGCCGTGGTGCGGCTTGCCCACCAGATAGCCGACGCACTCGCCGTTATCGCCGAAGTTCAGTGCTGTAGAGGTGGTGCCGCGCCAGCCCATCTTGTGGAACAACCCGGCCAGCAGCACATCGTTGCGCTGGCCCAGAGTGCCGTCATCGTTGACCAGAAACTTCGGCACGATGAACAGCGAAATACCCTTCACCCCCGGCGGCGCGTCCGGCAGCTTGGCCAGCACCATGTGCACGATGTTTTCCGACAGCGGGTGATCGCCGCCGGAAATGAAGATCTTGTTGCCCTTGAGGCGATAAGTGCCGTCGGACGCGGGCTCGGCACGCGTACGAATATCCGACAACGAGGAACCCGCGTGTGGTTCGGTCAGGGCCATGGTGCCGAAGAAGCGACCGTCGATCATCGGTTGCAGAAAGCGCTGTTTCTGCTCATCGGTGCCGAAGCTTTCGATCAGGTTGGCCGCACCCATGGTCAGGAACGGGTACGAAGTGGTTGCCGCGTTCGCCGATTGAAAATGCGCAAAGCAGGCTTGCGACAGCAACGTCGGCAGTTGCATGCCGCCGGCATCGAAACTTCTCGCGGCGTTGAGGAAACCGGCTTCGAGGAAGGCATCCACCGCCGGTTTGACTTCCGGAATCAGAATCGCCTGGCCATTCTCGTAGCGCGGCTCGTTCTCGTCACCTTTGCGGTTATGCGGTGCGAAATATTTCTCGGCGATGCTGCGCGCGGTGCCGATGGCGGCGTCGAAGGTCTCGCGGTTGTGCTCGGCAAAGCGCTCACGCCGGGTCAGGCCCTCGGCATCGAGGACTTCGTACAGCTCGAAAGCCAGATTACGGGAACTGAGCAGCGTCTCGGACATGGCGGCCTACCTGAAATTTGGGGTTGGGCCGAGTCTAGGCTTGCTGATAGAGGCTGAACAGGATGATTGATGGGCGTGATACAGAAGCAAAAGATCGCAGCCTTCGGCAGCTCCTACAGAGAAACACGATCCCCTGTAGGAGCTGCCGAAGGCTGCGATCTTTTGATCTTCTGTATGAGTGCCAGGCGACCATTGCGGTCGCCTGGAGTTACAGAGGTTTAACCGATGGTCATCAAGCTCGCATTACCACCCGCCGCAGCGGTGTTAACACTCAACGCCCGCTCGATCACCAGACGCTCCAGCGCAATGTTGGTTTCGCCCTGGGACAAGCCCTGAACCCCAACGATCGCACCGGCGCGCTTGGCGATCTGCTGGCAGACACCGCGCAACTGGTCGGAATGGCCGTGATGCAGAACGGCATCAAACACCACCTCGTCCTTGTTCCAATCGGAAACCAGCTTGATCCGCGCCTGAATCTCCTTCGGCAGGCGTGCGAACAACGCCTTGCTGAGGTCGGACTCCGGCCATACCGCCGAACCGCCGACAGCCAATACCGCCGCCAGTTGGGTCAGCAGATCGCCTTCAACCTCCGCCAGGCACAGCACGTGCTCACGCGGCAGGATCGCGTAGCTGTTCTTCTCGCCAGTCGGACCGGCCAGCACGCGGGTGATACCGCTTTGCGACTGGGCGGCGTACTGCGCGCACAGGGTGCTCAGGTCGGCGTACTTGTTGCTTTCAGCCCAGGCTTTCAGCGCGTTCAGCGGTTTGCTCATGGCATCACGCAGGCGCACGTCCGGTGCGACGACCGCATCACCGCGAGCGAAGGATTGTTCGATCGCATCGGTAGGACGAGTCGACAGCAGGCGGTACAGGTACAGCGGGCCACCGGCTTTCGGGCCAGTACCCGACAGGCCTTCGCCGCCGAACGGCTGCACGCCGACCACGGCACCGACGATGTTGCGGTTGACGTAGACGTTACCGGCGTTGACGTTGTCGATCACCTTGGCGATGGTCTCGTCGATGCGGGTGTGCACGCCGAGAGTCAGGCCATAACCGGAGGCGTTGATCTGGCCGATCAACTGGTCGATGTCCTTGCGCTTGTAACGCACCACGTGCAGCACCGGGCCGAAGATCTCGCGTTGCAACTCGTCGAAGCTTTCCAGCTCGATCAGGGTCGGCATGACGAAGGTGCCGCGTTTAACTTCTTCGCTGTCGGCAATCGCCACCTGGTACACACTGCGACCTTTATCACGCATGCCCTGGATGTGCTTGTCGATGCCGGCCTTGGCTTCGGCGTCGATCACCGGGCCAATGTCCACAGACAGACGCTCAGGGTTACCGAGACGGGATTCGGCCATCGCGCCTTTGAGCATTTCGATGACACGGTCTGCGGAATCTTCCTGCAGGCACAGTACACGCAGTGCCGAGCAACGCTGGCCGGCGCTATCGAAGGCCGAGGACACCACGTCGATCACGACTTGTTCGGTCAGTGCCGAGGAGTCGACGATCATCGCGTTCTGGCCACCGGTTTCGGCGATCAGTGGAATCGGACGGCCCTGGCTGTCGAGACGGCCAGCGATGTTGCGTTGCAGCAGACGTGCGACTTCGGTGGAACCGGTGAACATCACGCCTTTGACGCGCTCATCACCAACCAGCCCGGCACCGACGGTTTCACCGCGCCCCGGCAGCAGTTGCAGCACGCCTTCGGGAATCCCGGCTTCGAGCAGCAGGCGCACGGCTTGCGCGGCTACCAGCGGAGTTTGCTCTGCCGGTTTGGCGAGTACCGGGTTACCGGCGGCCAGTGCGGCAGCCACCTGGCCACTGAAGATGGCCAGCGGGAAGTTCCACGGGCTGATGCACACCACCGGGCCCAGTGGGCGGTGGGCGTCGTTGCTGAAATCGTTGCGTGCCTGCACCGCGTAATAACGCAGGAAGTCGACGGCTTCACGGACTTCAGCGATGGCGTTGGCGAAGGTCTTGCCGGCTTCACGGGCCAGCAGGCCCATCAGTGGCTGGATCTCGCCTTCCATCAGGTCGGCGGCACGTTCCAGAATCGCGGCGCGTTCGGCTGGCGGGGTGGCCTGCCAGATTGGCGCGGCATTCAGGGCGCACTGGATCGCATTGTCGACGTCTTCGACGGTGGCTTCCTGCACGTGACCGACTACATCGCGGTGATCTGCCGGGTTCAGCACCGGTGCTGGCGCTTCGGTGCTGGAGGCGCAACCGAGCATCGGCGCGGCTTTCCAGTTGTTGTGCGCGGTGGCGAGCAGGGCGCAGGACAGCGAGGCCAGACGGTGTTCGTTAGCCATGTCGATGCCGGCGGAGTTGGCGCGCTCGGCGCCGTACAGGTCACGCGGCAGCGGAATGCGCGGGTGCGGCAGACCAAAACCACCTTCCACGGTCGCCATCTGCTCGATCTGAGCCACCGGATCGGCCACCAATTCCTGAATCGAAATCGACTGGTCGGCGATGCGGTTGACGAACGAGGTGTTCGCGCCGTTTTCCAGCAGGCGACGCACGAGGTACGCCAGCAGGGTTTCGTGGGTGCCGACCGGTGCGTACACGCGGCACGGACGGTTCAGCTTGCCTTCGGAAACTTTGCCGACAACCTGCTCGTAGAGCGGTTCGCCCATGCCGTGCAGGCACTGGAATTCGTACTGGCCCGGGTAATAGTTCTGACCGGCAATGTGGTAAATGGCCGACAGGGTGTGGGCGTTGTGCGTGGCGAACTGCGGGTAAATGACTTCCGGTACCGACAGCAGTTTGCGTGCGCAAGCGATGTAGGAAACGTCGGTGTACACCTTGCGGGTGTAGACCGGATAGCCTTCCAGGCCTTCGACCTGGGCGCGCTTGATTTCGCTGTCCCAGTACGCGCCTTTCACCAGGCGGATCATCAGGCGATGACGGCTGCGGCGAGCCAGGTCGATCACGTAGTCGATCACGTACGGGCAACGCTTCTGATAAGCCTGGATCACGAAACCGATGCCGTTCCAGCCGGTCAGCTGCGGTTCGAAGCACAGACGCTCGAGCAGATCCAGCGACAGTTCGAGACGGTCGGCCTCTTCGGCGTCGATGTTCAGACCGATGTCGTATTGCTTGGCCAGCAGGGTCAGCGACAACAGGCGCGGGTACAGCTCATCCATCACGCGCTCGTACTGCGCACGGCTGTAACGCGGGTGCAGTGCCGAGAGCTTGATGGAAATGCCCGGGCCTTCATAAATCCCACGGCCGTGGGAGGCTTTGCCGATCGAGTGAATAGCTTGTTCGTACGACGCCAGGTACTTCTGCGCGTCGTGCTCGGTCAGTGCCGCTTCACCGAGCATGTCGTAGGAATAGCGGAAGCCCTTGGCTTCGAACTTGCTCGCGTTGGCCAGTGCCTCGGCGATGGTTTCGCCGGTGACGAACTGCTCGCCCATCAGGCGCATGGCCATGTCGACGCCCTTGCGGATCATCGGCTCGCCGCTCTTGCCGATGATGCGGCTCAGCGACGACGTCAGGCCGGCTTCGTTGTGGGTCGACACCAGTTTGCCGGTCAGCAGCAGACCCCAGGTCGCGGCGTTGACGAACAGCGACGGGCTGTTGCCCAGGTGCGGATGCCAGTTGCCGGTGCTGATCTTGTCGCGGATCAGTGCATCGCGAGTGCCTTTGTCCGGGATACGCAGCAGCGCTTCGGCCAGGCACATCAGCGCTACGCCTTCCTGGGACGACAGGGAAAATTCCTGCAGCAGGCCCTGAACAATGCCTGCACGACCGCCGGCACTTTTCTGGTTACGCAGTTTTTCCGCGATGGTCGCGGCGAGTTTGTTGGTGGCTTCGGCCATCGGTGCCGGCAGGCGTGCCTGTTCGATCAGCATCGGTACCACTTCCGGCTCGGGGCGGCGGTAAGCGGCGGTGATCGACGCGCGCAGTACTGATTGCGGCAGGATGCTTTCAGCGAATTCGAGGAAGCACTGGTGGGCGTGATCGGTGTGGACTTCACCGGCGTCATCGCTGTCCTTGGCGGTCAAACCGTTCAGCTCGGTCAGGGTTGCACCACCCTCGAGTTTCTCCAGGTAATTGAAAATTGCCTGCTTGATCAGCCAGTGCGGCGTGCGATCAATCGAGGTTGCGGCAGCCTTCAGGCGCTCGCGGGTCGGGTCATCGAGTTTGACCCCAAGGGTGGTGGTAGCCATATTTTTATCCTCATGGTTGCCACAGTTGCGTGGCATCAGCTGGCGGCAAGATTAGCCGTGCGCTGAGAGAGGTGCAACCGGGTGCAACCCTTTTTTTGTCGGAATAATAGGCAGCTCGTCAGGAATTATTTTCTGGTACGAAAGTGCTGCTCCTGCTTGGTGCTTTTGCTTCTAGCCAACGGTTATGACTGCCACAAAAGGGAGCAAAAACGGGGTATTTGAGGCTAAATCCGACTAGGTGCAACTTATTCGTTCGAAACTGGTTGCACCTTATTTGATTTGTTGCATAGCATTCGCGCCCAAGGTGCAACCGGGATACCCGGTGTACCCGGCTGATGGCTTTCCTGGGGAAACATCAGTCTTAAATGCGCGGGATCCCGGATCGTCTGCCAAACGTCGTCGTTTGCGAGCGGTTCACCACCGCCGCTACATAAAAACAAAGCCAGGGCGTAACTCAATGAGCGTTAGCAATCCAACCCTGATCACGTTCGTGATCTACATCGCAGCAATGGTGCTGATCGGCCTGATGGCCTATCGCTCCACCAACAACCTTTCTGACTATATTCTGGGCGGTCGTAGCCTGGGCAGCGTCGTGACGGCTCTGTCTGCCGGTGCTTCCGACATGAGCGGCTGGTTGCTGATGGGCCTGCCGGGCGCCATCTACATGTCCGGCCTGTCCGAAAGCTGGATCGCCATCGGCCTGATCGTCGGCGCCTACCTGAACTGGCTGTTCGTCGCCGGCCGTCTGCGCGTGCAGACCGAGCACAACGGCGATGCGCTGACCCTGCCGGACTACTTCTCCAGCCGTTTCGAAGACAAAAGCGGCCTGCTGCGCATCATTTCGGCGATCGTGATTCTGGTGTTTTTCACTGTCTATTGCGCATCTGGCATCGTGGCTGGCGCCCGCCTGTTCGAAAGCACGTTCGGCATGACCTACGAGACGGCGCTGTGGGCCGGTGCTGCGGCGACGATTGCCTACACCTTCGTTGGCGGTTTCCTCGCGGTGAGCTGGACCGACACCGTACAAGCCACGCTGATGATTTTCGCGCTGATCCTTACGCCGATCATCGTGTTGCTGGCTACTGGTGGCGTCGACACCACGTTCCTGGCGATCGAAGCGCAAGACCCAAGCAACTTTGACATGCTCAAGGGCACCACCTTCATTGGCGTCATTTCGCTGATGGGCTGGGGCTTGGGCTACTTCGGTCAACCGCACATCCTGGCGCGTTTCATGGCCGCTGACTCGGTGAAGTCGATTGCCAATGCCCGTCGCATCTCCATGACCTGGATGATCCTGTGCCTGGGCGGCACCGTGGCTGTGGGCTTCTTCGGTATTGCCTACTTCTCGGCGCACCCGGAAGTTGCAGGTCCCGTGACTGAAAACCACGAGCGCGTATTCATCGAGCTGGCAAAACTGCTGTTCAACCCATGGATTGCCGGTGTGCTGCTGTCGGCGATTCTGGCTGCGGTGATGAGCACCCTGAGCTGCCAGTTGCTGGTGTGCTCGAGCGCCCTGACTGAAGACTTCTATAAAGCGTTCATTCGCAAGACAGCTTCCCAGAAAGAACTGGTCTGGATCGGTCGCGCCATGGTGCTGGTGGTGGCGCTGATCGCCATCGCACTGGCAGCCAACCCGAAAAACCAGGTACTGGGTCTGGTCAGCTACGCGTGGGCCGGTTTCGGTGCTGCGTTCGGTCCGGTGGTGCTGATCTCGGTCGTCTGGAAAGGCATGACTCGCAACGGCGCACTGGCGGGTATCCTTGTCGGTGCGATCACCGTTGTGGCGTGGAAACACTGGGAAGTGATGGGTCTGTACGAAATCATCCCGGGCTTCATCTTCGCCAGCCTCGCGATCTACATCGTCAGCAAGTTCGGTTCGCCGACCACTGGCATGGTGCAGCGCTTCGAAGCGGCGGAAAAAGATTTCCACCTGAACAAGTGATGCGCTGAGCTTCGGCTCACAAGAGAACGGTCCGTTTCCTACAGGAGGCGGGCCGTTTTTTTATGCCTGTGATTTCTTGAAAACGCTGAGGATCTCATGTGGGAGCGAGCTTGCTCGCGAAGACGTCGTGTCAGTCGGTGGGGATGTCGGCTAATAGGCCGCTTTCGCGAGCAAGCTCGCTCCCACAGGGTTCAGTGATGTTGCAGAGGGATTTGTCTGTAGTTGAGGGCGCTGCTTTTTGCAGGGTTTTTCATCAATGAGAGTAGGGCAAATCTGATTTTCCCGTCACCCACCCAACACCCCTTACCCCTCATGCAGAATCGCCCGCCCTCATTTTGCAGAGACACATCGGATGTTCGCGCCTGCCAATCAACCGCGTTTCACGTTGACCCTCGAAGGCGCCCAACTTGACCTCAAGGTCCTTGAGTTCACGGGCAAGGAAGCCATCAGCCAACCCTTTCGCTTCGAGCTGGAACTGGTCAGTGAGCGACCGGATCTGGATCTCGAAAGCCTGCTGCACCGTCAGGCGTTTCTGAGTCTTGATGCGGACGGTTCCGGTATCCATGGTCAGATTTATCAGGTCGGGCAGGGCGACTCCGGGAAACGTCTGACGCGCTATCACCTGAGCCTGGTGCCGCGTCTGACGTACCTCGGTCATCGCATCAACCAGCGGATTTTCCAGCATCAAACGGTGCCGCAGATTGTTGCGCGAATCCTCAAGGATCACGCGATCCTGCGCGATGCGTTCGAGTTTCGACTCGGCAGCGATTACCCGGTGCGTGAATATTGCGTGCAATACAACGAGAGCGATCTGGCCTTCATCCAGCGCCTGTGTGCCGAGGTCGGCATTCATTACCACTTTCAGCACAGTCCCGAAGGTCACGTGTTGGTGTTCGGCGACGACCAAACGGTGTTCCCGCGTCTGGCCGCGCCGACGCTGTACCTGCCGGGCAGCGGCATGTCGGCCGGTGCAGCGGCCATCCAGCGTTTCAATGTCCGGGTGGAAACCCGCACCAGCGTGGTGACCCGGCGCGACTACAACTTTGAAAAGCCGCAATTGCAGCTGCAAAGCCGCAGCGAAAGCGAGCTGCGCCCGGTGCTGGAGGACTATCACTTTCCCGGCCAGTTCAACGACCGTGAAACCGGCAAGCACCTGGCGCAACGTGCGCTGGAAAGGCATGTCGCCGACTACCGTCAGGCTGAAGGTCTCAGCGATGAATCCGCCCTGGTGTGCGGACATTTCCTGCAACTGACCGAGCATCCGCGCCAGGACTGGAATGACCTGTGGCTGCTCACTGCCATCGAGCACCGTGGACGACAGCCACAAGTGCTGGAGGAATCGGTGACCAGTGATGGGGAAACATTCCAGGGCTACCGTAATACCTTTCTCGCCACGCCGTGGGACGTATTCTTCCGCCCGGCCCTCGGCCCGGAGAAACCACGGATGCTCGGCTATCAACCTGCCGTCGTCACCGGACCGAAAGACACCGAAATCCACTGCGACGAGTACGGGCGGGTCAAGGTGCAACTGGCCTGGGATCGCGACGGCGAGCTCAACGAGCATTCCAGTTGCTGGCTGCGTGTCGCTGCAGGGTGGGCGCATGACCGTTACGGCAGCGTGCTGATCCCACGGGTTGGCATGGAAGTGCTGGTCGGTTTCATCGACGCCGATGCCGACAAACCGCTGGTCATGGGTTGCCTGCCAAACGCCGCGACCCCGGTGCCGCTGGACTTGCCGGCGGACAAGACCCGCAGCATCTTCCGCAGCCAGAGCAGTCCCGGTGGCGGCGGTTACAACGAACTGCGCATCGAGGACAAGAAAGGCGCCGAGGAAATCTACCTGCGTGCCCAGCGCAACTGGACCCAGCATGTACTGCACGATCAACAGGTGCAGGTCGACAACCAGCGCAGCATCGTCGTCACGGGCACTGCCAAACATGAACTGAAGGCCGACGAACAACGAATCACCCACGGCCAGCGCCAGACCGAGGTGAAGCAGGACGATCACCTGAGCGTGTCCGGCGACCGGCATATTCGGGTAAGCAATCAGGCAACCAGTGCCAGCGGACAAGTCCACGTCAGCGCTGGGCAACAAGTGGTCATCGACGGCGGCGCGAGCGCGACGATTCAGGCAGGCGGGCAGTGGATCAACATCGGCCCCGGGGGGATCTTCAGCAGCGTGCCGATCCAGGTCGGTGGCGCGCCGATGGCGGCGATGAGCGCGACACCGAGTGTGCCGGGATTGCCGGCAAAACTCGCAGCAGTACCTGCGGCCATTCTCACCGCTGCGCAAATCATGAGCTTTAAAGGTGATGCGCCATTCTGCGAAGAGTGCGAGCGCTGCAAGGACGGTGTTTGTGCAGCCTGATTGCCTCACACCTGCAGCGTGGTTGGCGCGTGAACCGCTGAAACCTTCGGAGCAACTGTTCGCAATCTTCAGTAGCGCCAGCGACGCCAAGCCACCGCAGATAGCACCAAGCCGGATTTGGGCGGAGACGATCTACGCCGAGTGGGACGCAGTGATGCCGTTTGTGGGAATTGTCGCGGCGGACAGTGAGTTTCTCGATTGGGTGGCGAACACCGAGTCTCGCGATTGGGGATGGCTGGCGGTGTCCTCGGCGAGTCTGGAAGTGCTGGTCGAGCATTTTCGTAGTCTGACGCAGGTGCTGATGCCGGATGGGAAGGCAGTGTTCTTTCGCTTCTGGGATGGGCGGTTTTTGTTGCCGATCTTGCAGTCCGATGAAGTGGATTCGGCGCAACTGATGTCGGTGATATCGCGCGGTTTGATCAATGGTCAGGCTGCGGATATCGGGGGCAGGGCGCAAGCTTCGGGTCGGGTGTTTCCTTGGTGGACGGTGCCGGAATCGGTCTTGGCTGCGGCGGGGGATGACGTTCGCGTCGGCAATGCTGTGCAGTGGCTGAGCGAGCAAAATCCTGCATTGTTCGAGGCCTTTCCCGAGCTGGTTTTACAGTGCAAGGTCAGGCAGTTTTTTCTGCTGGCGACGTCGGAAGAATCGTCTTCATCGGCGTTACTGGAGTATTTGCTGGCAGAGACGGAGTGACATTTCCGGGCGAAGTCCTCGGACGTTTCCTGCGAGTTGCGGCGGCTTTCATGAACTGGTGGGCGGTGGGTGGCAGGGATAGTCTTTTCGTTGTCACCGCAAACTCGGTGACAGGGTGTGGAAGCCCTTTATCGTTAGGCGCCTCTAGCGCCACCCGTCAGGCGCTCGTTATTGTCTGTGATTTATGGTGGCTGTGCGCGGGGCGCTTTCGAGTGCGCCGGGTGCCTAACGTCCTGGTCTTCCACACCTGCGTACAGCCGCCACCCTTTTGCGTGGAAGCAAAGGTTGGCGGTTTCCGTCCATACGTTAGGAGGCAACCCCATGACAAATTTGAACCCCGATCCACCCTACGAACAACACATCCCCCACCCCGACAACCGCTACATGGCCCTGACCAGCAACTGCAACGACATGCCCACGTTGTTCGTCGACACCCACGCCCCGCTCGATATCCTGATGGACGCCGCCAACTACCGCATCCGCGCCGTGGTCCAGGTGCTGGAAAACCTGTGCATGCGCGGTTCGATCGAGTGCGACTCGATGATCCTCAGCGACTTTGCCCAGCTCTGCGTGATTCCGTTGCGCGATGGGTGTGATGTGCTGGATGTCATCGGCAAGCGGTTGCATGCAATGCCTTCCTGAATTTCCAGGAGCAAAATCAAAAGATCGCAGCCTTCGGCAGCTCCTACACGGGATCATTTGTAGGCGCTGCCGAAGGCTGCGATCTTTTGACGTTGAGGGTGTGGCAGTCAGTCTGCGATGTACCGATCCTGACTCTTGATAAAACTGTCGAAAGCCTCTGAGTTGTAGACCTCCAGGCATCCATAAAAAACGACATTGCTTTTCGAGTGCTTGCTGATCGACGGTGTCTGCTCATAGGCCGCATACACATAGTTTCTGGTTTCTTTATAGGGATCGTGCAGCACCTGCAGCGTGTCTTCATTTTGCAGGACGGTGTGCATGCCTTTGCCCATGAACGAGTAGGCGCCAGCGGACAGACCGATGTCTTTTTGCAATGCTGAATTTTCTTTGAATGGCTTCAGGATGCAGTGACTCAAACCGTAGTTCTTGAGCATTTGGCGAGCCTGCGCTCTGTGATTTTCGTCCGATACGGCGTGCATTGAGCAGATCAGGGACAGAGAGAAAATGAAAGGGCGACGCATGGGTTTGACTTCCTGTCGAGGTTACCTGCCAGTCAAGCGAGATAGATGACCCGTGGCGAGGGGATTTATCCCCTCGCCAGCCACAGGTATTGGGTCAGATCTTAACGTGTAAGAGGCCGCTCAGCCGCCAACCCCTGACTTGCCGCCCGGTAAAAGGTAAACTTCACGGCCCTCGCAGGAGCAGCCATGAATTATCGTCACGCCTTCCATGCCGGCAATCACGCCGATGTGTTCAAACACCTGACCTTGACCCGCCTCATCGCTCTGATGTCGCGCAAGGAGCAGCCGTTTGCCTATCTCGACACGCACGCCGGGATCGGTCTGTATGACCTGCAGGGCGACCAGGCCAACCGTACCGGCGAGTACCTGGAAGGCATCGCGCGTTTGTGGGATCAACCAGACCTGCCGGCGCTGACCGCCGACTACATGAAGGTGCTGCACGAGATGAACCCGGATGGCCAGTTGCGCTACTACCCGGGCTCGCCGGAGCTGGCGCGGCGTCTGACCCGGCCGCAGGATCGGGTGATGCTCAACGAGAAGCACCCGGAGGACGGCGTGCTGCTCAAGGACAATATGGCCGGCGACCGTCGGGTGAAAGTGCATCTGGGCGAGGGCTGGCATGTTGCGCGGGCGATGCTGCCGGTGCAGGAAAAGCGCGCGGTGATGTTGATTGATCCGCCGTTCGAGCAGCTCGACGAGATGCAGCGTTGCGCGGCGTCGATGAAAGAGGCCATTGGCCGGATGCGCCAGACGGTGGCGGCGATCTGGTACCCGGTGAAGGACCAGCGTGCGCTGCGTCGTTTCTATCAGGACCTGGCCGGTACCGGTGCGCCGAAGTTGCTGCGCGTGGAGTTGCTGGTGCATCCGCTGGACACGCCGAACAGCCTGAACGGTTCGGGTCTGGCGATAGCCAATCCGCCGTGGGGGCTGGAGGAAGAGTTGCGTGAGCTGCTGCCGTGGTTGTCCAAGAAGCTTGGGCAGACCCAGGGTGGGTGGCAGATGGATTGGTTGATTGCCGAGAGCTGATCAACGGCAAGATCAAAAGATCGCAGCCTGCGGCAGCTCCTACAAGGTTTAGTGTCGTCCACCAATGTGTGAACGATTACGGACCTGTAGGAGCTGCCGCTGGCTGCGATCTTTTGCTTTCAGGGTTTAGTTACCCGCCAGGCTCGGTGGCATGCACACGCCGGTGCCGCCGATCCCGCAGTAGCCTTCCGGGTTTTTCGCCAGATATTGCTGGTGATAGGTCTCGGCGAAGTACACGGTCGGTGCCTGTTCGATCTCGGTGCTGATTTCGCCCAGGCCGGCCTTCGACAGTTCTGCCTGATAAACAGCCTTGCTCTTCAGCGCCGCTTTGAGTTGCTCAGGTGAGGTCGCGTAGATCACCGAGCGGTACTGGGTGCCGATGTCGTTGCCCTGACGCATGCCCTGCGTCGGGTTGTGCAGTTCCCAGAACATCGCCAGCAGCTCTTCGTAGGTGACCTTGGCCTTGTCATACACCACCAGCACCACTTCGGCGTGACCGGTCAGGCCCGAGCAGACTTCTTCGTATGTCGGGTTCGGCGTGTAGCCGCCAGCGTAACCGACCACGGTGCTGACCACGCCTTCACGCTGCCAGAAGCGGCGTTCCGCGCCCCAGAAGCAACCCAGACCGAAGATCGCGAAGTCGACGTCCTGGAAAAACGGGCCGAGCAGCGGGGTTTCTTCGAAGACGAAATGCTTTTCAGGCAGGGTCATCGCGGTTTCGCGGCCGGGCAGGGCTTGGTCTTTAGTCGGTAGCACGTTTTTATTCACCAGAATTTCCGAGCGCAGAACCATGAGCGTTCCTCTCAGTCAGGATGGGATGTAAAAGGTAGACCGTCAGTGTGCCCAATGATGCCGAGTTAATCACTACCCAATGTAGGAGCTGCCGAAGGCTGCGATCTTTTGATTTTGCTTTTTAAAAACCAGATCAAAAGATCGCAGCCTTCGGCAGTTCCTACAGGGGTCGGCATGTTATGGCGAGAATGGGGTAGCGGGGTTAGAGGCAGAGCGGGCCGCGCGGATAGCGCTTGAGTGCCTGGATCAGTTCGGCGCCGGGGATCGGCCGGTCGAACAGGTAGCCCTGGCCGACGTCGCAGCGGTGACGACGCAGGAACGCCAGTTGCTCGGCGGTCTCGATGCCTTCGGCCACGACTTTGAGTTTCAGGTTGTGCGCCATGGCGATCACCGCCGAGGTGATTTCCATGTCGTCCTGGTTGTCCGGGATTTCGTGGATGAAGCTGCGATCGATCTTGATGATGTCGATCGGGAATTTCTTCAGGTAGCTGAGCGACGAGTAGCCGGTGCCGAAGTCGTCCATGGCCAGGGTCAGGCCCAGGCGCTTGAGCTGGTCGAGCTGCAAGTGCGTGTCTTCGGTGGCTTCCAGCAGCAGGCCTTCGGTCAGCTCCAGCTCCAGCAGGTTGGCCGGCAGCGCTTCTTCCTTGAGGATGTTGGCGATGGACGCGACCAGATCCGGATCGGAGAACTGTTTCGGTGACAGGTTGATCGCCACCTGCAGATTGCCCATTCCGGCCGCGGTCAGCGCCTTGCTCATGCGGCAGGCCTGACGGGCGATCCACTTGCCGATCGGAATGATCAGGCCGGTTTCTTCGGCGACGCTGATGAACTGGTCCGGGCGGATCATGCCGCGTTCCGGGTGATTCCAGCGCAGCAGCGCTTCCATGCCCAGCAAACGACCGCTGCGCAGGCACAGCTTGGGCTGGTAGAACACGTCCAGCTCGTTCTGGGTCAAGGCGCGGCGCAGGTTGTTCTCGACGAACAGCTTGTAACTGGCCTCGGCGTTCAGCGCTTCGGTGAAGACTTGCACCTGGTGTTTGCCGTTGGCCTTGGCCTTGTGCAGGGCGAGGCCGGCGTTGCGCATCAAAGTCTGCGGGTCGCGCCCGTGCAGCGGCGCGCAAGCCAGGCCCACGGAGCCGGTGACGCTGATCAACTGGTTGTCGACGAACATCGGTTTGTCGAGGGTCATCAGCAGTTGGCTGGCAATCTGCTGACCGGCTTCGAGATCGGTGTCGTCGAGCAGCACGGCGAATTCGTTACTGGCGAAACGGGCGAGGCTGCCGCTTGGGCTGAGGCTGTTGCGCAGGCGCCGGGCGAGGCTGATCAGCAGTTTGTCGCCGGTCTGGTGGCCGAGGCTGTCGTTGATCCGCTTGAAGTTGTCGATGTCCACCAGCAGCAGGCTGATCGGGGTATCGCTATCCCGGGCGAAGCGTTCGTCCAGATTGCGGATAAACGCCGGGCGGTTGCCGAGGTTGGTCAGGTTGTCGGTGTACGCCAGACGCTCGATGCGTTGCTGCGCCAGTTTGGTCTGGGTGATGTCTTCGTAGATGCCGATGTAGTGCGTCAGCTCGCGGTTGTCGCCATATACCTTGGAGATCGACAACTGCCCCCAGTACGGTTCGAGGTTTTTGCGGCGGCTCTTGAACTCGCCCTGCCAGCTGTTGCTTTTGGCCAGCGCCGAGGGCGCGTCGAACAGCAGCTCGCTGAGGTTCTCCAGCGCCGGTAGCTCCGACAGGCGCTGGCCGTGGACTTCCTCGGTGGAGTACTGGGTGATCGCAGTGAAACTCGGGTTGACGTACTCGACCACGCCGTCGCAATTGACCAGCAAAAAGGCGTTGGCGCTTTGCTCGACCGCACGCTGGAACAGGTGCAGGGCGCTGGTGGCGGTGCGGCGGTTGTGGTTGTTGATGACCTGGGCGAACTGATCGGCCAGTTCACCGGCAAAGGCGATTTCATCCGACTGCCAGGCACGGCTGACGCCGGTCTGCTCCAGGCACAGCACGCCGACCACCTGACCGTCGACACGGATGCTGGCGTCGAGCATGGCGTTGACGTCCCGCGGGCGCAGGGCTTCGGCCATCTCGCGGGTACGCGGGTCGCGCATCGCATTGTGCGCGTCGATGGCGCGGCTGCCGTGCAGGGCTTCCATGTAGTCGGGGAAACCGCTGATGTCGATCACCTCCGGCAGGATGTATTCCTGAGTCGCGCGGTGATACGCGGAAATCGGCACCAGCAGATTCCCTTCGAGGTTCCACAGGCTGGCGCAGTCGATTTCATAGATGTCGCAGGCGCAGCGGGTGATCAGCTCGGCGGCTTCTTGCAGCGAGTTGTGGCTGCTGTAGCGCTGGCGGGCCAGCAACAGAATCAGATCCTGTTGGGCGCGCACCCGCTCAAGGTGCTGCAGTTGTTCCTGCTGGGCGCGCTGGTTGAGTTCCAGAGCGATCTGCAGACGGGAATTCTGGGTTTCGAGGTCGACGGACGGCAGCGTCGGCGCCTCGTCGAACACGTCATCGACGGCCAGCAGATAGCCGCGCAACAGATGACGATTGTGCTGTTTGTAGGCTTCGCCGAGTTCGAGGATGCTCAAGGCGCCGGCGACGGTGTGCAGGGTGTAGCGCACCAGATAGTGCGGGCTGTCGCGCAGTTGTTGCTGAATGGTGTCGTGCAGTTGATAGCGCGCTTCTGGCTCCATCAGGCTGGCGTAGGGCGAGCCGACCAGCGCACACAATTCGACAGCCGGCTGGCCGAACTGGCGCTCGCAATTGGGATCGAGAAACAGCATCGCCCAACTGGCTTCATTCAAGCGCTCGAAACGCAGCATGCCGAGCCGCGAGGGCACAGGCAACTGCGTCACTACCTCGGCCGCCATACGGCTGGCGGCATCGGGTTGGCTCTTCATGAAGGAACTCGCTTGGAAATATGCTGAACGCGCCGGGCTCTCGCCCTCTTTACTGTTGCCTGCGGCAAGGTTGCATCATTGCGGCACCGACTGACAAGAGAGATGAAGGCCAAGTGCTATAAGAATATGTCGGCCGCCCAAGGCATTTCTCCAGCGCCTCTTGCAAAAGAGCAAAAGATCGCAGCCCGCAGCGGCTCCGACAGGGTACGCATGCCGATGTAGGAGCTGCCGAAGGCTGCGATCTTTTCGGAATTCAACGCAATTTCAGGCCAATCGACTGCAGGCGTTTACCATCCCGATCATGGTAATTGATCAAAATCTGATCAGATTCGACCAGCACATGGGCGAAGTTGTCTTCGCTGACCACAGTGCTGGTCAACTCATGCTGATAGTCACCCGCAGCCGTGCGCACCAGCGGTTGATCGAGGATAAACGTCGACGCCTTGGCATAAGGCAACAGCTTGCTGTTGCAAAACGGCGAGGAAACGATGGTGTGCACTTCGAAGTCCGGGTCTTCGCTGTGGGTCAGGCGCGAGGTCAGTGAGCCGTGCACATCACCCGAAACAAACACCACATTCCTGATCCGCTGGGTGCGGATGGTTTCCAGCAGGCGCAGGCGTTGTTCCGGGAAGGCTTTCCAGGCGTCGTCGCCGTGCAGTTTGCGGTCCGGGTAGAACATCACGCTGGTGACGACGAATTTGACCCGCGCCGGGCTGTTGATCAGCCATTCGAGCAGCGCCTGCTCCTGCGCCTCGTCAAGTATGCGGCGATCATTGGTGGACAGGTTGCGCCGGGTGCGGCTGTCGGTCACGAACCATTCAATGTCGCCGTCGCTGAATTGATACCAGTAGTGCTCGAGTTTTGCCCGGTTCACTTCATTGTTAGTTGTCAGTTCATGTGCGGGGCTGTGGCTGACTTGATAGATTTCATACGCCGCCATGGCATTGCGATATAACTCGTGATCGGACTTTCCGGCGTTCGCCGGCCAGTTGTCTTCGATTTCGTGATCATCAAGAATCATGTAAGTCGAGGTGCCGGCCATCAGTCGCTGAATGTTGGGTTGTGAGAACGCTGCACGGTATTTACTGAGAATTTCCTTATATTCACGATCAGGTGCAATCAGATTAAGGTCGTCGACATAAATCTGATCGCCCGTCATCAATGTGGCACTGATGGGTGGTTGTGCACCTTCGATCAACTGGTTGATGGAAGCAAAGATCCGGTCACCGAGGTGGGGCAGCGACGGGATACCCGCGCTCATGCGCAAATAGCGGCAGGAGCCGACGATGTAAGCCCGCGGCTGCAAGGCTTTGCTGGAACGGGTACGCAGGCGGTAGATTTCCCGGGGCCACTGCAGTGGCAGTTCGGCAACACTGTCCACGGTGTGTACCGGACTCATCGGGCTGAACCAGCCGGTCTGGTATTCATATTCGGTGTCGCTGCTCAAGTTATTGAGTGCGAATACTGTCGTCATGTCGCGCAAACTATCGAGTTCGGCGAAAGTGCCGGTCGACCATTGCTGTGTGCCTGTCACCCTGTAACGGATGGCGGCAAATACCGGCGAGTTACCTTGATAGTCTGCACGAATAAATATTCGCGCATGATTAGTTGTCGTGTGGCCGATGGTCGGGCCAATAGTCGGTTTGAACATATTCGAATCCGTTCGAGTAAGTTTGTTGTTGGTAGATAGCGCAGAAGTTTTGTTCTTTAACTAGAGGGGCAGAGGTTAGTTGGCTGGCGATAAAAAATATCGAGGCGAAGTGGACTAAGTTCGTAGCTTAAGTAAACCGAACGTGTAGGAAGAGTTGCTGCTATTTACTTCAGGCAAAAAAAGCCCCGTCAAACTGACGGGGTTGAGGTACGAGCGTGTGGCGCTCGAAAACGTGAAACACGATTGGCCCTCCCGTGGGGGAGGGCCAATCGGGGTTACAGCAGGATGGTGCGGATGTCGCCCAGCAGGCTGCCCAGACGCTGAGTGAAGCGTGCAGCAGCGGCGCCGTTGATCACGCGGTGATCGTAGGACAGCGACAGTGGCAGCATCAGTTTCGGCTGGAAGGCTTTGCCGTCCCAGACTGGCTGGATGGTTGCCTTGGAAACACCGAGGATCGCCACTTCCGGCGCGTTGACGATCGGCGTGAAGCCGGTGCCGCCAATGTGGCCGAGGCTGGAAATGGTGAAGCAGGCGCCCTGCATCTCGTCCGAAGACAGCTTCTTGGTGCGGGCTTTTTCAGCCAGCGAAGCGGCTTCTGCAGCCAGTTGCAGCAGGCTCTTCTGGTCGACGTTCTTGATGACTGGTACCAGCAGGCCATCCGGGGTGTCGACCGCGAAGCCGATGTTGACGTACTTCTTGCGAATGATCGCCTTGCCGCTTGGTGCCAGCGAACTGTTGAAGTCCGGCAGTTCCTTGAGCAGGTGCGCACAGGTCTTGAGCAGAAGCGGCAGGATGGTCAGCTTGACGCCGGCCTTCTCTGCAACGGCTTTCTGCGCAACACGGAAAGCTTCCAGCTCGGTGATGTCCGCCGAGTCGAATTGCGTCACGTGCGGCACGTTCAGCCAGCTGCGGTGCAGGTTGGCAGCGCCGACCTGCATCAGGCGGGTCATCGGCACTTCTTCGATTTCGCCGAAGCGGCTGAAGTCCACGACCGGGATCGGCGGGATGCCCGCGCCACCGGTTGCGCCGCCAGCAGCCGGCGCTTCCTTGGCCTTCTGCATCATCGCCTTGACGTAAACCTGCACGTCTTCCTTGAGGATGCGACCGTGCGGACCGCTGGCGCCAACAGCGCTCAGCTCGACGCCGAACTCGCGGGCCAGTTGACGCACGGCAGGGCCGGCGTGAACTTTCGCGCCAGGTTTGGCAGGCGCAGCCACTGGAGCGGCAGCAGCAGGTGCGGCGGCCGGAGCAGCAGCGGCTGGCGCTGGGGCGCTCGGTGCAGCGGCGGCAGCTGGAGCCGGGGCAGCAGCAGGGGCCGCGCCTTTGACTTTCAGCTTGAGGATCAGGTCGCCGGTGCCGACTTCGTCGTCCAGCTTGATGGAAACGCTTTCCACCACGCCGGCGGCAGGCGATGGGATTTCCATGCTCGCCTTGTCGGATTCCAAGGTGATCAGCGACTGGTCGGCTTCAACGCTGTCGCCAGCCTTGACCAACACTTCGATGATCTTGGCCTTGCCGGCCGAACCGATGTCCGGAACGTGGATGTCCTGAACGCTGTCGGCTACCGGTGCGGCTGGAGCAGCGGCTGGCGCCGGCGCAGCAGCAGCGGCTGGCGCAGCAGCCTGGGCCGGAGCGGCAGCAGCAGGGGCCGCAGCACCCGCCACTTCCAGATCCAGGATCAGGTCGCCGGTGCCGACTTCGTCGTTGAGCTTGACGCTGATGGCCTTGACCACGCCAGCGGCAGGCGACGGGATTTCCATGCTCGCCTTGTCGGATTCCAGGGTGATCAACGATTGATCAGCCTCGACCTTGTCGCCGACCTTGACCTGGATCTCGATGATCTGGGCCTTGCCCGACGAACCGATGTCCGGCACGTGCACTTGCTGAACCGAAGCGGCAGCAGGAGCAGCGGCTGGCGCGGCGGCAGCAGGGGCAGCAGCCGGTTTGGCTTCAGCTTTTGCAGCCGGTGCAGCGGCAGGCGCAGGGGCCGCTTGCGCGGCGCCCTCGACTTCCAGCTCGAGCAGTTCGTCGCCTTCTTTCAGGCGGTCGCCCAGCTTCACTTTCAGGCTTTTGATGACGCCGGCTTTCGGGGCCGGCACTTCCATGCTGGCCTTGTCCGATTCCAGGGTCAGGATGCTCTGGTCGGCTTCGATACGGTCGCCGACCTTCACAAACAGTTCAATGACTTCACCTTCACCGCTGCCGATGTCAGGTACGCGAATGAGTTCGCTCACAAAATGTCTCCTCAGCAGTCCAGTGGGTTGCGTTTTTCCGGGTCGATGCCGAACTTGACGATGGCCTCAGCCACGACTTTAGGTTCGATATCACCACGGTCAGCCAGTGCTTCCAGGGCTGCCAACACCACGAAATGACGGTCGACTTCGAAGAAATGACGCAGTTTCTTGCGGCTGTCGCTGCGGCCGAAACCGTCGGTGCCCAGGACTTTGAATTCCTTGGACGGTACCCACTGACGGATCTGCTCGGCGAACAGCTTCATGTAGTCGGTAGAGGCAATGACCGGACCCTTGCGGCCGTTCAGGCACTCTTCGACGTAGCTCAGCTTAGGCTTCTGGCCAGGCTTCAGGCGGTTGCTGCGCTCTACGGCCAGGCCGTCGCGACGCAGTTCGTTGAAGCTGGTGACGCTCCACACGTCGGCGCCGACGTTGAACTCTTCACGCAGGATCTTCGCTGCTTCACGGACTTCACGCAGGATGGTGCCGGAGCCCATCAGCTGTACGTGGTGTGCCGCGTCGCGGGTGTCTTCTTCGAGCAGGTACATGCCTTTCTTGATGCCTTCTTCGGCACCGGCCGGCATGGCTGGCTGCTGGTACGACTCGTTCATCACGGTGATGTAGTAGAAGATGTCCTGTTGCTCTTCGGTCATCTTCTTCATGCCGTCCTGAATGATCACCGCCAGCTCGTAGCCGTAGGTTGGATCGTAGGTGCGGCAGTTCGGGATGGTCGCGGCCAGCAGGTGGCTGTGACCGTCTTCGTGCTGCAGGCCTTCACCGTTCAGGGTGGTACGGCCGGCGGTGCCGCCGATCAGGAAGCCACGGGTACGGCTGTCGCCAGCGGCCCAGGCCAGGTCACCGATACGCTGGAAGCCGAACATCGAGTAGAAGATGTAGAACGGCAGCATCGGCTGGTTGTGGCTGGAGTACGAAGTACCGGCGGCGATGAACGAGCTCATGGCGCCTGCTTCGTTGATACCTTCTTCAAGGATCTGACCTTTCTGGTCTTCCTTGTAGAACATCACCTGGTCTTTATCGACTGGCTCGTAGAGCTGGCCGACGGACGAGTAGATGCCCAGCTGACGGAACATGCCTTCCATACCGAAGGTACGGGCTTCGTCCGGGATGATCGGAACGATGCGCGGGCCGATTTCCTTGTCCTTGACCAGCTGCGCGAGGATCCGCACGAAGGCCATGGTGGTGGAGATTTCACGGTCGCCGGAACCATCGAGGATGGCTTTGAGGGTGTCCAGATCCGGCGTCGGCACGCTGAAACTCTGTGCGCGGCGCTGTGGAACGAAACCGCCCAGGGCTGCACGGCGCTCGCTCAGGTAGCGGGCTTCGGCGCTGTTTGGCTCTGGCTTGAAGAACGGCAGGTTCTCCAGCTCTTCGTCCTTGACCGGGATGTCGAAACGATCGCGGAACAGCTTCAGGCTTTCAACATCAACCTTCTTGGTGTTGTGCGCGGTGTTTTTCGCTTCGCCGGCGCCGGTGCCATAACCCTTGATGGTCTTGGCCAGGATAACGGTCGGCTGTTCTTTGTGGTTGACCGCTTCGTGGTACGCCGCATAGACCTTGTACGGGTCGTGGCCGCCACGGTTGAGTTTCCAGATCTCGTCGTCGGACAGATCGGCAACCATCGCCTTGAGTTCAGGCGTGTTGAAGAAGTGCTCGCGAACGAACGCGCCGTCTTTGGCTTTGTAGTTCTGGTACTCGCCGTCGATGACTTCGTCCATGCGACGTTGCAGGATGCCGTCGACGTCTTTGGCCAGCAACGGGTCCCAGAAACGGCCCCAGATGACTTTGGTCACGTTCCACTGAGCACCGCGGAACACGCCTTCGAGTTCCTGGATGATCTTGCCGTTGCCGCGAACCGGGCCGTCGAGGCGCTGCAGGTTGCAGTTGATGACGAAGATCAGGTTGTCCAGCTTCTCGCGGCCGGCCAGGGAGATGGCGCCCAGGGATTCCGGCTCGTCGCACTCGCCGTCGCCCAGGAAGCACCAGACTTTCTGTTTGCCCGGCTGGATGAAACCGCGGTGTTCCAGGTACTTCATGAAGCGTGCCTGGTAGATCGCCTGAATCGGACCCAGACCCATGGATACGGTCGGGAACTGCCAGAAGTCAGGCATCAGCCATGGGTGCGGATAGGACGACAGGCCCTGACCGTCGACTTCCTGGCGGAAGTTGTTCATCTGGTCTTCGGTGATGCGGCCTTCCATGAATGCACGGGCGTAAACGCCTGGCGAGGTGTGGCCCTGGAAGTAGATCAGGTCGCCACCGTGTTCGTCGGTCGGGGCCTGGAAGAAGTAGTTGAAGCCGATGTCATACAGGGTCGCACTGGAGGCGAAGCTGGAGATGTGACCACCCAGGTCAGAATCTTTCAGGTTCGTACGCATTACCATGGCCATCGCGTTCCAGCGTACCAGCGA
Source organism: Pseudomonas serboccidentalis (assembly GCF_028830055.1). Lineage (NCBI taxonomy): Bacteria > Pseudomonadati > Pseudomonadota > Gammaproteobacteria > Pseudomonadales > Pseudomonadaceae > Pseudomonas > Pseudomonas serboccidentalis. The sequence goes on from NZ_CP101655.1 coordinate 3,188,955, forward strand.
GCGAATGCGGCGTTCCATGAACAGGTCGCCAGGCATGCGTGCTTCGTGGGTGACGGGGATCGTGTTGCGGTAAGGCGTGGTGATGGCGTAAGGGAGCTGCGAGCCGCTGCGGGTCGCGAGTTCGCCCATACGGGTCATCAGATAGTGAGCACGGTCTTCGCCTTCTTTGTCGAGAACCGATTCCAGGGCGTCCAGCCATTCCTGGGTTTCGACGGGATCGAGGTCTTGCATGGCTTGCTCCAGGGCGGAAAGGCTTCCAGAATCGGTTGCCTGAGTTTGCGACTGGCCTTGTGGGCAGACGATTTAAAATTCTTGGATTGCCGACAGGTTGTTCCGGCGGCGTGTAGTTTTACTACAAATCTTTGAGCATTTCAGCCTTTCGGATGTATAGACGAGTAGTAAAACTACAGATGAAAGGCTTGTGGCCTCCGACTGCGTTGTGAGAATAATCGTTAAGGTTGGTCGATTACCATCCGTAAAAGGTGAAACTTTGATGCTGGATGCTAAAGAAGAAGAAATTTCAGCTATTTCTAACTTTTGTTCGACAGTCCTTCGCGTAGCGGGTTTTCATCAAACACTACAAGCGGCCATTTACACGCCGATCAAGGATAGACCATGACCCTGCCCGCGCTTGCCGAACTGCCCGCCATTCTCCTGCCGTTGGTCACTCGATCCGAGCAGTCGTTCCGTACGGCCGTCGCTTCACTGGAAGACGATCACGGCTTCTCTACCTGGACGCCGCAACGCTGGGTGCAATTCGCCCGCGTCAGTGCCGCCAGCGATTTCGTCATTGAACAGAGCGTTCGTGACCCTTTGATGTTGCTGTCGCTGGTGCAGTCCGGCGAACTCGACCGGCCATTCGCGCCGGGTGAGCTGTGCGCGCAGATTGCCGCCGCCGTGAACACCGCGCAAAGCGAAGACGAACTCGGTCGTGTACTGCGTCGGCAGCGCGCTCGCCATCAAGTGCGGATCATCTGGCGTGATCTGAACCGCCAGGCCGATCTGGTGCAGACCTGCCGCGACCTTTCCGACATGGCCGACGCCACCATCGACCAGGCTTATCAATGGTTGTACAGCCGCCATTGTCAGCAGTTCGGCACGCCGACCGGCCGGCGCAGCGGCCTGGCGCAGCAGATGGTCATCCTCGGCATGGGCAAACTCGGCGCGGTCGAGTTGAACCTGTCCTCCGACATCGACCTGATCTTCGCCTACCCCGAGGGCGGCGAAACCGTCGGCGTGAAGCGCGCGCTGGATAATCAGGAATTCTTCATTCGGCTCGGTCAGCGCCTGATCAAGGCCCTCGACCCGATGACCGTCGACGGTTTCGTATTCCGCGTCGACATGCGCCTGCGTCCGTACGGTTCGTCCGGCGCGCTGGTGCTCAGCTTTAATGCACTGGAGCAGTATTACCAGGATCAGGGCCGCGACTGGGAACGCTACGCGATGATCAAGGCGCGGGTGGTGGCCGGCGATCAAGCGGCGGGCGCGCAGTTGCTCGACATGCTGCGGCCGTTCGTTTACCGGCGTTATCTGGATTTCTCGGCGATCGAAGCGCTGCGCACCATGAAGCAACTAATACAGCAGGAAGTGCGGCGCAAGGGCATGGCCGACAATATCAAGCTGGGTTCCGGCGGTATCCGCGAAGTCGAGTTCATCGCCCAGGCCTTCCAGTTGATCCACGGCGGGCGCGATCTGAGCCTGCAGCAGCGTCCTCTATTAAAGGTACTGAGCACGCTGGAGGGGCAGGGTTATCTGCCGCCGGCGGTGATCAGCGAGCTGCGCGAAGGTTATGAATTCCTGCGTTACACCGAACACGCGATCCAGGCGATTGCCGACCGCCAGACCCAGATGTTGCCGGACGGCGCTCAGGATCAGGCGCGCATTGCGTTCATGCTCGGTTTCGCCGATTGGGAGGCTTTCCACGAAAAACTGATGTTCTGGCGTGGCCGGGTGGCCTGGCACTTCGCGCAGGTGATCGCCGATCCCGATGAAGAAGAGGGTGCCGATTGCGAAGTGGTGGTCGGCGGTGAATGGCTGCCGCTGTGGGAAGAGGCGCAGGACGAAGAGGCCGCTTGCCGGCAATTGGAAGAAGGCGGCTTCAAAGATGCGGCCAAAGCGCTGAAAGCGCTGGCCGGTTTGCGCGGCAGCGCACAGTTGCGCGCGATGCAGCGGCTGGGGCGCGAGCGTCTTGATGCCTTTATTCCACGATTGTTGGCGCAGGCGGTGGAGCACGCCGATCCGGATCTGGTGCTGGAACGGGTGCTGCCACTGGTCGAAGCAGTGGCTCGACGCTCGGCTTATTTAGTGTTGCTGACGGAAAATCCAGGCGCCCTGCGGCGTTTGCTGACGCTGTGTGCGGCCAGTCCGTGGATCGCCGAGCAGATCACCCGCTTCCCGTTGCTGCTCGACGAACTGCTCAACGAGGGGCGCCTGTTCAAGCCGCCGCTGGCCCCTGAGCTGGCTGCCGAACTGCGCGAGCGTCTGACGCGGATTCCCGAAGACGACCTCGAACAACAGATGGAAGCGCTGCGTCATTTCAAGCTCGCGCACCGTTTGCGCGTCGCCGCGTCGGAAATTGCCGGCAGCCTGCCGTTGATGAAGGTCAGCGATTACCTGACCTGGCTGGCCGAAGCGATTCTCGAGCAAGTGCTGGCCCTGGCTTGGCGCCAGACGGTCGCCAAGTACGGCACGCCGCTGCGCACCGACGGCACCTTGTGCGATCCCGGCTTCATCATTGTCGGTTATGGGAAAGTCGGCGGGCTGGAACTGGGGCATGGTTCTGACCTGGACCTGGTGTTCATCCATGACGGCGATCCGCAGGCGGAAACCGATGGGCCGAAGCCGATCGATGGCGCGCAGTTCTTCACCCGGCTGGGCCAGCGGATCATTCACCTGCTGACCGCGCAGACCAACTCCGGGCAGTTGTATGAAGTGGACATGCGCCTGCGGCCGTCCGGTGCCTCGGGGCTGTTGGTCAGTTCGCTCGGTGCGTTCGAGCGCTATCAGGAAAATGAAGCCTGGACCTGGGAGCATCAGGCGCTGGTGCGGGCGCGGGTGCTGGTCGGCAGTCAGGATGTCGGGCAGGCGTTCGAGAAAGTCCGGGCGCAGGTATTGGGCAAGGCGCGGGATCTGGCGAAGTTGCAGCAGGAAGTCAGCGAGATGCGCGCCAAGATGCGCGACAACCTCGGCAGCAAGGGCACCGCGGCCGGTACGGCGGCGAACGCCTTCGAAGCCACGGCACCGTTCGACCTCAAGCAGGACGCCGGAGGTATCGTCGATATTGAATTTATGGTGCAATACGCGGCCCTGGCGTGGTCGCACAGCCACCCGCCATTGCTGCGCTGGACCGATAACATCCGCATTCTGGAAGAGCTGGAACACGAAGGGCTGATGCCTGCCGAAGACGCCAGCCTGCTGCGCGAGGCCTATAAAGCCTACCGCTCCGCCGCCCACCGGCAGGCCTTGCAGAAGGACGCCGGGGTGATCCCGGGTGACCAGTTTGTCGAGGAACGCCGGCAGGTATTGCGGATCTGGAAAGAGTTGGGGCTGAGCTGAACACGGTTTGAGCTGCACGTAATACCCTGTGGGAGCGAGCTTGCTCGCGAAGGCGGCGTGTCAGGTGACAGCGATGTCGAATGTGATGGCCCCTTCGCGAGCGAGCTCGCTCCCACATGGGATGTGTGGTGATTTGCAGATTGAGACACGAACAAACAATGTAGGAGCGAGCCTGCTCGCGATAGCGGAGTGACTGTCGACAGTGATGTTGAAGGTAATGACCCATCGCAAGCCGCCGGTGTTCCCACTGTGATTCTCGAGGCGGGGAGGCGTAAATGCCTCCCCGGTTCGTTTATGGAAACCACATGAATATTCTGATCGTTGGGCCCAGTTGGGTCGGTGACATGGTGATGGCGCAGACACTGTTTCAGTGTCTCAAGCAGCGCCACCCGCAATGCGAAATCGACGTGCTGGCCCCCGAGTGGAGCCGGCCGATCCTTGAGCGCATGCCCGAAGTGCGCAAGGCCTTGAGCTTCCCGCTCGGCCATGGCGCGCTGGAGCTGGCGACGCGCCGGCGGATCGGCAAATCCCTGGCCGGCCAGTACGATCAGGCGATCCTGCTGCCCAACTCGCTGAAGTCGGCGCTGGTGCCGTTCTTTGCCGGGATCAAACAGCGCACCGGCTGGCGCGGCGAGTTCCGCTACGGCCTGCTCAATGACGTGCGCACGCTGGACAAAGAGCGTTATCCGCTGATGATCGAGCGCTTCATGGCCCTGGCCTATGAACCGAACGCCGAGCTGCCGAAACCCTATCCGCGTCCGAACCTGCAAATCGATCCGGTGACCCGCGAAGCGGCGCTGGCCAAATTCGGCCTGACGCTTGATCGCCCGGTGTTGGCCCTGTGCCCCGGTGCCGAGTTCGGCGAATCCAAGCGCTGGCCGTCCGAGCATTACGCCAAGGTCGCCGAAACGCGGATTCGCGAAGGCTGGCAGGTGTGGTTGTTCGGCTCGAAAAACGATCACGCGGTGGGTGAAGACATCCGCGCGCGGCTGATTCCCGGCCTGCGTGAGGAGTCGGTCAACCTCAGTGGCGGCACCTCGCTGGCCGAGGCCATCGACCTGCTGTCCTGCGCCGACTCGGTGGTGTCCAACGATTCGGGTCTGATGCATGTGGCGGCGGCGCTGAACCGTCCGCTGGTGGCCGTCTACGGCTCGACTTCGCCGGGTTTCACCCCACCATTGGCCGAACACGTCGAAATCGTTCGGCTGGGGCTCGATTGCAGCCCTTGCTTCGATCGCACCTGCCGTTTCGGCCATTACAACTGCCTGCGCCAGCTGATGCCGGACGCGGTCAACGATGCCTTGCAGAGATTGCAGGGCTCCGTGGTCGAGGTTCATTAAGTTGCGGGTATTGTTGATCAAGACTTCATCGCTGGGCGACGTGATTCATGCGTTGCCAGCGCTGACCGACGCGGCCCGGGCCATCCCCGGGATCAAGTTCGACTGGGTGGTGGAAGAGGGCTTCGCCGAGATCCCGACCTGGCACCCGGCCGTCGACAAGGTGATTGCGGTGGCCATCCGCCGCTGGCGCAAGAACCTCTGGCAGACCCTCAAGAGCGGCGAGTGGAAACGCTTCAAGCAAAGCGTGCGCGCCAACAAGTATGACCTGGTGATCGATGCTCAAGGCCTGCTGAAAAGTGCCTGGCTGACCCGCTACGTCAAAGCCCCGGTGGCTGGTCTCGACAAGGGATCGGCGCGCGAGCCGATCGCTGCGCGTTTTTATGACCGCAAACTGGCCGTGGCCCGTGGTCAGCATGCTGTCGAACGCGTGCGGCAGTTGTTCGCCATCGCCCTCGGTTATGACCTGCCCAAGGGGCTGGGCGACTATGGCCTCAACGTCGAGCGTCTGGTGGAGTTGCCACGCAAGAGCGCGTTCGTGGTGTTCCTGCACGGCACCACATGGGACACCAAACACTGGCCGGAAGCCTATTGGCGCGAGCTGACCGAACGGGTCGGCTACCTGGGCGTCGGGGTCAAACTGCCGTGGGGCAACCCGCTGGAGAAGGCCCGCGCCGAGCGTATTGCCGCCGGTTTCAAACACGCCGAAGTGTTGCCGAAGCTGAATCTGGCCGGCGTCGGCAAAGTGCTGGCCGGTGCCCAGGCGTGCGTGGCGGTCGACACCGGTCTCGGTCATCTGGCGGCCGCGCTGGATGTACCGACGATTTCGCTGTTCGGCCCGACCAACCCGGGCCTGACCGGCGCCTACGGCAAGGTGCAGATTCACATGGCCAGTGATTTCCCCTGCGCCCCTTGCCTGCAAAAGAAATGTACCTATCAACCGACCGCGCAGGATGCCCGTCAGTTTGACCTGAAGCGTGAACAGCCTCTGTGCTTCACGCGTCTGAACCCCGAGCGTGTCGCCAGCCGACTGAGCACGTTGTTAATGGCTGAGGAACTGCGCTGATGCAATTGGCATTCGTCCTGTACAAATATTTTCCGTTCGGTGGCTTGCAGCGCGATTTCATGCGCATCGCCCTCGAATGCCAGAAGCGCGGTCACCAGATTCGCGTCTACACCCTGATCTGGGAAGGCGACGTGCCGCCCGGTTTTGAAGTGCTGGTGGCGCCGGTCAAGGCGTTCTTCAACCATCGACGCAACGAGAAACTCACCGCGTGGATGGAAGCGGACCTGGCCAAGCGTCCCGTGGATCGACTGATCGGATTCAACAAGATGCCGGGGCTGGACGTCTACTACGCCGCCGACGGCTGCTTCGAAGACAAGGCGCAGAACCTGCGTCACTCGCTGTACCGCCGCTGGGGCCGTTATCGCCACTTCGCCGAGTACGAGCGCGCGGTGTTCGCCAAAGACGCGAAAACCGAAGTGTTGATGATTTCCGAAGTGCAGCAACCGCTGTTCATCAAGCATTACGACACGCCGCTTGAGCGCTTCCACCTGCTGCCGCCGGGCATTGCCCAGGATCGTCGGCGCCCGGCGGATGCCGATGAGATTCGCGCCGGTTTCCGCGCCGAATTCAACCTCAAGGACGACGAACTGCTGCTGGTGCAGATCGGTTCCGGGTTCAAGACCAAAGGCGTCGATCGCAGCCTCAAGGCGCTGGCCGCATTGCCCGCCGAGCTGAAGAAACGCACCCGGCTGTTTGTAATCGGCCAGGATGACCCCAAATTGTTCCAGATGCAGAGTGCAACTTTGGGCCTGGGCGACAACGTGACGTTCCTCAAGGGCCGCAGCGATATCCCGCGTTTTCTGCTCGGTGCCGATCTGTTGATCCATCCGGCGTACAACGAAAACACCGGTACGGTGCTGCTCGAAGCGCTGGTGGCGGGTTTGCCGGTGCTGGTCAGCGCGGTCTGCGGTTACGCCCATTACATTGCCGAGGCGGACGCCGGGCGCGTGCTGGACGAGCCGTTCGATCAGGCGCAGCTCACCCAATACCTGATCGACATGTTGGGCGACGCCTCTGCACGCGCGGCCTGGAGCCGCAATGGTCTGGCCTTCGCCGAGACGGCCGACCTCTATAGCATGCCGCAGCACGCGGCCGATGTGATTCTGGCGGAGCACGCTTAAATGAAGTTGATGCTGGCTGAACCGTTCAAGAGCCTATGGGCCGGGCGCGATCCGTTCGCCGAAGTCGAAGGCTTGCAGGGCGAGGTCTACCGCGAGCTGGAAGCTCGACGGACGCTGCGCACGGAAGTCGATGGCAACGGATTTTTCGTCAAGATCCACCGTGGCATCGGCTGGGGCGAAATCTTCAAGAACCTGCTGACCGCCAAGCTTCCGGTGCTCGGCGCGGGTCAGGAGTGGAAGGCGATCCAGCGTCTGCAGGAAGTCGGCGTGCCGACCATGACCGCTGTCGCCTACGGCGAGAAGGGCAGCAACCCGGCCGATCAGCATTCGTTCATCGTCACCGAAGAGCTGGCGCCGACCATCAGCCTTGAAGACTTCAGCATCGACTGGGTCAAGCAGCCGCCGGAGCCCACGCTCAAGCGGGCGCTGATCGCTGAAGTCGCGCGCATGACCGGCATGATGCACCGCGCCGGAGTCAACCATCGCGACTGCTACATCTGCCACTTCCTGCTGCACACCGACAAGCCGGTCACCCCGCAGAGCTTCAAGCTGTCGGTGATCGACCTGCACCGTGCCCAGACCCGTCCAAAGATCACTCAACGTTGGCGCAACAAGGACCTGGCGGCGCTGTATTTTTCGGCGCTGGATATCGGCCTGACCCGTCGCGACAAGCTGCGTTTCCTCAAAGGCTATTTCCAGCAACCGCTGCGGCAGATCCTGGCCGAAGAAGCGCCGCTGCTGAGCTGGCTCGAAGGCAAGGCCAACAAGCTCTACGCGCGTAAACAGCGTTACGGGGATGCGCTCTGATGGCGGGTTGGACTCTGGAGCCGCAATACAGCGATCTGGTCGACGATTTTGGCAGCCTCGAAGCGGTGTTTGCCCTGCAGGGCGAGCGCCTGACCCGCGACCCGCTGTCCGAAGTCATCCGCGTGCAGCGCAACGGCGTCAACTATTACGTCAAACGCTACGTCGGCGCCGGTAAAGGTTTGCGCCGTTACCTGGGCAAGCCACGAGTGAAGATGGAGTGGCAGAACCTCAAGCGCTTCGCCAAGTGGGGCATTCCCACCGCCGAAGTGGTGGCTTGGGGCCTGGAACGACGTGGCGCCGCTTATGCCCGTGGAGCGATGATCACCCGCGAGCTGCCGCGCACCGAAGACCTCTCGGCGCTGGCCGAACGCAACGATCCCAAGCTCAAGGATCGCGGCTGGGTCGATGGCATCAGCCGGCAATTGGCGGTGTACACCCGAACCATGCACGATCAGCGCTTCACCCATAACGATCTGAAGTGGCGCAATCTGCTGATCGACGATCAGGCGCAACTGTTTCTGATCGACTGCCCGAATGGCGATTTCTGGCGCGGCTTCTGGCTCAAGTACCGGATCACCAAAGACCTGGCCTGCCTCGACAAGGTGGCCAAATATCACCTGTCGAACACCCAGCGCCTGCGCTTCTACCTGCAATACCGCGGACGTGATCGGCTCAATGCCGCCGACAAGAAACGGATTCGTCACGTGGTGAGATTTTTCGAGGGACGCGAATGACTGATTTCCTGGCCGCTGAAGACCGGGCGCTGCTTGAGCGTCATGGCCTCGGCACTTTCGATGCGCTCTGGGCCAAACAGCTCGAAGCGGTGGACGAGCCGAACACCGATGGCGGTGGCTGGAGCAGCGTGTTTCGCCTGGAGCTGGACGGGCAGGCCTATTACCTCAAGCGGCAGAGCAATTATCTGACCCGCACCCTGCATGCACCGTTCGGCGAGCCCAGTTTCGCCCGCGAGTTTCGCAATATCAGCCGTTACAACAAATTGGGGATTCCTGCGCTGCAGGCGGCGTTCTTCGGTGAGCGCAAGGTCAAGGGTGACGTTCACGCGATCCTGCTGACCCGCGCCCTCGACGGCTGGGACGACCTCGATTCGCTGTTGCAGCGCTGGTCCGAGCTGACCGCCGCGCAGCAGTCGGCGATTCTCCAGGCCTGCGGGCAACTGGCGCGCCAGCTGCACGGCGTGCGTCAGGTGCACGGCTGCTTTTACCCGAAACACATCTTTTTGCAGGCTGATGGCGAGCGCTATCGGGCGCAACTGATCGACCTGGAAAAGACCCGGCCACTGCTGTTCGGTCAGCGTGATCGGGTCAAGGACCTGGAGCCACTGCTGCGTCGCGCACCTGAATGGAGCGAGGCGCAATTGCGCGAATTGCTCGCGGCGTATCTCGATCAGCCAATCGACAGTTCGCTGGTCGACAGTTGGGTTTCACGACTGACCGCACGTCGCAGTCGCAAGGAGACCCGTTGATGCAGTTGTCCGAACTGAAAAACGCCGGACGCACGCCGAGTCTGCCGCTGACGATCACCCTCGCCGATGCGGCAGGCCCCGCGGATCTGCAGTTGCTGAGCCTGCTGCGGGTGTTGCCCGGGCAGCGCTATGTCGGTGCCGGGGTCTGGCGCGGGCGGCCGGTGCTGGCCAAATTGCTGGTGGGCAGCAAGGCCGCGCGGCACTTTCAGCGTGAGCTGGCGGGCGTCAAGTTGCTCGCCGGCCAAGGCCTGACCACACCGTTGCTGTTGGCCGATGGCTTGCAGGACGGTGAGGGCGGCTGGCTGCTCTTCGAATTTCTTGAAAACGCCGAAAGCCTCGGTGATGCCTGGCAGCAGGTCGAATCGCTGCCAGTGCTGGCGGACGAGCAATCGGCGGTACTGGCCGAGGCGCTGGGGGCCATCGGTCAGCTGCATGGCAAGGGCCTGTGGCAGGAAGATCTGCACCTGGACAACCTGTTGCGCCATGGCGGTCAGTTGTACCTGATCGATGGCGCGGGGATTTGCGCCGAGACCGCCGGTCAACCGTTGTCGCGGCAGAAGGTGCTGGAAAATCTCGGGGTGTTTTTCGCCCAGTTGCCCAAGTCGCTGGAGCCGTTCACCGAAGAATTACTGGTGTATTACCTGCTGAGCAACAGCGAGCATGCGCTACCGCTGGAAGCGTTGCAGAAGCAGATCGCCAAGGTTCGCGCCTGGCGCCTGAAGGATTACCTGATCAAGGTTGGCCGCGAATGCACCTTGTTCAGTGTGCGGCGCGGTGCGTTTGGCCTGCGGGCGATCCGTCGCGAGGAAGAGGTGGCGATGCTGCCGGTACTGGAGCAGGCCGATGCGCTGCTCGATCAGGGCCATCTGTACAAGACCGGTGGTGCGGCGAGCGTTGGCAAGGTCGAAGTGGCCGGGCGTACGCTGGTGATCAAACGCTACAACATCAAAGGCTTTGCGCACTGGCTCAAGCGCTTCTGGCGTCCGAGCCGCGCGTGGCACTCGTGGCGTGAAGGCAATCGCCTGGCGTTTCTCGGCATCGCCACGCCGAAACCGCTGGCGGTGCTGGAAAAGCGCTTTCTGTGGTTGCGCAGCCGCGCCTATCTGGTGACCGAGTTCCTGCCGGGGCCGGACATCATCGAGCGCTTCGCGCCGTACGTCGAAAGTGGCGCGGCGCCGGAGTCCGAATTGTTGGCGCTGGATCAACTGTTTGCGCGGCTGATCGCCGAGCGCATCAGCCATGGCGACTTCAAGGGCCATAACCTGTTCTGGCAGGAGGATCGCTGGGCATTGATCGACCTGGATTCGATGTGTCAGCACGCGTCTGTCAGCAGTTTTGCGCCGGCTTATGCGCGGGATCGGGCGCGGTTCATGCGTAACTGGCCCGAGAGCAGCGCGCTGTATCAGGTGATCGATCAGCGGTTACCCAAGGACATCTCCAGCGCTAACTGAAACCCTTCGCCAGCAGGCTGCTCCCACATTGGAATGCATTCCCCTGTAGGAGTGAGCCTGCTCGCGATGAGGCTTTAACCCCCCCAAAAAAATTCCCCTTGAGCAATGACGGACAAACACCACTGACTTGTCCTACAGCTTCTCCAGAAGCCATGAACTGTGCCCGCCCCAGCCCAGATGCTAGCTTGCCCTGACCACTTCGGAGGGCAAAACTTGACCATCAAAAAGGCTGTAGCGTTGGGCGCCTGCTCATGGGTTTTATCCGGTTGCGGCTCCGCCGCCTCGGTGCTGCAAATGGACGCCGACGTCGCCCGCGACCTGCGCAAACAGAAAACCTACTGCCAATCGATTCCACGGATCTACAGCGGTCTGGTATTCGATTTCTGCGTACTCAATGCCCCACCTGACCCTACCGGTGTGCTGCTGCCATTCGTGCTGCTGGATCTGCCGTTGTCCGGTGTGCTGGACACGGTGGTGCTGCCGTATACGATTTATCAACAGGTCGTGGATGGCAATATCAGCATCTATTGGCGATCGGATCGCGGGTGACCTGTTTTGCAGTTTTCTCTGTTTGAAAACCAGAGCGAGTCGCAAGCGATTGTCGAAGCGACAGCGCTTTTGTATCCGTCCGGAAGATACAGCGACTTCGTCATCTATGTTGATGAAAGCGGTGATCACGGAATGCAGAAGCTGGATCCCTATTACCCGATATTCGTGCTCGCTTTTTGCGTTTTTCACAAAAGACATTACTGCGAAAAGGTCATTCCGGCTGTCCAGAAATTCAAGTTCAACCATATGGGGCATGATCTGATCGGGCTGCATGAGCTCGAGATCCGAAAAGAAAAAGGAGCATTCTCCAGCCTGTTCACGTCCAGAGCGCACAAGCATGGCTTTCTTGACGAGCTGACCGGCATTATCGAGGCCAGCAATTTCGTCCTGATCAGTTGCGTCATCGACAAGGCCTTGCTTCGTGAAAAGCAGGCATTTGCTGACAACCCCTATCACTTGGCTCTCGGCTTCTGTCTGGAAACGCTGCATGAGTTTTTGCAGGAAAAGCATCAACAAAAAGCGTTAACACATGTGATTTTCGAGCGGCGAGGCAAGCGCGAAGATAACGAGCTTGAGTTGGAATTCCGTAGGGTATGTGGTGGGGCGAACCGATTGGGTATTCAGATGCCGTTTGACATCGTCTTCGCCACAAAACAAGTGAATTCCACCGGATTGCAGCTGGCTGATCTTGTTGCGAGACCCATCGGCATGAGCGTTTTGAGGCCGGGTCAGGAAAATCGAGCGTTTGACGTGCTCAAGCGCAAGTTCTACTGCAGCGGTGGGCGGCACAATGTCGGAGAAGGTTTCGAGAATTGGGGGTTGAAGCTTTTCCCGCCCTCAGAAAGCGAAAAGCCCCGGTGATCTCACCGAGGCATTAGCGCCGACCGGGATCCCCCAGTCCATTTGCACGTGAGTCTATGTTCAGAGGCTCGAGAGTGTCAACGCGAAGGCCCGCCAGTTCCGCTAGAGGCTTGTCGGCGCTTTTACGCTATAATCCCGCCCTTTAGCTGTCTCTCGCCCGGTGCGAGGGCACATCAATTTTCAAGGCGCATCGCGCCTGAATGCAGACTAAAGAGGCTAGACCCTGTGGCATTGACGATTCTTGGCCTGTCCGGCGCCCTTAGCCATGACCCTTCAGCCGCCTTGTACATCGACGGCAAGCTGGTGGCGGCGGCTGAAGAAGAGCGCTTCGTCCGCGATAAGCATGCAAAGAACCGCATGCCCTACGAATCGGCGAAGTTCTGCCTGGAGCAGGCCGGTATCAAGCCGTCCGACGTTGACGTGGTGGCGATTCCGTTCGCCCCGATCAGCCTGTTCGGCAAGGCTCGCTGGCACTATGCCAAGCGTTACTGGTACGCCCCGGATCGCGCCCTCGATGCGATCCTGATGGGCAACCGTCGCTACAAGCGCTATCGCAACAAGATCGTCTGGTGCCTGGAGCAGCTGGGTTTTGATCCGAAGAAGATCAAGATCGAGCCGGTCGAGCACCACCTGGCTCACGCCTCCAGCGCCTACCACTGCTCGGGTTTCAAAGAGAAAACCGCGATCCTCGGCATCGACGGCAAGGGCGAGTACGCCACGACCTTCTTCGGTTACGGCGAAAACGGCAAGATCCACAAGATCAAGGAATTCTTCGATCCGGACTCCCTCGGCGGCCTGTACGGCGCGATCACCGAGTTCCTCGGTTTCGAGATGCTCGACGGTGAGTTCAAGGTCATGGGCATGGCGCCGTACGGCGATGCCAGCAAATATGACTTCTCGCGTCTGGCCTCGTTCGAGAACGGCGAGCTGGTGATCAACACCGACTACGCCAACGTGATTGGCCTGCGTCGCTACAAAGAGAAGGGCAAAGGCTTCTACTTCTCGCCGAAGCTGATCGAGTGGCTGGGTCCGAAGCGCGAAGGCGACATCGCCGACGAGCCGTACATCCACTACGCCGCGAGCATGCAAGCGCTGTTCGAGAAACTGGCGTTGCAGATGATCGACTACTACCTGGGCGACGTGCTCAAGGAAACCGGCAAACTGGCCTTCGCCGGTGGCTGCGCGTTGAACGTCAAGCTGAACCAGAAAATCATCGCCCGCGATGACATCAAGGAACTGTTCGTCCAGCCAGCGTCCGGCGATGCCGGTACGGCGGTCGGCGCAGCGGCCTATGTGTCCCACGCCCGTGGCGTACCGGTCGAGAAGATGGAACATGTCTACCTCGGCCCGTCGTACAGCAACGAAGACGTGATCGCCGCGTGCGCCCGTCACGAGAACAAGCCGACCTGGCGCAAGCTCGACAACATGCCGGAGCAGATCGCCAAAATCATGGTCGATGGCAACCCGGTGGCCTGGTTCCAGGGCCGCATGGAATTCGGTCCGCGTGCACTGGGTGGTCGTTCGATCATCGGTTGCCCGAGCGTGGCCGGTGTGGCTGACCGCATCAACCATCAGATCAAGTTCCGCGAGCGCTGGAGGCCTTTCTGCCCGTCGATGCTCGACACCGTGGCGCCACAGATGATCAAGATCGATCACCCGGCACCGTTCATGACCTTCACCTTCGAAGTGGCGGAAGAGTGGAAGACCCGCGTGCCGGAAGTCGTCCACGAAGACGGCACCTCCCGTGCCCAGGTGCTCAAGCGCGAATACAACCCGCGCTACTACGACATGATGAAGGCGCTGGAAAATCTCACCGGCAACGGCGTGTCGCTGAACACCTCGCTGAACCGTCGTGGTGAACCGATGATCTGCTCACCGACCGACGCCCTGAACATGTTCTTCGGCTCCGATCTGCAGTACCTGATCATGGAAGACATTCTGGTGGTCAAAGAGGGTGCAAACGCTTATGACTCGCTCGGCTGAACGCCATGTGCTGCAGTTCTGTCACGGCTATGACGGGCCGTTCCTCGACTGCGCACGGCAGTACGCCAGCCTGTTCGCGGGCACCGGTTATCGGGTGACCACGGTCTTTCTGACCGGGGCCGCCGACAGCGAGGTGGCCGCCGCGTGTGCTTCCGATGAAGTGTTGTTCATGGAATACAGCTCCAAGGCCATTCGTGGCCTGAAGCTGGGCGCCATCGGCGATCTGCGCAAGATCGCCGCTTCACGCAATTTCAGTTTCTGCATCGCCCATCGCTTCAAGCCGATCTACATCGCCTTGCTCGGCACGTCGCTGCCGGTGATTGGCGTGCACCACGCGTTTGACGATTACAAACGCGGCACGCGCAAGCTGTTCGCGCACATTTTCCGCAAGCGCCTGAGCCTGCTCGGTGTATCCGACGCGGTGCGCGACGACATGCGTCGTTGTCTGCCGAAATGGCCGTCCACCCGCATCCAGACCCTGTACAACCGCATCGACGTGCCGGCCTTGCAGGCCAGTCAGGTGTCGGCTCGCGAAGCCCGCGAGACCCTGGGGCTGGCGGCGGATGCGTTTATTGTCGGCAACGTCGGACGGCTGCACCCGGACAAGGATCAGGCCACGTTGCTGCACGGCTTTGCTGCAGCGTTGCCCGGTCTGCCGGGAAACAGCCAACTGGTGATCCTCGGCAAGGGCCGTCTGGAGCAGGACCTCAAGGAGCTGGCGCGCGAGCTGGGCATCGGTGACCGGGTGCTGTTTCTCGGCCAGGTACCGGATGCGCGCAATTACTTCCGCGCCTTCGATGTGTTTGCCCTGAGTTCCGATCACGAACCGTTCGGCATGGTGCTGCTGGAGGCCATGGCCGCCGGCGTTCCTTTGCTCGCCACCGCGTGTGGCGGGGCGAGGGAAGTGGTCGAAGGCGTGGGTATCCTGTTCCCGCTGGGCGATGCCGAACACCTTGCACAAGGTCTGCAACATTTGGCGGGTATGGATGATCAGCAACGCCGGCAGTGCGCCGAGCTGATGCTCGATCGCCTGCGTGAGCGTTTCTCCGACCGTGCGGTGCGCGACACCTTCTGGCGTCTGCCGCAAGTTACCGATCTGGCACCGAGGGGCTGATGCTCAACCGATTTCAAGGCTGGCGCGAGCGTGGCTGGTCGCCCGTTGACGCCTCCATCTATGCAACCGCCTGGCAGCGTTTTGGCGGTAGCGTCGCAACGCATCCGCTGGTGGTCGAACGTCTGGCCGCGCTGGCCGGTATCCCGGTGCGTTATCTGGCCTGGGAGCAGGGCGGCGAAGTCAAAGCGGCGATCCCGACCTGGGGCCGCGACCTGGCCCTGTCCAAGGACGTGCTCAAGCGCAACGGCAAGAAAGGCCTGTTCGATCTCGGCAATGCCGAACTGATCCTGCCCGCTGCTGCCGATGCCCAGGCACCGCTGCGTCATCGCGCGCGCTATCTGTCGGCGCTCAACGAAAACCGCTTCAGCGGCATGAAGTTGCAGACCGAGCAACTGGCCATGGCCCGCACCCCCGAAGAACTGTCGAAGAAATTTCGCTACAACCAGCGCCGCGAACTGCGTCTGCTGGAAGAAGCGGGCGGTGTGGTGCGCCCGGTCGGCGAGTTTTCCAGTGCCGAGCTGGCGGCGATCTACTGCGACTTGTTCCAGCGCCGCTGGGGCTTCCCGGCCACTGGCGCGGCGCGCATGGCCGAGGTCATCGAGCTGCTGCGCGAACTGCTGATCGGCTCGGTGATCTTCCTCAACGATGCGCCGATCGCGATTCAACTGGTGTACCGCGTCGAAGCGCCGGAGTGGATCAGCGTTGAGTACATCAACGGCGGTGTCGATCCCGAAACCCGCGAATTCAGCCCTGGCAGCGTGTTGAGCTTCCTCAATACGCAAAGCGCCTGGGAACACGCGCGAGCACTGAACAAGCCGCTGCGGTTTTCCTTCGGTCGTGCCGACCGTGAATACAAGGATCGCTGGTGCAATCCTGTGCCGGTGTTCACCGTATGAGTCAGCCCATGAGCCGCAAACAACAACTGCTCAAACGTCATCGTCGCAATAAACGCATCACGTTGCTGATCGCCCTGATCGTATTGATCGCGCTCGGTGTGCTGGTGGCGTGGTGGTTGCCGTTGGTGCTCGCGGTGGTCGGCTGGATCGCCCACGAAGCGTGGTTTGCCGATCATCTGTTCTACTCGCCGAAAGACGATTACCAGTACAGTTTTCCGCCGTTCACGCCGCAGCCGAAGGTCCATCTGAACGGTGAGCAATTGCGCCTGGACGAGGGCGTGATGCTGGTGGAGGAGGCCACGCTGATCCTCGCGGTGCGCGTCAAAAGCAGCTGGCTCGGACGCTTCTTCGATCCACGTGTCGAACTGCTCGGCGGGACGCACCCGGATGCGCAAACCTTTGAGCGCGGCGTCAACGGCCTGCGTTACCTGAACCTCAGCGGTCAGGCGCAAGCCCTGTCGCAAGGTCAGTTGCGTCTGCGCGGGCGGTTCTGCCGGGTGACCGGTGAGCCGGTGCTGTGGGCGCTGGAACAACCTGATTATCGCCGTCAACGCGTGATGGTGATTGCACCGCACGCCGACGATGCCGAGCTGGCCGCCTATGGCTTGTACAGCCAGGCCGATGAAACCTGGATCGTCACCCTCACCGCTGGCGAGATCGAAGCCGAACATTATCAGCAGATGGGCATGAGCAAGGTTGAGGCCGCGCGGCTCAAGGGCCGTCTGCGTGCCTGGGACAGCCTGACCGTACCACGTTGGGCCGGCGTGCCGCAGGAACACTGCGTGCAGCTCGGTTATTTCTGCCTGCAACTGGCGGCGATGCAAGCCGCGCCGAATCTGGCAGTGGGCTCGCGGGAAGCTGACCTGAACGACACGCGACTGTTTCGTCAGTTGAATCCGTTCACCTTGCCGGGGGACGCCGACGGCGCGCCGACCTGGAACAATTTGCTGGCTGATCTGCGTGAAGTGCTGCTGCGCGCCCGCCCGGACGTGATCGTGCTGCCGCATCTGACGCTCGATCCGCACCCTGATCATATCTGCGCGCAACACGCCGTCTTGCAGGCCTTGCACGGCCTCGACTGGCAGCCGACGCTGCTCGGTTACGCCAACCATCTGCACGACAACGACCGCTGGCCGATGGGCAACACCGGACAGGGCATTGCGCTGCCGCCGGCCTTTGATTCGAGCGTGGCGATGCAGCCGCTGTGCCTGCCGCTGTCCATCGAACAGCAGCGGGACAAGGCCATGGCGCTGGGCATGATGCATGACTTGCAGCCACCGGCACCGTTCAAGCGTCGTCTGCGCCGAGTCATTCAGCGCCTGCTGGCCGGTCGGGCAACCTCGGTCTACGGGGAAAACGAGTTTTTTCGAAAAGCGGTCAGACGCCAGGAATTGTTCTGGTTATTGAAGCACGGTGAACCGGGCGATCAGCGGGGAGAGTCATGAGTCAACGGTCCAAGGTGTTGCAGCTGCAACCCGACTACAACGTCAAAGCCCATGACTTCGCCGACCTGGCCGAGCAGATCGTCAAGGCGTTGCCGTCGGATCGCTATGAGGTCACTGCTGCGTTTCTGCGCGGCAAGCCCGGGCCGGGCGAGCCGGTCAGCCGGGCCGACCGTTCGGTGTATTTCGAGTTTTCCGACAAGTCGCTCAAGGGCATGCGTCTGCGGGCGATGTGGCAGCTGTACAAGTTCTGCCGCCGGGAAAAGTTCGACGTGGTGATCTGCAACCGCTTCAAACCGGTGAACATGATGCTTGCGCTCAACCGCTGGTTGAAGGTGCCGCTGTGCATCGGCATCTCCCACGGTTTCGGCGAATACGATCGTTTTTACCGGCGCCGCCAGACTCAGCGCCTGATCGACCGCCACTGGCGGTTCGTCGGGGTGTCGCCGGCGGTTAAACAGTACCTGCTGGACTGCGATTGCGGATTTACCGACCAGAACACCTACGCGATTACCAATGCTATCGACATCGAGCAGGCCGAAGGCTTGCAGCACAGCCGCGAAAAAGCTCGCGAGTTGCTGGGCATCGATCCGAATGTGCGTTTGATCGGCGCGTTGGGGCGATTGGTGTCGGTCAAGGGCCATACTTATCTGCTACAGGCTTTTGCCGCGCTGAAAGACAAATACCCGAACACGCAGTTGGCGATCATCGGTGCCGGACGCCTGCAAGCGCCGCTGGCCGCCGAGATCGACCAACTGGGCCTGAGCGGCCGTGCGCACCTGCTGGGTTTCAAGGAAAACGCCCTGCAATACGTGCGCGCGTTCGACATCTGGACCATGCCGTCGCTGGCCGAAGGCCTGGGGTTGGCACTGCTCGAAGGTATGAGCGGCCACTTGCCGGTAATCGCCTCGAACGTGCCGGCCATGTTGCCGCTGATCGAGGGTGCCGGCGGCCTGGCGATCACGCCCAAGGATGTGCCGAGCCTGGTCGCCGCGCTGGATAACTACCTGGCGCTGTCGGACGACGAGCTCAAGGCCAAGGGCGAGCAGGCCTACCGCTATCTGCAGGAACAGCACGACATCGAGGTGTTCCGTCAGCAATACCTGGACCTGATCGACTCTGGCCTTGAGCAGGCTCGCAAGGAACAGCCGTGAGCGAAGAACAAGCCGTGAGCGAAGACAAAGCCATCAGCGAAGCAGACGCCCTCGTCACCGTCATCATCGCCTCGTACAACCACGGCCCGTACATTGAGGAAAGCATCCTCAGCGTTCTCAATCAGAGCTACAAGAACATCGAGTTGTTGGTAGTCGATGACGGTTCGAAAGACGACAGCGTCGAGCGCATCAGCGCGCTGCAGGCGCAGTACGGTTTCGATTTTCGTGTGCAGCAGAATCAGGGCCTGACCAACACCCTCAACGGTGCCATCGCCCGTTCGAAGGGTAGCCTGATCGTGCCATTCGGCTCCGACGACATCATGTACCCGGAGCGGATCGCCACCCAGGTGGCGTACATGGACGGCAAGCCTGAAGTCGGGATCTGTGCCGGCAACATCGAGTTGATGCACGCCGACGGCAGCCTTTACCCGGAGAAGCGTCAGCGCCGCGACGTGCCGTTCCGCCGCCTCGATTTCGATGACATGTTCCTTGAGCGCAAGCCTTACCCACCGGCACCGACCCTGATGATCCGTCGCGAGGCGTTGGAAAAGGTGGGTGGGTTCGACCCGACGATTCGTCTTGAAGACCTGTACATCGAGCTGAAGGTGACCCGCGCCGGTTACTTCATCGATGGCCTGAACGTGGTGATGGCGCGCTACCGCAAGCACGCCACCAACTCGTACAAAAACCATCGCTTCATGATCGAGAACATTCTGCGCACCTATGCGCTATTCAGCGATCATCCGCTGTACGACGAAGTGCGCTTCAAGGCGCTGAACTCAATGTTCCTCAAGACCGCCAACCGCAATCGCAAGCTGGCGCGTGAGCTGCTGGCGCAGATCCCGTTCAAGGCCTGGAACAAGAAGACCTGGCGCGGCTTGGGGCGTTTGCTCTTTTCTCCGCTGGAAAAGGATTGAGGCGACGGTCGCTCGCTCTCAGCGAGCGGCTTTCTCCGGCAGGCGCTTTTCACCCTTCTGGCGCTGACGCAACCAGTGCACAACCTTCTTGCCGACAGCCATGCCCGGTTGCTCGATATAGAGAAACGTCGCGCTGCTGATCAGAATCAGCAAGCACGTGCAGACAGCCACCAAGGGCAGGTACACCGACGTTTCCCGCGCATCGATATCCAGCAGCAGCGGTAGCCGTTGCACCATCAGCCACAGGACGAACCCGTGCAGCAGATAGGTGCTGTAGCTGATCTCGCCGAGCCAGCGAATGCTGCGTGGTTTCAGCGCACCGAACAGATCATTGCCGGACGCGACGATCACGAAAAACAGTCCCAGCAAAAACAGCGGTGCAGTCTTGAACGCTCGGTTGAACGCGGTGAACGCAATCACCAGCGCGAGCACAGCGATGATGCTCGCCAGGCGCGACTGGCTCCACGCCACGAGCGCCGGCCGACGGATCCAGTACGCGGCGGCGATGCCACCGAGAAAGCTCGCCAGAAAGTGCTTCTTCAGCGAATGCTCCCAGCCGATGAGTTGGTACAGCGCGTAGATGCCGATCAGGCACAGCACCACTTGCAACCAGCTGCCGCGGTAGATGAACACCAATCCGGCCAGTGGCAGCGCCAGGTAGAAAAACACCTCATAAGCCAGCGTCCAGGTGACGTTGGATATCAGCATGCCGGAGTGGGGGTACTGGTTGATGTCCGGCCGGTCGAACGTCAGCCAGGCGAGAATCTGCTTGGACAGTTCCAGGCCAGGCTCTTTCAGTTGCCAGTTCTGCAAGTGGAAGATCGACACGAACACCAGCAGCATCAGCGGCAGGTACAGCGGATACAGGCGAAATACCCGTGAAACGCCGAACGCCAGCCAGTCGTGGTTGCGTCCTTGCGCGAGCAGGCGGCTCCAGAACAGAAACCCGGTAATCATGAAGAACAGCGCAACGCTGCCCTGACCCAGCATCGAATAGAAGTTGCTCGGAGGGAAGTCGATTACCCCGGTGCGCAAGAAGATCCAGGTAATGATCGAGTGGTGCACGAATACACCAAACGCCAGATAGCCGCGCAGTCCGTCGATGCTGGCATAACGGCTTTCGCCGGAATGCTGCAGGTGCCGGGCGATTTTCGGTACCGCGCGCAATAGCAGGGCGGAGGTGGCGATGGCCAGCAGATAGGCGACCAGCGCAAATAGAGGATTGTTTTCAGTCATCAGTGAACTCGGGCCGGAGTGTTGCCGGCCAGCACTTGCCTGTGCAGATTTTCAACCGCGGATTTAGACGCCGTCACGGCGTACCCCTGGAGCAACGCATCGAGGTGATCCTCGAACAACCAGCGTTTGTCGACAGTGTAACGTTGCATATGACGCAAATTGCGTTGGCGCAGTGAAAGACTGAGCGGGGTAGGGTAGATGCGCAGGTCGGCCAGATCAATCAGCCCGAATTCGCCATCTTCCAGTACCAGAACGTTGCCCAGGTGCAGCGAGCGGAAATAAACGCCTTTCTCGTGCAGTTGCGCCATGAATTTGCCGAAGCGCTCTACCAGCGCCTGACGCACCGCCGGAGCCGTGATGCTCTGCAGTACCTGGCGCAGGGTGTGACCCGGCAACGGCGCATAATGCACGGCGCTGCTGCCATCGTCGAGGCGGTACAGATTCAATACTTGCGGGGTGGGAATGCCCATTTGACGCAATTGTTCGCTGTTGACCGCAAAACGTTCGGAATAAGGATTGAAACTGCCTGAGGTGTACCAGCGACGCCGGCGGAACAGTTTGAGGAAGCTGCCGTCGCTCAGGCGCAGGACTTTCGGGCCGAGGCCGTCTTCCTCGATGATCTGGGCTTCGCTGCTCAATTGTTCAAGGCACGCAACCGTCAACTTTTGCACCGGCAGGGTCAACAGGCGCCGCGCGCGTTGATTGATGCTCAGCGCCGCGATCAGCGCCAGCGGGATCCACAGCAGGAACCAGTGCTCCTTGGGCCGCGAAATGATTCCGCCGCCTTCGGTCAGCCCGGCACCGATACCGAATACCAGCAAGGTCGAGGCAATGATCAGCAGTGGCTGCACACGCTGGCGCCAGCTGCTCAGCAGGCCCCAGGTCAGGAAAAACAACCAGGGCAGCAAGCCGATGATGCCGACGTAATACAGAACACCCAGGGCAAAACTGTGCGGCTCTTGAAAGCTGACACCGTTGCCGGGATCGACCGCAAGGCTGGCGCTGTAGCCATGACCGATCCATGGATGATCCGCAATCATGTGCAGCACTTTCTGCCAGATTTCCAGCCGGTAGGAGTCGCCACGCTCGGTGATCATCTGTCTAAACATCATTACAACGGTCACACCGCTCATGGCCAGGGCGATCAGTAGTCCGACCGAACGTCGGTTCCAGCAGATGAAACACAGCCATAGCGCCGCCATGGTCAGTGCCACCAGCGGCGTTCTGGAGCCAGTGCCAATCACCGCCATGAACATGATGGCCATCGCGGGCACGCTGAGCCACATCATCTGGCGGCGTTTGCAAGTCATGGTCACGCTCAGCCAGTAGGCACTGAAGAATCCGAACAGGTGCGAACTGAGCAGCGGATTATCGAAGGCACCGCCGCCGATCAGACGCATCCCCGGCTCATAGACCCGGGCGAACATGAACAGGAAGAGGGTGGTGGCAATCAGGGCGACCAGCGCCGCGCCGAACAGCAGGGGTTGAAGGATATCGCTGCGGTAGCGCACCAGCAGGTAGCAGCCGGCAAACAGCAGCAAGGTATGCAGTGGTGGTTTGAGCATTCCGCCGAAGGGCTCGCCTCCGGGGCCCCAGGCGAGGCTGAGCAAAGCCCATGCGGCAAACAGCAGGATCGCGATGAAAATCGGCTCGCGCAGCAGTTCCTTGAGTTCGCGCGGGCGCAGGCACAGCGCGATCAGTGTCGGAATGCTGAACAGTCCGTAAAACAGCTTGTGATGCAGGCTTCGGCCCGGCAAAAAGAACAGCGCGCACAAGAGCAAGAAATAACCCGTGGGAAGTATCCACAGGCTAATGAAATCGAAAATCCGATTGGACGTACTGCTGAAGCCGCGAAGTTGCATGCTGTGAGATTCGTTCCTGAGGTTGATCGACCATTCGAGTGATGGCTATTTGATGCGGAAAAAGATGCCTAACAATAACAGCCTTTCGCCGATTGCCAGAACCCTGAAGAAGCTGTGCTAAAGTCAGCGTCCTTTTTATCGACTTTCGCGTGATATGACCGACTCCAGTCCCGCCGCAAGCCCTTCGAGCTTGAAAATCTACTTCCGCCTGCTCGGTTACGTCCGGCCGTACATCAGTCTGTTCCTGATCAGCATCGTCGGCTTTCTGATTTTCGCCTCGACGCAACCGATGCTCGGCTACATTCTCAAGTACTTTGTCGATGGCCTGTCCAACCCCGAAGCGGTGCTGTTTCCCACCGTACCGTACCTGCGTGACCTGCAACTGCTGCAGGCCGTGCCGCTGCTGATCATCCTGATCGCGGCGTGGCAGGGGCTGGGTTCCTATCTGGGCAACTATTTCCTGGCCAAGGTTTCCCTGGGCCTGGTGCATGACCTGCGGGTGCAGTTGTTCAACAACCTGCTGGTTCTGCCCAACCGCTACTTTGACAAGCATAACTCCGGTCATCTGATTTCGCGTATCACCTTCAACGTGACCATGGTCACGGGGGCGGCAACAGATGCGATCAAGGTCGTAATCCGTGAAGGGATGACGGTGATCTTTCTGTTTGCGTCGCTGCTGTTCATGAACTGGAAGCTGACGCTGGTGATGGTTGCGATCCTGCCGCTCATCGCCGTGATGGTGCGCACCGCGAGCAAGAAATTCCGCAAGCAGAGCAAGAAGATCCAGCTGGCGATGGGCGACGTCACGCATGTGGCCTCGGAAACTATCCAGGGCTATCGCGTGGTACGCAGCTTCGGCGGCGAGGCGTACGAAGAACAACGCTTCCTCAACGCCAGCCAGAGCAACACCGACAAGCAACTGCGCATGACCCGCACCGGTGCGATCTATACGCCGATGCTGCAACTGGTGATCTACACCGCGATGGCGGTGCTGATGTTCCTGGTGTTGTTCCTGCGCGGTGACGCTTCGGCCGGTGACATGGTCGCCTACATCACGCTGGCCGGCCTGCTGCCCAAACCGATCCGCCAATTGTCCGAAGTCAGCTCGACCATCCAGAAAGGCGTGGCGGGTGCCGAGAGCATCTTCGAGCAGCTGGACGTCGAGCCAGAAGTCGATACCGGTACGGTGGAACGCGACTCGGTGAGCGGTCGTCTGGACGTGCGCAACCTGAGCTTCACCTACCCGGGCACCGAACGGCAGGTGCTCGACGACATCAGCTTCTCGGTCCAGCCGGGGCAGATGGTTGCACTGGTAGGGCGTTCCGGCAGCGGCAAGTCGACGCTGGCCAACCTGATTCCGCGTTTCTATCACCACGACAAGGGCGAGATCCTTATCGACGACGTGGAAGTCGAACAGTACAAACTGCTCAACCTGCGTCGTCACATCGCCCAGGTCACCCAGCATGTCACCCTGTTCAGCGACACCGTGGCCAACAACATCGCTTATGGCGATCTGGCCGGTGCACCGCGTGAGGACATCGAAAAAGCGGCGCGTGATGCCTACGCGATGGACTTCATTTCGCAACTGCCGCAAGGCCTGGACACCCAGGTCGGTGAAAACGGCGTATTGCTGTCCGGTGGTCAGCGCCAGCGGCTGGCGATTGCCCGTGCGCTGCTCAAGAATGCACCGTTGCTGATTCTCGACGAGGCCACCTCGGCACTCGATACCGAATCCGAGCGGCACATTCAGGCGGCACTGGATCAAGTGATGAAAGGCCGCACCACGCTGGTGATCGCCCACCGTCTGTCGACTATCGAGAAGGCCGACCTGATCCTGGTCATGGATCAGGGGCGGATCGTCGAGCGCGGCACTCACGATCAGTTGCTGGCACAGAACGGCTACTACGCCCGCCTCAACGCCATGGGCCTCGATGCCCCGGCCGAAGATATCGCCTGATTCCGGGCCTTACCCTGTGGGAGCGAGCCTGCTCGCGACAGCGCTGCAACAGACGACATCCGTGTCGAATGTGCATACGCCATCGCGAGCAGGCTCGCTCCCATAGTTGTTTGTATCCAGACCTTTACCCTTCTTGACCAAACCGGAATAAATCCCGGCACCGCGCTTGTTAAGGTTCCTGAACGAACTCTGACTTTTATCGAGGGGGCCATCCCCGTCGCGCGGGTACTTTCATGCTGCAACGCTATCTCTGGAAACTGCTGCCCAAGCCGCAGCGGGCCTTTCTGCTCGGGCGCCTGTCGGTGGTCGATCGCCAGGTGGTGAACAAATCGATGTCGGCCAAGCTGACCTTTCCCAAGGCCTTCGAGCAACGTTCCTGCCTGTTCATCCATGTCCCCAAGTGTGCCGGTAGCAGCATCTGCACGGCGATGTTCGACGGCTGGCGTCCTGGGCATTTGCCGCTGTACTGGTATGAAGAGCAATTTCCCGAACAGTTCGCGAAGGCCTTCAAGTTCGCTTTTGTCCGTGACCCGCTGGAGCGTGCTTATTCGGCCTACGCCTT
Organism: Pseudomonas serboccidentalis; assembly: GCF_028830055.1. NCBI lineage: Bacteria > Pseudomonadati > Pseudomonadota > Gammaproteobacteria > Pseudomonadales > Pseudomonadaceae > Pseudomonas > Pseudomonas serboccidentalis. The sequence continues at coordinate 3,214,308 of NZ_CP101655.1, forward strand.
TTTACGCGGTAATGAACTGAGTGCGCGTGACCATGCGGCGCAGCGGCTGGTGCGGCAATATCGTGATTTCGACGACTTTGTCACACGCTGGCTGCGTCCGGAAACGATAGCCCGGCAATTGCACTTTGCGGCACAGACCGACTTTCTTACCGACTCGCTGGGGCATCTGGCGCTGGACTTCGTCGGCTATCAGGAGCATCTGGCGCGGGATTTTGCTCTGGTCTGCGAGCGGTTGGGGCTGACCGGCCAGCTGCCGCACGTCAACAGTTCCCGGGAACGGCAAGCGATGCCGGCGCGTGAGTTCTGTTCCGTGCGCACTCGGCGTCTGGTGCGCCGGGTTTATCAGCGTGACTACGAGTTGCTCGGTTATGAATGAGTTCTTGTCCCTGCCTGTACAGGCGCGAGCCATTCGGCCTTATGGTCTGGCGCTCTCGCAACAGGCCCGGGCCGCGCTCAAGGCGCAGCGCCCATGCTGCCTGTGGCTGACTGGCTTCTCCGGAGCCGGCAAGTCGACCCTGGCCAATGCACTCGAATTGCACCTGTATGAGTCAGGTCTGCACACCTTCCTGCTGGATGGCGACAATGTGCGTAATGGTCTGTGTCGGGACCTGGGTATGAGCGACGCCTGCCGTCGGGAAAACACACGGCGCATGGCGGAAGTGGCGCGGCTGATGGTCGAGGCCGGACTGATTGTGATCGTCGCGGCCATTTCGCCGTTCCGCGCCGAACGGGACGCCGCGCGCAGGCTGTTTGCGCAGGGTGACTTTATTGAAGTGCACGTCAGTACTTCGCTCAAGGTTTGTGCCCGCCGCGATCCGAAAGGTTTGTATCAGGCTGTACGGGAAGGGCGAATCAAGCACTTCACGGGGGTGGACAGCCCTTATGAAGCCCCCCTGGCTGCAGAGTGGCAGATCGATACCGAGGACGTGGAGTTGTCCGAAGCCTGTGGACAACTCGCGGCGCTGGTGCTCAAAAAATAAGCAAAATACTCAGCTGTTTCATCCTGTTGCAGGCGGCACTCAAGCCTGCGCCAACCCTGTGTTAATATCGCGCCCCTGTTCATTTTGTATGTGGGTTGCTCCATGAAGTTGTCCATGCCGCGATTCGATCAAGCCCCAGTCTTGGTGGTCGGCGATGTCATGCTCGACCGTTACTGGCATGGTGGAACCTCACGGATTTCCCCTGAGGCACCGGTTCCGGTCGTAAAGGTCGAGCAAATCGAGGACCGCCCGGGCGGTGCTGCCAACGTTGCCCTGAACATTGCCGCGCTGGGTGCGCCGGCGTCGCTGGTCGGTGTGACCGGTGATGACGAAGCCGCCGACAGCCTGAGCAACAGTCTCAAGGGCGCGGGCGTGCGCGCGCTGTTCCAGCGCATTGCGCATCAGCCGACCATCGTCAAACTGCGGGTCATGAGCCGGCACCAGCAATTGCTGCGTATCGACTTTGAAGAGCCGTTTGCCACCGATGCCCTGGCCCTGGTCTCGCAGGTCGATGAGCTGCTGGAAGGCATCAAGGTGCTGGTGCTGTCCGACTACGGCAAAGGCGCGCTGAAAAACCATCAGGCCTTGATTCAGGCAGCCCGGGCCAAAGGCATTCCGGTGCTGGCCGATCCCAAGGGCAAGGATTTCTCGATCTACCGTGGCGCCAGCCTGATCACGCCGAACCTCAGCGAATTCGAAGCCATCGTCGGCGGCTGCGCCGATGAGCACGAGCTGGTGAGCAAGGGCGCTGCGCTGATGCACGATCTCGAACTCGGCGCGCTGCTGGTGACCCGTGGCGAACACGGCATGACCCTGTTGCGTCCGGAGCATCCGGCGCTGCACCTGCCGGCCCGTGCCCGTGAAGTGTTCGACGTGACCGGTGCCGGCGACACGGTGATTTCCACGCTGGCGGCCGCAATTGCTGCCGGTGAAGAGTTGCCGCACGCCGTGGCGCTGGCCAACCTCGCTGCCGGCATCGTGGTCGGCAAGCTCGGTACTGCTGCGATCAGCGCTCCGGAACTGCGTCGTGCGATCCAGCGCGAAGAAGGCTCGGAACGTGGCGTTCTGGGGCTCGAGCAACTGGTACTGGCGGTCGCCGATGCCCGCGCGCATAACGAGCGCATCGTCTTCACCAATGGCTGTTTCGACATTCTGCATGCCGGTCACGTGACCTACCTCGAGCAGGCGCGCGCCCAGGGCGACCGTCTGATCGTGGCGATCAACGATGACGCCTCTGTCAGCCGCCTGAAAGGACCGGGACGTCCAATCAACAGTGTCGACCGACGCATGGCGGTCCTCGCCGGCCTCGGTGCGGTGGACTGGGTGATCAGCTTCCCGGAGGGTACCCCGGAAAACCTGCTGCGCGAGGTCAAACCGGACGTGCTGGTCAAGGGCGGTGATTACGGCATCGACCAGGTAGTCGGCGCGGACATCGTCAAGGCTTACGGCGGCACGGTGAAAGTGCTGGGGCTGGTGGAAAACAGCTCGACGACGGCGATCGTGGAGAAAATCCGCGGTCACTGATCCAAGCTAAAAAGATCGCAGTCTGCGGCAACTCCTACATTGGAACGCGTTTCCCTGTAGGAGCTGCCGCAGACTGCGATCTTTTGCGTTTCAGGAACTGACTTTCTTGCGCGGTACGATCTTCTTCAGCAGTTGCTTGGCCTTGCCGCGCAACCGCGCCAGTCCCGTGGGCTTCTCCGGTGGCGTCAGGCCTTGCTGGCGCAGCCAGTCCTTCCAGCGAATCCGCTCCTCCCGCACCAGCCAGCCATCCTGTTTGGCAAAGCTTTCTGCCAGATACAAGCCGCGTGTGCCTGCTGGATACAGCTGCCCTTTCTTCAAGGTATACAGCTCGGCCAGTGGCTCGCCATCCTGCAACGGCATCAGGTACAGGTCCGGGCGTTTGCGATCCAGGCGCGCCACCAGTTGATCACCCTCCAGCCGCTCATCGACATGGAACAGACTCAGGGATTTGGCTTCCTTGGGCACTTCCAGGCGCAGGTCGTAGATCAGTTGCAGCGACGCGGTGGGCAAATGCACATAGGCCCGTGGCCGTTCGAGCAATTGCAGATTGGCGCAGCGCACCGGCCGCGCCGAGCCGGACAACGGCGTCAGGCGAAACGGCAGCGCCTCGCGATAATGCAGGGCGGACGAGTAGGGCGCGGGCAGCCAGGTGTCGTTGAAACGCCCGCCGAGCCAGCCTTCCGGGGTTTCCAGCAGGCACTCTTCGGCAATCTCCTGAATCGCGGTGTGCAGCGGGATATTCAGCTCATGGGCCGGCACGTAACCGGAAATCAGCTTGAGCACCACGTCACCGCGATCCTGGCGGCGTTGGCGCACCAGCACCCAGTAGTCGCGATTCTGCCAATGCAGGGTCAGGCGCACCGAGACTCCGAGGTTAGCCAGCTCCAGCGCGAAACGCTCGGCATCCGCCACGCTCACCGGTTTGCGTCGCTGCAGGGTCTGGGCGAAGTTCAGCGGCATGCCCACGCTCTGATAGGTCAGACCTTCGGGCGTGGCTTCGACGAACAGCGGCAGAGTCTTGAAGTTGCTCGGGTTCTTTCTGATGAGCGTGCGCGGCATGTCGGCTCCTGCTTAAGGCCGCGGGGCGGCGTCAGTGACCACGAAGGACCTGGGCAACGGTCGCAACGTTATGGGCGAGGTGCAGCGGATTGATCGTCCCGACAATAGCACTGGCGACGCCGGGCTGTTGGAACAACAACTCGAAGCTGGCGCGCACCGGGTCCACGCCGGGGCTCAGGCACACATGGCCGCTGGCCAGGGCTTTTTTCACCAGAATGGCTTTGCCGTGGGCAGCAGCATAGTCAATGACTGCCTTCTCGCTCTGTTCGTTCAGATTGTAGGTGACCATCGCGCAGTCCCCTTGCTCCAACGCTTTCAAGCCGCCTTCGACAGTTTTGCCGGAGAAGCCGAAGCCACGAATCTTGCCCTCGGCCTTGAGCACGGCGAGGGTGGCATAGACTTCCTCGTGCTCAAGGATCGCCAGGTCGTTGCCGTCGGAGTGCACCAGCACCAGGTCGATAAAGTCGGTTTCAAGACGTTGCAGGCTGCGCTCGACCGACATCCGCGTATGCGCGGCGCTGAAGTCATGGCGCGACAGGCCGTCGGCAAACTCTTCACCGACCTTGCTGACGATCACCCAGTCCTGACGCTGGCCGCGCAGCAGCGGGCCGAGGCGTTCTTCGCTGCGGCCATAGGCCGGGGCGGTGTCGATCAGGTTGATGCCCAGCCCCTGCGCCTGTTTGAGCAACATGCGCGCCGCGTCATCGTCAGGGATCTGAAAACCGTTGGGGTATTTCACGCCCTGGTCGCGGCCGAGCTTGACCGTGCCCAGGCCCAGCGGGGACACCAGCAAACCGGTGCTGCCCAACGGGCGATGCAGTTCGTGCAGGGTCGCTACGCTCATGGCAACAGTTGCTCCCAGGCCGGTACGCCCATCGGTGGTTTCGGCAGCGCCGGCAGTGGCTCGGCGGCTTGCGGCTGAATGCCGTCGCGCTCCAGCGAGGCGATGACCCGGTCGGCGAAGTCCGGCGCCAGCGCGAGTTTGGTCGGCCAGCCCACCAGCAGGCGACCAAACTCGGCGAGGAACGCATTGTCCGGACGGGTCAGGCCGGTTTGCAGCGGTTCGGCGCGATCCACACGCAAGGTCGCCCATTGCGTAGTGCTGAGGTCGATCCACGGCAACAACTGAGCGATTTCCTTTTGCGCCGTGGCAATCTGCTCCGCCGGCTCGCGGTTCACGCCCTCGCTTTCGGCGATGTCACCACCCAAATACCAGACCCACTGACCGTCGGCGGCCGGGTGCGTGGTCACGGTGATGCGCGGTTTGGTGCCGCCGCCCAGGCAGTGAGCGTAGAGCGGCTTCAGGCCCGGGCCTTTGGCGATGATCATGTGCAGCGGCCGACGTTGCATGGCCGGTTGGCTCAGGCCCAGGTCTTCCAGCAACTGGGCGGTACCGGCCCCGGCGCTGAGGACGATGCGTTGAGCACGAATCTCGCGGCCGTCGACTTTCAGGCCGACCAGCACGCCTGCTTCCAGCAATGGCTCGATGGTTTGCCCGGCGAGCAGACCGTCACCGGCCAGATCGGCCAGGCGCTGGATCAGGCTCGGCACATCGACCACCAGTTCAGCCAGGCGGTAGACCTTGCCTTTGAAGCGTTTGTCTTGCAGCGCGGGCGGCAGTTGATCGCCCTTGACCTGATCGACCCGGCCGCGCACGGCTTTGCTGGCGAAGAAACTGGTGAGATTGCCGGCCAGGGTGCCGGGCGACCACAGGTAATGCGCTTCGGACAACAGGCGTACGCCGGTCAGGTCCAACTCGCCGTTGCCAGCCAGCGCTTCGCGCCAGCGGCGCGGCATGTCGGCGATGGCTTCCGAGGCGCCGGTCAGCGCGCCGTGCAGCGCGTACTTGGCGCCGCCGTGGATGATGCCCTGGGACTTCACACTCTGCCCGCCGCCGAGGCTGGCGCTTTCCACTAGCACGGTCGAAAAACCCTGACGGCGCAGACGCGCGTTCAGCCAGAGGCCGGCGACACCAGCGCCGACAATCAGAACGTCGGTGGAAATAACGGATGGCATGCAACGACCTCAGTGTTCAAGACGAGGGCGCAGTATACAGACTCGGGAAAGAGGGGGATTTGTCGATGATCAACAGGGGGCCGTAAACCTGTAGGAGTGAGCCTGCTCGCGATGGCGGTGGATCAGACGACATGAATGTTGAATGACAGACCGCCATCGCGAGCAGGCTCACTCCTACAGGAAGCCGCGTGGTCTGTTAATGCCCGGCAGTTTTCGAGAACAGCTGGATCACGACGACGCCAAGCACGATCAGCGCCATCCCGAGCATCGCCGGCACGTCCAGCTTTTGCCCGTAAATGAACAGCGCCGCGACGCTGACCATCACAATACCCATGCCCGCCCACACGGCGTAGGCGACGCCCACCGGCACGGTGCGCACCACCAGGGTCAGCATCCAGAAGGCGATCCCGTAGCCGACGATGACCAGGATCAGTGGCAGCGGGGTGCTCAAGCCTTTGACCGCTTTCATCGAAACGGTGGCAATCACTTCGGCGCAGATGGCGATAGCCAGAAAGGCGTAGGCGTTCATGTGTAGATCCTCATGTAAAACGTTGCTTGCTGGGGCGGCATTCTAGTGATTCGCCAGATGGGGTAAAGTCATTACCTATCTGTTTAAAAGATGGGTTAAGTCATGAATACCCAGTGGAACCTGGAACAACTGCGCGCCTTCGTCAGCGTCGCCGAACACCGCTCTTTTTCCGCCGTGGCGCGCCAGCAGCGCAAGGCGCAGTCGGCGATCAGCAGCGCCATTGCCATGCTTGAAGATGACCTTGGCGTCAGCCTGTTCGAACGTAGCAGTGGTCGCCAACCCAGGCTCACCGAAGCGGGCGAAGCGCTGCTCGAAGAGGCCCGGGAAGTGCTGCGTCAATGCGAACGCCTGAACGGTCGGGCGATGGCGATGATGCGCGGCCAGGAAGCGCAGTTGCGCGTGGCGCAGGACGAAGCGATGCCTTATCAGGCTCTGGTGGAAAGTTTCGACGCCCTGGCCGAGCAATTTCCCAGCCTCGAAGTGCAACTGACCAGTGCCGCCCAGGGTGAAGTGGCGCGCAAACTGGTGGAGCGTCGTGCCGATCTTGGCTTGCTGTTCTATCACGATGAAATCCCTGAAGCACTGGAGCGTCGAGTACTGGGCCGGGTGGAAATGGTCACCGTCTGCGGGATCAATCATCCGCTGGCGACGCAGGCCTACGTCACCTGCCAGCAACTGGCGCAACACCGGCAGCTGTTGATGTCGACGCAAACCAGCGTCTATCCCGGCAACGAGCCGGCCAGCCCGCAGGTGTGGCGTGCCGACAGTTTCTACGTGATGGCCGAATGGCTGGTGCGCGATCTTGGCTGGGCGTGGTTGCCCCGGCATGTGGTGCAGTATTCGGCTTATCAGGGGCTGATGGTGGAACTGGACAGCGAATGGACGCCGCCGGCGCTGGTGGTGGAACTGGTCTGGCGCCGGGATGAGCCTTTGGGGCCTGCCGCGCGCTGGCTGGCCGAACGTTTTGCCGTGCACTTGCGGGCGATTGGCGACAAAAGTCGATAAACTCCGCCGCCATGAATAGAACTCTCTACACCGCGCTGTTTTACCTGGGGCTGCCATTGGTGGCGATTCGGCTGTGGCTGCGCTCGCGCAAGGCTCCGGCGTATGCCAAGCGGATTGGCGAGCGCTTCTCCTACGCAATGCCGTCATTGCAACCCGGCGGGATCTGGGTGCACGCGGTGTCGGTGGGCGAAAGCATCGCCGCCGCGCCGATGATCCGCGCCTTGCTGCAACGTTATCCACAGCTGCCGATCACCGTGACCTGCATGACCCCGACCGGTTCGGAGCGGATTCAGGCGCTGTTCGCCAACGAGCCGCGCATCCAGCATTGTTATCTGCCGTACGACTTGCCATGTGCGGCGGCGCGCTTCCTTGATCGGGTGCAGCCGAAACTCGCGGTGATCATGGAAACCGAACTGTGGCCCAACCACATTCACCAGTGTGCCAAACGCGGGATTCCGGTGGCGCTGGCCAACGGGCGACTGTCCGAGCGTTCAGCCCGAGGTTATGGCCGCTTCAGCAAGCTGACCGCGCCGATGCTCGCTGAAATGAGTTTTTTCGCGGTGCAGACCGAGGCCGAAGCCCAGCGTTTCCGCGATCTGGGCGCGCGTCCGGAGACGGTCGAGGTCACTGGCTCGATCAAGTTCGACCTGACCATCGACCCGCAACTGCTGCAACGCGCCAACGAACTGCGCGGCCAATGGCAGGCGCTGGAGCGACCGGTGTGGATCGCCGCCAGCACCCACGAAGGCGAAGACGAAGTGGTGCTCGACGCCCATCGTCGCCTGCTGGCGAATTACCCGAATGCGCTGCTGATTCTGGTGCCGCGCCATCCCGAGCGTTTCAATACGGTGTTCGAACTGTGCCAGCGTGAAGGCTTTGCCACGGTGCGCCGTTCAACCGGTGTCAGCGTCGAGGCGGACACCTCGGTGCTGCTCGGCGACACCATGGGCGAGCTGCTGTTTCTCTATGCGCTGGCCGACAGCGCTTTTGTCGGTGGCAGCCTGGTACCGAGCGGCGGGCATAACCTGCTGGAGCCGGCGGCCCTGGCCAAGCCGGTGCTCAGCGGCCCGCATCTGTTCAACTTCCTCGACATCGCCGCGCAGTTGCGCGAAGCCGGTGCGCTGGCCGAAGTGGATGATGCCGAAGGGCTGGCGGTGGAGGTACAACGGCTGTTCGAATTGCCGCGTGATGCGCAGCGCATGGCCGAGGCCGGGCTGGCGGTGATGCGCCGCAATCAGGGCGCATTGCAGCGGTTGCTGGATGGCTTGGGCCGGCTGATCAAATAAGTCAGCACATCCAAAAGCAAAAAGATCGCAGCGTGCCGCAGCTCCTACAGGAAAATGCATTCCAATTGTAGGCGCTGCGGCACGCTGCGATCTTTTGCTTTAAGGCTTAAGGTCGGGCCTTGAGCTGTGCTTCCGCAGCCTTGGCCAGGTCCGGCGGCAGGAAGTCCTTGTCCGGGTTGTAGTCGGCTTTCAGATAGCGGCTCAGGTCCTGCAAGTCACCCGGGTTCAACGTCCCCGCCGCCTGCTTCAGGCGCAGGTTGTCGAGGATGTAGTCGTAGCGGGTGTTGTTGTAGTTGCGCACCGAGGTGTACAGCTGGCGCTGGGCGTCGAGCACGTCGACGATGTTGCGCGTTCCCACCTGATAGCCGATTTCCGTGGCTTCCACCGCGCTCTGGTTGGAGATGATCGACTGGCGGCGCGCCTGCACCTGCTCGACATCGGTGTTTACCGCGCGGTGCAGATTGCGGGTGTTTTCGACGATCTGCCGGCGCAGGGATTCGCGCTGTTGCTCGCTCTGATCCAGTTGCGCATACGATTGGCGCACTTGCGAGCTGGTCAGCCCGCCGCTGTAAATCGGGATGTTCAGTTGCAAGCCCAACGTGCTTTGCTCGACGTTGCCACTGTATGGGGTACCGAAGGCGTTAGGGTTGGCGAAACCGAGGGCGTCGTTGTCACCCTTTTCGTATTTGGCCACGGCATCGAGGGTCGGCAAGTGGCCGGCCTTGCGCTGCTTGAGGGTCTGTTCGGCGGAGCTGACCGCGAAGTTGCTCGCCAGCAGATTGAGGTTCTGTTTGGCGGCAGTGTCGACCCAGGCCTTGGCGTCGTTCGGCGCCGGCGGCAGGATCGGCAGCGTGTGCACGATGCCCTGAATCGAGTTGTACTGACGGTTGGTCAGGGTGATCAGCGCTTCGAACGCATCATCGACCTGACGCTGGGCAACGATGCGGTTGGCGCGTGCGGTGTCGTAACTGGCTTGCGATTGCAGCACGTCGGTCTTGTCCGACAGGCCGACGTCGAAGCGTTCGTTGGACTGGTCGAGCTGACGCTTGAACGCGGCTTCTTCAGCCTTGGTCGAGGCCAGGTTGTCCTGACTGCGCAGCACGTTGAAATAGCTTTCGGCCGATTGCAGGATCAGGTTCTGCTCGGTGGCCGACAGTTGCAGCGCGGCCTGCTCGTTGACGTCCTTGGCAGCCTGGTACTGGAACCAGCGGTCGGCGCGGAACAATGGCTGAGCCAGAGTCGCCTGATAGGAATGCGCGCTGCGATTGGCAATGGCGGAAGGCTGGTCGATCGAGGTGCGCACGTCCGCGACTTCAGCGCCGCCGGAGAGGTTAGGCAGCAACCCTGCGCGAGCCTGCGGCACCACTTCTTTCTGGGCGCCGTACTGAGCGCGGGCGGCGGCCAGATCGGCGTTGTTGTCGACCGCTTCCTGATAGACGCTGACCAGATCGGTCTTGGTCGACAAGGGCGCTTCTGCTGCCCAGGCCATTGCGTTGGACGCACAAGACACGGCAAGAGCCAGTGAAAGTTTGCGCAGCATGAGGCGATCCCTAGCAAAAATATTATGAAAATAATGTGCGCGCCAAGGCTACGGCGCGGCCCCGACAGCGTCAAGGCGCGCAGGGCAAAGCGAGTGTAGTTGCGCAATCGTGCGGCAACAATCCTGCAAGTCCCGGTAATTGCGCCATTCATCATGGTGTTTGCCGCGGTGTTGGCGTTCTTTGCCGGTTGTGTCTAGACTGGCCGGGTTCTTGTCGGGGTGCCTTGCTATGAGGCTGAGATCGAATAATTTCGGATCCCGTTGAACCTGATCAGGTTAGCGCCTGCGTAGGGAACAAGATTTCTCGTCACCCGGCGAGTCCTCTTGTGCTTCGTCCGGGATATTGTTCGACAATCGAACGCTCGACGACGATGCACAGCACCTGTCCTGGTGCGTCCGTGCCTTTCAGGTTCTGCTCCGACAATCCACTGCCTGGATGCTGTCTGGAGAGCCCGTGATGACTACAAAATCAAAAAACGCGATCAACCTGAGTGACTCGGCCAAGGTCGATGAGCAGTCGGTTCAACCGTTCACCCGTTCGCAAAAAGTCTACGTTCAGGGCTCGCGCCCGGACATCCGCGTGCCAATGCGCGAAATCACCCTGGATGTGACCCCGACCGACTTCGGCGGCGAGATCAACGCGCCGGTCACCGTCTACGACACCTCGGGCCCGTACACCGATCCGAACGTGGTGATCGACGTGCGCAAAGGTCTGGGCGATGTGCGTTCGGCGTGGATCGACGACCGTGGCGACACCGAGCGTCTGCCGGGCCTGAGCTCCAACTTCGGCCAGGAACGTCTCGCCGATCCGGAGCTGACCAAGCTGCGTTTCGCCCACGTCAACAACCCGCGCCGTGCCAAGGCCGGGGCCAACGTCAGCCAGATGCACTACGCGCGCAAAGGCATCATCACCGCCGAGATGGAATACGTCGCCATCCGCGAAAACATGAAACTGCAAGAAGCCCGCGCCGCCGGCCTGCTGGACCAGCAACACGCCGGCCACAGCTTCGGCGCGAGCATCCCGAAAGAAATCACCGCTGAATTCGTCCGCGAAGAAATCGCCCGTGGCCGTGCGATCATTCCGGCCAACATCAACCACGTCGAACTGGAACCGATGATTATCGGCCGTAACTTCCTGGTGAAGATCAACGGCAACATCGGCAACAGCGCCCTGGGCTCGTCCATCGAAGAAGAAGTGGCGAAACTGACCTGGGGCATTCGCTGGGGTTCGGACACCGTGATGGACTTGTCCACCGGCAAACACATCCACGAAACCCGCGAGTGGATCATCCGCAACTCGCCGGTGCCGATCGGTACCGTGCCGATCTATCAGGCGCTGGAGAAGGTCAATGGCGTCGCTGAAGACCTGACCTGGGAGCTGTTCCGCGACACGCTGATCGAGCAGGCCGAGCAGGGCGTCGACTACTTCACCATCCACGCCGGCGTGCTGCTGCGCTACGTGCCGCTGACCGCCAAACGCGTGACCGGCATTGTGTCCCGTGGCGGTTCGATCATGGCCAAGTGGTGCCTGGCGCACCACAAAGAGAACTTCCTCTACACCCACTTCGACGAAATCTGCGAAATCATGAAGGCCTACGACGTCAGCTTCTCGCTGGGCGATGGCCTGCGTCCGGGCTCGATTGCCGACGCCAACGACGAAGCGCAGTTCGGCGAACTGGAAACCCTCGGCGAGCTGACCAAGATCGCCTGGAAGCACGATGTGCAGTGCATGATCGAAGGCCCGGGCCACGTGCCGATGCAGTTGATCAAAGAAAACATGGACAAGCAGTTGGAGTGCTGCGACGAGGCGCCGTTCTACACCCTCGGCCCGCTGACCACCGACATCGCGCCGGGTTACGACCACATCACCTCGGGTATCGGTGCGGCAATGATCGGCTGGTTCGGTTGCGCGATGCTTTGCTACGTGACGCCGAAGGAGCACTTGGGTCTGCCGAACAAGGATGACGTGAAGACCGGGATCATCACCTACAAGATTGCTGCCCACGCAGCGGACCTTGCGAAGGGCCATCCGGGCGCACAGATTCGCGACAACGCCTTGAGCAAGGCGCGGTTCGAATTCCGTTGGGAAGACCAGTTCAACCTCGGTCTCGATCCGGACACCGCGCGTTCCTATCACGACGAAACCCTGCCGAAGGACTCGGCCAAGGTCGCGCACTTCTGTTCGATGTGCGGGCCGAAATTCTGCTCGATGAAGATCACTCAGGAAGTCCGCGAATACGCGGCCAACCAGCGGATCGACGCGGTCGACGTGGACGTCGCCCAAGGCCTGGCGGAACAGGCCGAGCGGTTCAAGAAGGAAGGCAGTCAGCTGTACAAAAAAGTCTGATCTGACCTGAAAGGCTCCGGGATGACCGGAGCCTCTGTGGCGAGGGAGCTTGCTCCCGCCCGGCTGCGAAGCAGTCGTAAATCCGGCCAGCGCGTTCTGATTGAAAGAACGGGTTGATCGGTTTTGGGTCTGCTGCGCAGACCAGCGGGAGCAAGCTCCCTCGCCACAGGAATGGTGTGCGATCACACACAAAACAAATGTCCCTCTGAGATAACACCCTTGAGCATTCAACCCGGCACTTATTCCCCCGACCTCGCCGTACCCGCCGACAAGCGTGTGTTCGGCGGTCGGGATTTGTTTTCCCTGTGGTTCTCCCTCGGCATCGGCCTGATGGTCTTGCAGACCGGTGCGTTGCTGGCACCGGGCCTGGGCCTGTCGGGTTCGTTGCTGGCGATTTTTCTCGGCACCCTGGTCGGCGTGCTGTTGCTGGCCGCGGTCGGCGTGATCGGCAGCGACACCGGCCTGTCGTCGATGGCGGCGCTCAAACTCAGCCTCGGCCGCAAAGGCGCGAGCCTGCCGGCGCTGCTCAACCTGCTGCAACTGATCGGTTGGGGTTCGTTCGAAATCATCGTCATGCGTGACGCCGCCAGCCTGCTCGGCACCCGCGCGTTCAGCGAAGGTTCGCTGTGGGCCAGTCCGATGCTGTGGACGTTGTGCTTCGGTGCGCTGGCAACCTTGCTCGCGGTCAGCGGGCCGCTGACGTTTGTGCGCAAGATCCTGCGTAAATGGGGCATCTGGCTGATCCTGGCGGCGTGTATCTGGCTGACCTGGAACCTGTTCGCCAAGGCCGATCTGGCTGCCCTTTGGGCGCGTACCGGGGATGGTTCGATGCCGTTCGCCGTGGGCTTCGACATTGCTATCGCGATGCCGCTGTCGTGGCTGCCGCTGATCGCCGATTACTCGCGTTTCGGCAAGCGAGCGAAGAACGTATTCGGCGGCACGGCCGTCGGTTTCTTTATCGGTAATTTCTGGCTGATGAGCCTCGGCGTGGCCTACACCCTGGCGTTCGCGCCGAGCGGTGAAGTCAATGCGTTGCTGCTGGCGCTGGCGGGGGCCGGCCTGGGGATTCCGCTGTTGCTGATTCTCTTGGACGAATCGGAAAACGCCTTCGCTGATATTCACTCGGCGGCGGTATCGAGCGGGATTCTGTTGCGCTTGAAAGTCGAGCATCTGGCGCTGGCCATCGGCGTGCTCTGCACCCTGATCGCGCTGCTGGCGCCATTGGCGCAGTACCAGAATTTCCTGTTGCTGATCGGCTCGGTATTTGCGCCGCTGTTCGGCGTGGTGCTGGTGGATCACTTCATCCTGCGCAAGCGCAGCGCTCAGGTCGCGTCAGCCGCATTGCGCTGGCCGGCGCTGTTGGCATGGCTGGGCGGGATCAGCACCTACCACTTGCTGGCGAATCTGTATCCGGACGTCGGCGCGACCCTGCCGGCACTGGTGCTGGCAGGGCTGTTGCAGCTGGTGCTCGGCCGGGCTTTCAGTTACGGCCCGGAAACAGCTCGGGTTTGACGATGCCGTTCAGGCGCGGGTAAGGAATCTTCAGTTCGACGTGGCCCAGCGCGTAAGGCGCGATGGTGCTCACGTCGTACTTGAGGATCACGCCGCCGTAGGTCAGCGCCACGTTCGGGGTTTTCACGAACGGCCAGTTCTTCACGAATTCAGCTTCCTGATCGAGCTTGGTGCTGATCAGCCAGCTGTTGTGCGCCACTTGCGCGGCTTTCCAGAACGCCTCTTCCTGACCCGGCAGCAGCATGTCCGACAGGCTCAGCACTTTGTGCTGCTGGCGCGAGTAGTTGATGAAACCGCGACCCGGGGTGCCATGGGCGCCGCCGGTATCGAGGTAGCTCGACAGCTCGAGAATCACCAAGCCGTCATGCTGCTCGCGTACCTTGGCCTGCAGATAGCTGCTGTTGCGCGGGCCGGCGGTGCTCAAGAACTGCTCACGATAGGCTGCCAGGGTTGGCGCTACCGGCGCGTTCGCTTCGGTGCGGGTCATCTGCAGCAGACGTTTTTCGATGATGCCGTCCAGTGCAGGTTCTGCCGGGAAGTGCAGGGTGTCGATGTTCACCAGCGGGCAGTCCGGGTTGGAACAGCCGGGCTTCAGGGTTTCCGATGCGTCGCGGGTGGTTTCCAGCGGCGTGCGGTAGTTGGGCTGGAACAAGTTGGCGCAGGCGCCCAGGGTCAGGGCGATGGCGGCCACGGAGGCAATTTTGAAAAGCGACATGGGCGTCCTTTCTGAAACAGGGGAAGGCGAAAAGTTATCCGCTTCGACTCTCGCCGAAGCAGTCAGTTCGCCACTAAGCTAATTAGAGTGGGTTTCGTCTCCACCGTCCATCCCGCTGACGGTAAAGGGGCTGCATCAATCATCACGGGCGCGATAGGATGGCGCGAAGTCGAGGTTGCAAGTGACAACAAGGAACCTCGTATCGGATTCGCTGTAAAGAGGATGCTCATGACTGATTATGCCAACGCCACGCCGGCCACCGTCGATATCGTAAAGCGCGAGCGCTGCTACGAGGGCTTCTACAAACTCGACCGTTTGCACTTGCGCCATGAGCTGTTCGCCGGCGGCATGAGCCGCGAGATCAACCGTGAAGTCTTCGTGCGTCACGATGCCGTGTGCATGCTGCCCTACGATCCGCTGCGCGACGAAGTGGTGCTGATCGAGCAGTTTCGCGTCGGCGCCATGGGCAAGACCGACAACCCGTGGCTGGTGGAGCTGGTTGCCGGTCTGATCGACAAAGAAGAAGTGCCGGAAGAGGTTGCTCACCGCGAGGCGCAGGAGGAAGCTGGACTGGACATCAAGGCCCTGTGGCCGATGACCAAATATTTCCCGTCGCCGGGCGGCAGCAACGAATTCGTGCACCTGTTTCTGGGGCATTGCAGTACCGACGACGCAGGCGGCCTGCATGGGCTGGAGGAAGAAGCAGAAGATATCCGCGTCACGGTCTGGGCCTTTGAAGATGCCTTGCAGGCCGTCCGTGACGGACGTATTGCCAACGCGGCGAGCATCATCGCCTTGCAATGGCTGGCGCTCAACCGCGCCGAAGTGAGGGGGTTATGGTCGTAAACAAGCTGCGCGATCGTTATCGAGTTGACCTTGCGGGGCTGCAAGCCGCCTGCGAGGCCAACTACGCGCGCCTGATGCGACTGGTGCCGGATATGCGCAACGATCCCGAGGCGCGGCGCATCGCCGTGACTCAGGGCGAGCAGATGCTCGGTGTGCTGGCCCTCGAAGTGCTGCAGACCTGTCCTTACACCACGACGTTGCAGGTGCGTCAGGAACACAGCCTGCCATGGCTGCCAGTGCCGCAACTGGAGGTTCAGGTCTATCACGACGCGCGCATGGCCGAAGTGATCAGCGCCGAACATGCACGACGCTTTCGCGGCATCTATCCTTACCCGAACGCCGCGATGCATCAGCCGGACGAAAAGGCCCAGCTCAATCTGTTCCTGGGGGAATGGCTGAGCCATTGTCTGGCCCTGGGGCACGAATACGAAGTCGTACGCTAGTTGTGAACTGCGTCCGGTTCGCCGGTTTCCCCTTTGCGTCATCCCCCAGCATAATTGCGGCACTCAACCGATTCCGTGCTTTTGCCTTGGGAGAACGCCTTGCCGAGCGTATCCACATTGACCACCGCCGATCCGGCGTTGCTGGTGCAGTTATCCGACAGTCATCTGTTCGCCGACGCGGATGGCACGCTGCTGGGCATGAACACCCGCGAGAGCCTGCAAAAGGTCATCGAACAGGTGCTCAGGCAGCAACCTCGGATCGATCTGATGCTGGCCACGGGTGACCTTTCCCAGGACGGCACGCTGGAGTCGTACCAGCAGTTTCGTGAGATGACGGCGCAGATCGATGCGCCGGCACGCTGGATTCCCGGCAATCACGACGAGCCGCAGATCATGGCTCAGGCCGCGGTGCAAAGTGCATTGCTGGAGTCAGTGGTCGATGTCGGCAACTGGCGCGTGACCTTGCTCGACTCGGCGGTGCCGGGTTCTGTGCCCGGTTATCTGCAGGACGATCAACTGCAACTGCTGGCCCGTTCGCTGAGCGAGGCGCCGGAACGCCATCATCTGGTGTGTTTCCACCATCATCCGGTGCCGGTGGGTTGTGCCTGGGCGGAGCCGATCGGCTTGCGCAACCCCGAGGCATTTTTCGAGGTGCTGGACCGTTTCCCGCAGGCCCGCGCGGTGTTGTGGGGGCATGTGCATCAGGAGATCGACCGCGAGCGCAACGGCGTGCGGCTGATGGCGTCGCCGTCGACCTGCATTCAGTTCGAGCCGAACAGTCAGGACTTCAAGGTCGGCGAACAGGCGCCGGGGTATCGCTGGTTGCGGCTGTTGCCGGATGGACGTCTGGAAACCGGCGTCGAGCGGGTCACCGACTTCGAGTTCACTGTCGATTACGGCTCCAGCGGCTACTGAAATTTACTGCACACTCCTGTAGGAGCTGCCGCAGGCTGCGATCTTTTGATCCTGCTTTAAAGTCAAAAGATAGCAGCCGGCGGCAGCTCCTACAGGCGGTAGCG